>CAYOOZ010000010.1:0-25846 GCA_964405705.1 uncultured Christensenella sp.
GGCAAGGACCGCATGGCCACCTTTGAGCGCGCCCTGATTGAGGAAAAGAGCACGCACAAAGAGGTCATGAACGCCTATTACAGCTTGATTGAAGAGGAAGAGGCCTGCCGCAAAATCCTCTCCGCCTTCTCCCTAAACCCCGATACCGGCCACATCATTAACGGCCACGTGCCCGTTAAGATCAAGCAGGGAGAAAGCCCAGTCAAGGGAAAAGGCCGGCTATACATGATTGACGGCGGCATCTCCAAGGCCTACCAGGGCACCACCGGCATAGGGGGCTACACCCTGATCTTCAACTCCCACTCCTTTGCCTTGGCCCAGCACCCGGTCTGGGACAACCTGGATGAGGAGCTGTTTGACAGCCCGGTCCTGCAGGTGGTGGAAAAGCTGCCCCAGCGCATGCTGGTGAAGGAGACCGACGCTGGCGAAAAGATGGCCCTTGAAATCAAGGACTTAGAAGCCCTCATCGCCGCCTACCGCAAGGGCCTCATCCAAGAAACCCAGTCCAATGACAGCAGCGAGGTGTTTGACCCAGAGAGCGAACTGGCCCTCTCGGGCAAACAATCCAATACTCAGAAAGAGGAAAATCTATGAACATCGCCTTTATTGGCATCGGGGTCATGGGGGAGGCCATGGCGCGCAATCTGATGAAAAACGGGCACTCCCTCACCCTGTACACCAGAACCCCCAAAAAGGCCCAAGCCCTGGTCCTGGAAGGCGCGACGCTGTATGACAATGTCAAGGGCTGCGCGCAAAGCGCGGACGCCGTCATCACCATGGTTGGTTTCCCCCAGGACGTGGAGGAGGTCTACCTGGGCCAAAACGGCATCCTCAAATCCGCCAGGGAGGGCGCTTTGGTCATTGACATGACCACCACCAGCCCCAGCCTCTGGCAGGAGATTGCCAGAAAAGCGCGCCGCAAAGGCCTGCGCCCCTTGGACGCCCCGGTCTCTGGTGGGGACAAGGGCGCCAGGGAGGGCACCCTGGCCATCATGGCGGGCGGAGAACAGGCGGATTTTGAGGCGGCCCTGCCCCTGTTTGAGTGCATGGGCAAACGCATTGTGTACACCGGGCCTGACGGCACGGGCCAGCACACCAAGATGGCCAATCAGATTGCCATAGCGGGCGCGGTCTCCGGCGTGGCAGAGGCCATCCGCTACGCAGAAAAAACCGGCCTTGACACCAATAAACTGATGGAAGCCATCTCCCAGGGCGCAGCCGGATCCTGGCAGCTGTCCAACAACGGCACCAAAATGCTTCATAACGACATGGCCCCCGGCTTTTACACCAAGCACTTTGTCAAGGACCTGGCCATCGCCCTGGATGAATCCAGGAATCGGAACATCAAGCTGCCTGTCTTAAAGCGCGTGCTGAAGCTCTACCAGAGCTTGGTCAAAAAGGGCAAGGGCGACCTGGGCACCCAGGCCTTGATTGAGCTGTACCGGGAAGAGGACTATTAATAGAAACGACCGCTTTTTGAAAAAAGCGGCGTAAAAACTTTTATGATAAGGTTCACAGAGGTCTGGGGAGCGCTTTTTAAAGCGCTCCCCAGCGTCCTTTAGATAAACATGGCACTGATCAAGGTGCCGTCCACGGCGTTGAAGATCGCGAAGGCCTCATATGCCCTGCTGTCGGTATCGTAATACTTGATGAGCCAGGCAGGGGTAAAGACCAGGCCCTCAGCCTTGTTCTGGGCGCGGGTTGGAGCATAGGTGAGTTCCAGGCTGATGATTTCACGGACAGCCATGTCAGCAAAGCGGGACTTGGTGATTTCTTCGGCTAGGCGTGCTGGGATGGTATCGGCTGAAATTAGCTTTTCGGGGGTCGTAAGGATCCCGCCCTTTTTGTAGGAGTCACGCGCTGTGAAGGAAACGATGCCTTGCTTGGTCACATAAGCAGTGATGATAAAATCACCATCGCCCTTTATGCCATTTTCATAGCGCAGGTAGTAGCCCTCGTTGTCGGAGGTGACCTTGGAGTAATCCAGGATAGGCGCGTTTGAGACGTTGGAAGCAATCCAGGCATTCTGGCTCTCTCCCAGGGTCTTGATGCGGGCGATGTCCATGTCCAGGGCATAGACGCGGGAGTAGCCCTGTAAATCCAACTTGTTGAGCAGATCCTCCACCTTTTTTTGCGCGTCCTTCAGGGTAAGGCCGGACAGATCTGTCTTGTCCAAAGTGAGCTTGCCGATGTTCGTCTGATTTTGATACCAGCCAAAGTGGTAATGGTTGGCCAAATCGCCCGCGGCAGTGCTCAAAGTGGGTAGCTGAAGTATCATTTCAGGCTGATCTTTCTCCTTGTAGTTGCCGTTGTAGGTTCCCTTGTATTCATTATAAAACAGCGCTTCAGGCGCGCATTCCAGCCTGGCCTCATCCTGAAACACCAGATGGTATGCATGCTGCTCTATAATGCCGCTCTGGTTAAACAGCGACGGGTCAAGTGCCGCGCCAAAATCGCGCAGAATGGCCTGATAAATGGGCAGGGTGCCCTTTTCCTCGTATTCCTGAGGTAAGATGGGCGTGATTCCAGACACAAGCGGGGGCAGTGCCTCCGCCTTCTTGGTCAAATCTTCCATTTCCGCCGTGGCTTTGGGCTCCACAGTCACTTCCCAATTGGTGGACTGCCCCGCGACCTGGACGCTCAAGTTAAGGGTATAGGTTTTTCCCTCCCCAACCACCATGGCATCGGATATCTCAAAAGCAAACAGCACGCTGCCGTCATCCTGTTTTTCCTCATCTATTCCCACCACCGGGATGGGAAGCAGCGGGCCCTCATCCACGCCAATGTTGTTTGGAAGTACCCCGGCTTGCTCCGCCTTTTCTCCGTTTACGCGGATCAGCCCATAGAGGCCCTTGTTCTTGTAAATGACTTCCTCTAGGGCAAAGGTGACGTCTTCAAAAGTAAAGCTGTCCCCGGGCGTTGCCACCTGCCCCTGTAAAAGCCAGGACTGGGTGTCCTCCCCATAGCGCTTGCCAAAGAACTCCGCCACCTGAGAATGGAAGGCCGCGTAAGCCAGTGCCATGGTGGACAGTATGATCAGCGCCGCGAGCGCCAAAGTTCTGACTGAAAACCGTTTCACTTTCTCATCCTCCCTGACCGCGCGGGCGGTCCGTAGCAGAGCCTGTTTGACCTCCTCCGGCATGTCCGGAAAGGCTGGTCTGAGGTCTAAGGGTTTATTATTCATTCTTCAAGCTCCTTCCTGAGCATCTGTTTTCCCCGGTGTAGCCGGCCGCGGATGGTGGAGGAGGGCAGGCGCAACACCTTGGCGATCTCGCATTCGTTCATGCCTTCTGAGTATCGCAGCACCAGGGGGATGCGGTATTTTTCTGGCAGGCTATCCAATACCAGCCAGGTTGTATTGTCCTGCGATGTCACATCCTCGCTTTCAGCCAGGCGCTCCACCAGCACCACCCTGCGGCTTTTCCGCTTAAGGTTATGGCATTCATTGATGAGGATGCGCACCACCCAGGTGGCAAAATACCGCTCTTCCCGTAAGGTATGTCGCTTTTCCCAGGCCTTTTGCGCGGCCTCCTGCAGGGCATCCTTGCAATCCTCGTCATTGCTCAGAATGCTCAATGCCACACGGTAGAGCAGGCCGCTGTGTTCTTCAATCTGGCTGACATAAAACGCTTTGTCCACTGGGTTCTCCTTTGTTGTTCTGGAACCGTTCCATCCATTAGACGGCGGTGAAGGTCATTTTCTCACATGGGAAGCAAATAAGAAGGAAACGGCCGCTTTTTGAAAAAAGCGGCGCAAAAACTTTTATTATTTGATATATAGACGCTAAAGTGCCAAGGGGGTTTGGGGGCTTTCTTTCAAGAAGGCCCCCAGTGTCTTTCCCCAGCGTTCCCTTAATCCTTGAGCGCTTCTTCCAGCAGGGAGAGCTCTGGCAGGGCTTGCAAGTCCGCCGCTAAGAGGGTGAAATGGAAGGTCCTGGGCTCATGGAGATAGAGCCTGCCCTCCTCCAGGGGCTCAGGCCCGCAGGAGTTGCTGCCCAGGGGGCCCATTTTGCCGTCAATCAACACCTGGGTGAAGTCGCCCATGGGCACATCCGGGGTGTGGCGGGCGGCTTCCAGTTGGGCAACAGTGTAGTTGTGCGCGCTGAAAGAGAAACCTTCTAAAGAGGCGACCACCAGGCCCTGGCCAGCCAAGGAATGCACCATAAGCAGGCTGGTATCCTCATGGGAGCCATTCTCCTGGGGGAAGACATAGGGCTCATGGGTGTCTTTGACGGTGCTGTCATAGCGGCCCAAGAGGGCGCTGGTCTTCATGTCCGGGTAGGACTCATGTGGCCCACGGCCCAGCCAGGTCAGTTGGGAGAAGGCCTCCGGCATCTGGAACTTAAGGCCCAGGCGCGGCAGGTACAGATCCTGCTCAAGGGTGTGCGGGATATATTCCGCGCTTAACTTAACCTGTCCATCCTTTTGGAAAAGATAAGTTTGTTTTAGGGTGAGGATCGGCCGAAGGGACTTGGGCGCGGCCACAGTTTCAAGGGAAACGGTGATGCCATCTTTGTTTTCCTGGGCAGAAAAGGCTGTTACGCGCAGCAGGAACTTGTCCAGGCCCCTGTCCTTCCATCGCTGGGCCAACTTGCCCCAACCGCGGTCATTGTCCGTGCTGGCACGGTAGAGGCTGGCGGTGACCGCTTCCTTTAAAAGCTCCGTGCCGGATAAAACCAGGCTTGAGAGCCCCTTGCCCTCGCGGGTGAAGGTATAGACAGCCTGGCCGGAGGTGACCACAATCCGGCTCTCCCCTGCTTTCAGGCGCAGGTTCACCTGGGGCAGGACTGCCTTTTTGGCTGCCTGGCCCAGGGTGAGGGGCAACTGATCCCGGGCAACCACAAAGCCGGCGTCTGCCCAGGGGGTGGCGTCATTGAGCGCAAAAACGAGGGTGAGGACGCTGCCCTGTTCGTAGGCGGGCAGGGGCAGGGAAATGACGGCCGTCCTGCCAGGGCGGCCCTTTAAAGCCTTTTGCCCGGACGCCAGGACGCGCCCGGCCTTCCCAACCTGCCAGGTCAGGGTGAGGGCGGAAAGATCGGTGAAATCGTAATGATTGCTCAGGCTGATTTTGCCCTCTTTTTCATTGGACCACCGTGCGCGCACCGGGCGCAGGACATGGGTCACTTCCAAAAGGCCGGTGTGCGGCGTCCTGTCCGGGTAGCACAGCGCGTCCACGCAGAAGTTGGCGTCGTGGGGCTGTTCGCCAAAGTCCCCGCCATAGGCGTAGTATTCCTGGCCCTTTTCGTTGACCTGCAGGAGGCCATGGTCCACAAACTCCCAGACGCAGCCGCCGATTAAGCGCTCATGCTTTTGGAAGGCCTGCCAGTAATCCTCCAGGTTGCCGGGCCCCACGCCCATGGCATGGGCGTATTCGCACAAAAAGAGGGGTTTTTGGCCCTTTTCACGGCCCTGGCGGATGAGATTGGGAATGGAGGTATACATCTGGGAGATGAGGTCGGCGGTTTCCCCTTGTGCGTCCTGCTCATAGTGAATAGGACGGCTGGTGTCAAGCGCGCGCATGGCCTGCGCCATCTTCACATGGTTGACGCCATAGCCGGACTCATTGCCCAGGGACCACATGACGACACAGGCGTGGTTAAAGTCCCGCTGCACCATGCGCACACCCCTGTCCACAAACTGCTTTTCCCAGGCGCTGTCTTTGGCAATCAAATGATAGGTGTCAAAGATGTTGACGCCGTGGCACTCAATGTCCGCCTCGTCCACCACATACAGCCCGACCTCATCGCAGATGTCCAGAAACCGGGGGTCTGATGGGTAGTGCGCGGTGCGCACGGTGTTCATGTTGCTCTTCTTCATGAGGAGGGCATCCTGCCTTAAGACCTCAAGGGGCATCACAGCGCCCAGGGTGGTGTGGGTGTCGTGGCGGTTGACGCCCAGGAGCTTGACGGACTTGCCATTGACATGAAAGCGGGAGCCGATGATTTCAACCCTGCGAAAGCCAATCTTGACCGCTTCCGCCTGGCCCTTGATTTCACAAAGCAGGGTGTAGAGCTTGGGCGTTTCAGCGCTCCAGGGCAAGATTCCAGGGAAGCGGAAATCCGCCTGGGCCTGGCCGTCTTTGACCTTGACCTCCTGCTCCTTTAAAAGGGTGTCCCCGTCCATCACGCTCAATTTGACCGGGCCCTTGCCTGCAACGGATACTACGACAAAGAGGGTGCCCGTCTCATTGTCATTGTCCAGGCCGGCCAAGGCCTTCACATCCTCAATCCGCGATTCGCCAAAGCTTAACAGCATTACATCCCGGAAGATGCCGTGCAATCGCCATTTGTCCTGATCCTCCAGGTAGCTGCCGTCTGACATTTGGAAGACCAGCACCAACAGCTCGTTCTCTTCCTTCTCCTTCACAAAGGGGCTGATATCAAAGGCGGCGGCCAGGTGCGGGGTCTTGGAGAAGCCGGCATACTGCCCGTTCACATACAGATAAAAGCAGGAGTCCACCCCCTCAAAGCGAAGGCGGGTCTGCCGGCCCAAAAAGGACTCCGGCAGGGTGAAGCGGGTTTTATAGACGCCAACGGGGTTTTCATCCGGCACAAAGGGCGGGTCATAGGGAAAGGGGAAGGCCACGTTGGTGTACTGGGGCTTGCCATAGCCTTGCATCTGCCAGGAGCCGGGCACGGCGATCTTGCCCTGCGGGGCCAAATCCGCCGGGTTTTCCGGGATTTCACCGGGGTTTGAAAGAAGCTCAAAATCCCAGGTGCCGTTTAAAAGCAAGCTATAAGGCGAGAGCCGCGCATTATACAGCGCGCTGTCCCGGTTTGGGTGCGGCACCAGGGTGGTGGTCATGGGCAGGCGCAAGTCAGATGTGACGGTTAAATCCTGGTACTCATTATTGCGAAACATGGCTCCTCCGATATGAATGTATTTGGGTGTTCCCTTTCAGTGTAGCCCATCAGGGCATAAAGTGCCAGCCCTCATCGTTGTGGTAGACCATTTTTTTGCTCATGCCGCCGTCCACCACAAGGGTCTGCCCGGTGATGAAGGAGGCCTGGTCAGAGCAGAGGAAGATGGCAGCGCTTACGATGTCATTTGGCTCGCCCACGCGGCCCGCCGGATGCTGGGCCAGGTCCGCGCCTTCAAATACCGCGCCTGTGGTATCTATCCAGCCTGGCGCGATGGCGTTGACCCGGACCTTGCCCGAGAGGCTGATAGAAAGCGCGTGGGTGAGGGCGGTGATGCCGCCCTTGGCGGCTGTATAGCTCTCCGTCCCCCCTTGGGACTGAAAGGCCCTGGTGGAGGAGATATTGAGGATGGACGCGCCCTTTGAAAAGGCATCCAAGAAGAGTTTCGTCAAAAAATAGGGCGCGGCGACGCCAACGTGCTGGGCGGTCAGAAAATCCTCATAGCCGCAGTCAAAAATGCCGCCATAAGCGCGCATGGCGTTGTTGATGAGGATATCCACCTGCGCGTAGTTTTCAATTGTTTTTAAGGCAATTTCTTCCAAAAATACCGGGTCCGCCAGATCGCCCTGCAAAAACAAAGACAAATCAATCGGACAGGGCTTGAGGTCCACACCAATGACCTGGGCGTTTTGCGCCAGAAATGACTTGGCCAGGGCCAGGCCGATGCCCTGGGAGACCCCGGTGATGACAATAGTTTTCCCAGAAAAGGCGGCGGATTTGCTCAACTTATGGCACCTTCCCTTCTTGATACGCCTTGGTGTACCCCAGGCCCATGATTTCATTCTGGGTGCGGGCATTGTTGTGCACGCCGGAATTGTCCAATTGGTTAAGCTGTTTGCCCATGAAGACCATGGCGCTGGTCCAGCCACCGTCCAAGTTAAAGGCCACCTGACAGTTCAAGTCCCGCATCAATTCGGCAGTCTGCGTGACGCTGGCGCCCTTGCTGCCAGTGATGCGGCCCTCAATGATCACGGCCACATAATGCCCGGGGGAGATCATGCCAATGGCCGCGCGCGGCTGGGGCGTGTTGCCCAGGCGCTCATGGAAGGTGTTCATTTTTCCATCCCTGATGAGAACCGGGCCAAAGGACAGCACGTCCATCGCCCCATCCGCCAGCAGCTGCGCGCTGGTGATTTCTGTGGCTGAAAAGGCCTTCATGTCCCCGTTTTTATACAGCGCCAAGAGGTCCAGCGGCGGGTAGGCGGAGCGGCTGTCAGAGGCCGGCATGTCAAAGACCAGTTCGCCATCCCGAATCACAATGCCAATGGCATAGCCCGCACGGCGGGCATTCCGGGCTACACGGTAGATGTAATAATCCCCGTCCATGGAGAAGACCAGGTTGTTCTCCCTGGCAATTTCTGCCGGCTTACCCTTGTACAGCTCGCGGTTGACGGTCAACTGCCCCTTGGTGTGCGGCACCATGTGGAAGCCCTGCTCGCCTGCGGCCACAAAGATGTGGGCCAGGAGGACGTTGAACTTCAAGCCCTCGTTTTTGGTCTTTTCAATCACAATGCGCAGGCTTTGGGACGCATAACGCCATAAGCCCTTGTCCGCGTCAATCTGGATAAATTCTTCTTCACCCGCTTTGAGGAAGCCTTCCTCCGTCAAGGCTGGGAAGCCCTCGCTCATCAAGCCCGCGAAGGCGCGTTTCTCGATTTCAGGCGCGGCCGTGGGGGCGATTTCCGGGGCAGGACTGGGCAGGACGGCCGCCTCTTTGGAAGCGGACAGGATATAAGGCATATCCCTGGTGCCAAGGCCATCAGCAAGGGTCAATAAGCCCAAGTCCAGCAGGATGGCAGGCCTGACGCCAATATTGGGCGAAATGGCGCGGAAATAGCCCATGGAGCCTTTTTCCATTACGCGGCGCTGGGAATCCTTGCTGCTTTTTGAGGCATCCGCCATCCAATAGCTGGCCTCGCCGCTGCGATAGACCTCCACCCCCTGGGCCTTGGCAAAATCCGTGGCGGTGGTGACCCTGTCCTCCTCCCGCAAAAAGCCGTACTCCTCCTTGCGCAAATCATTGGCAGAGGGCAGGCTGACTATCAGGCCGTTTTCCTGGGGCAGGAGGGCCAAAGCCTCCTCGTTTAAGAAGGCGGCTTTGAAAAAATCCTCATTGAGCCATGCTTTGAGGGTGGAGGATTCAAAATCCTTGTACTCCCCCTGCCCATTGGCGGGCTTTGCGTCAAGCACAAGCTCGCTCAAAAGATAGGCTTGATTGTCCCTTACAGACAGGACCCGCCAGAGAATGGGCGCGTTTTCCTGCCCCAAAGCATCCTGCGGGAAATGGCCAAAGTGCAGATAGCTGCCTGTAACAGGCGTGGTTTGCGCCAGCGCCATGGCGGGCAAGATAATCACTAAAGCCAGCAGACTACATAAAAACCGCTTCATTAAACGCATTGTTTTTCCTTTCAAAAAGGGCTTCTTGCCCCTCAAAGCACATTGAAAAATATACAGGGATGGCCTTTCAAAGTCAACAAAGCAAAGGAGCGCCCAGACCCTTTGCAAACAGGGGATAAAATGGTATGCTTCAAAGGAATTCTGAAACTTGATAGACAAATAGCAGGAGCCCTTTAATGAGCAAGAGCAAGCAAACCCTGGTCATGTTTACCCTGATGAACTTTGTCCTGTCCATGACCGGATTCTTTTTCTCCGGCATCCTGGACAAATTGGCTGTTTCCCTGGGGGTGTCTGTCGCCAGCGCGGGCCTCATGAACACCATGCACGCCTATGGCGCGGCCATCGGCGTGCCCCTGACCTTGATATTCTTTCGCCGGGTCAACCGGGTGCTGCTGTTAAAGATCATGCTGTCGCTGTCCATCCTCCTAAACATCCTCCTGGTCTTTGCGGGCAGCTTTACCGGGCTTTTGGCCCTGCGGCTGCTCTCTGGCATCACCATCAACAGCTATGGCGTGTTGGCGACGGGGACTGTCGTAGCCATGGCCCAGCGCGAGCGCCTGGGCCGCTCCCTGGCGCTTTTGATCGCGGGCAATTCCCTGGCCCTGGTGGTGGGCATCCCCTTAACCCGGCTGTTATCCGACGCCATGGACTGGCGCGCTGTGTTCTGGGGCCTGAGCGCCCTGATGGCCCTTTGCCTGTATTATTTTCAAAAGAACCTGGACAGCAGCCAGGAGGAGCCATTCAAGCTGGACCTGAAAAACGAGCTGCGCCTGCTTAATAAGCCCCAGGTCTTTTTGGTTCTTATCTTCACCTTTGTGATGTTCATGGGCTATCACGGGGTCTATACCTATGTGACGCCCTTTTTGCTCCACCTCTTCCCACGGGCCGAAAGCCAGATGAGCTTTTATCTCATGCTCTTTGGCCTGGGTAGCTTTACAGGCAATTATCTGGGCGGGCGGGTATCTGACCACCTGGGCTACGCCAGGAGCATGCTGGTGGGCGCGATCTTCCAAACGGTGGTGGTGGCGATGATGCTCTTGTTCCAAAACACGCTTTGGGCCATGGTTTTATTGATTGCCTTCTGGGTGATGAGCGCCTGGTTCATGGGCTTGCAGCTCAACTCCGGCGTTGCCCAGGAGACCCGCAACCAGTCCAGCTTTTTGTTGAGCTTAAACGGCTCCTGCATTCAATTGGGCACTGCCCTGGGCTCCAGCCTGGCCGCCCTCTTCATCGCAAACGGCTTGACCAGCCGGCTGCTGATCTTCTCCCTGTTAACCGCGGTTGTTGTCACCGTTTTACAGGTTTATTCCATCAAGAAATACCATCCGGATCAAAACAAGCCGGTTCATCAGAAGGGTTAATCAATGAACGACATGATAAAGTCCCTTTATGAGCGCAAGTCCGTTCGCGCGTATCTGGATCAACCTGTCCCGGAGGAGGCGGTGGAGCAGATTCTGCGCGCCGCCCTCATGGCCCCCAGCGCCGGGAACCAGCAGCTGTACACCATCCTTCACATCACCGACCAGGCGCTCAAGGACAGGCTTGCCATCAGCTGTGACAACCAACCCTTTATCAAAAAAGCGCCCCTGGTGCTGATCTTCTGCGCTGATTTGCAAAAATGGATGGACGCCTATCATTATGGCGGCTGTGACCCCCGCCAGCCCGGCCCGGGGGACTTGATGCTGGCCGTCACGGACGCCAGCATCGCCGCTCAAAACGCCGTCATGGCCGCCCAAAGCCTGGGCATCGGCTCCTGCTATATCGGGGACATCATGGAAAACATAGAAATCCACCGGGAGATGCTGCGTTTGCCAGACCTGGTGTTCCCGGCGTTGATGCTGGTCTTTGGCTACCCCACGCCCCAGCAGCAGGCGCGCGAAAAGCCCAGTCGCCCGGATCTTTCTTGCCTTGTGCATAAAAACGGCTACCGGTTGATGGACAGGGAAGAAATCATAAAGATGCTCAAAAGGGGCGATGAAGGCTTCCAGTTTGAACCTTTTATCCAGGCCTTTTGCGCGCGCAAGTACAATTCCGATTTTGCCCGGGAGATGAGCCGGTCTGTGGGGGAATACCTCAAAAGCTACCCTTTCTAGGCATCAAAATAAACAGCAAAAGCCCCGGCGCGCATCACACGGCCGGGGCTTTCTTTTGCGCGGTTTAGGCGTCCTTCACCTGGATCTTTTTGACCTCATAGCCCAATTGGGTGATGCGGGAAGTGATGGCTTCAATGTCCGTCTTGCCCTCGTCAAAATCGACCTTGGCCTTGCTGGTGTTGAAGGAAACGCTCAGGGTATCCTTGTTGACGCCCTCAACGCCCTTGAGCGCGGCCTCAATCTTGGTCATGCAGGAGGGGCAGGTCAGGGTTTCCAGCTGGATGGTTGCTTTTTTCATGTTGATTTCTCCTTTTTTAATGGTTCTTTTTGAGTTTGTATCGCAAGAGGCGCATGCCGTTGAGGATGACTACCAGGATGCTGGCCTCGTGCACCAGCATGCCAATGGACATGTTCATAAATGAACTGAAGAAGAGGGCAATGAGCAGGACCACCACCACGCCCACGGCGATGACAATGTTTTGCAGCATGTTGCGGGCTGTGGCCTTGGCCAGCCCCAGGGCATGGGGCAATCGGGCAAAGTCTGAGTTCATCAGCACCACATCAGAGGTTTCAATGGCCACATCCGTGCCGCTGCCCATGGCGATGCCGATCTGGGATAAGGCCAGGGAGGGGCTGTCGTTGACCCCGTCGCCCACAGAGGCCACGATCTGACCTTTTGCCATCAGGTCCTTGATGAAGGCGGCCTTGTCCTCCGGCAGCATGTGGCCATGGGCTTCTGTCAGATCCAGTTCATGGGCGACCAGGTCCACCGTGCCCTGGTTGTCCCCGGAGAGCAGCACCAGGCGTTTGACCCCCAGGCGCTTTAAGCGATTTAAGTCTTCCTTCACGCCGGGGCGCAGTTGGTCACGGATGCCCACCAAGGCGCTAAAAACACCGTCCACCGCCACCAACACCAGGGAATTGCCTTCTTTTTCAAGGCGCTTGATGTCCTGCGTTGCCTGTTCATCCAGGGGGATGCCTTCCCTCTCCATCAGCTTTTTGTTGCCCAGGGCTACGGTATGCCCATTGACAGTAGCGATGATGCCGCCGCCCTTGACCACATCTGTCTGATCAACAGGGTAAGTTTCGCTGCCAGATAAATGCTCCGTAATGGCACGGGCCAGGGGGTGGTCGGACTGGCTTTCAACGCTGTACAGCAGGTTTAAGGTTTCTCCCTTGTCCCCCTGATAGTGGAGAACGGTGTCCACCCGCGGGCGGCCGATGGTCAGGGTGCCGGTCTTGTCAAAAACCATCGTGTCAACCCTGCTGAAGTCGTGGATGACCTCGCTCCCCTTTAAGAGCACGCCATGGCGTGCGCCATTGCCGATGCCGGCCACGTTGGACACCGGGACACCGATGACCAGAGCGCCCGGACAACCCAGGACCAGGATGGTGATGGCCAGCTCAATGTTCTGGCTGAATAGCCAAACCACAAAGGCCAGGATCAGGACCAGGGGCGTATACCACTTGGAGAAGCGGTCGATGAAGCGCTCAGCCTCAGACTTCTTATCCTGGGCCTCCTCCACCAGCTCAATGATGCGTGAAAAGGTGGTGTCCTCGCCCACGCGCTCAGCCAGAATGTGCAGGGTGCCGTTCTCCAGGATGGTGCCGGCAAAGACCAAATCGCCTTCCACCTTGTGCGCGGGCACGGCCTCCCCCGTGATGCTGGCCTCATTGACATGGCCCTCACCTGAGATGACCTTGCCGTCCACTGGCACCTTGGCCCCGGTTAAAACGCGCAGGCTGTCCCCGATGTCGACCTCCTCAATGTCCACTTCCTGATAGCTGCCATCCTCCATCAATTTCAGCGCGCTCTCCGGCGCCATTTCGGTCAGCTCCCGGATGGCGGAGCGGGTCTTATTAAGCGTGCGCAGCTCCAGATAATCCCCAAACAGGAAGAGGAAGGTGACCACGGCGGATTCCTCATAATTGCCGATGATGAAAGCGCCGATGACCGCGATGGTAACTAAGACATCAATGGAGATGACCTTGACCAAAAGCGCTTGATAGGCCTGCAGCGCGATGGGCAAAACGCCAATGATGGAGGCGATGAGCATCAGGACCTGGGCCACATTTTCCTTTTGAAAGAGGTAATGGAGCAGGTAGGCCGCGGCCACCAGGATGCCGCTGATGAGGGTGATTTTACGTTTGCTTTTAAGAATCAGCCGCTGCATGCTGTCCTCCTTCAAGGTGATAGGCAGTGTCCAGGCTTTGAAGCATCTGGTAGACCGCCTCATAGCTCTCACAGACGTCCTGGGGCACTTGGTAATTGTCGGAAACCTGGCGCAGGCTCACAAACTCCGCCTTTAAATCCGGGGTGTTTTTGCCCGCCAGCCTGGTTTTATTCTGGATTTGATCAAACAAGGCACGAACCTTATGGAACTCCGGGTGGTGCGCGCCATGCACGCGGTCCACCACGGGCACGTATTGGCTTAAAGTTTTCATCAGGTCCTTTGCGGCTTCCTGGTAATTTTGGTAGTTGGTCATGGTGGTTCCTCCTGTTTGCTTTCTTGATGGCTACAGCTTATCAAGGTTCTGCGCAAGAATCTTTGACCCAGGTCAAAGTTTAATAACTTTATTCAGATGAATGAAATCCCTTCCCCCCCGCGTTTATTAAGCGGGTATCATCAAAACCCACAAGGAGGCTTCATGAACAGCAAGCAGACAAGGCAAAAAAGCAGAACCATGCTCACCAGCCTGATGGCGCTTTTCCTCTTTCTCTCCCTCCTGCCATGGACCACTCTGGCCCAGGAAAAGGAGGTCACCAACCTCTTTGGCAGCGAGTTGATGGACACCCAGGACAGCATCCGCTCCGCTGTCGTCCTCAAGGACAGGGTCTATATCCTGACCAATTTCGCTTTTTATACCTGGCAGCCTGGGGATGAGCGCGCCAAAAAGCACGCGGATTTGGACCCGGACCGCTGGTCCTTCCGCGACATGAAGACCAAGCCGGAGGAGGGCGTGCCCATCATTGACCTCCTGATAACAGATGGGGAGCGCCTTTTGGCCTTGGACGGCGGGCGGCAAGCCCTCTTCACCCTGACACTGGAGGGGGACGACCTGGTTTTCTCTGATCCATTAAAACTGGATCTGGAGGAGTTCATCGTGGGCGACCCGCCTTATCAGGCCTTTCAACAGCCGGAATGGATGCAGGTCATCGGGGACAAGCTCTACTATAAAGCGTTCAATTATGATGGTGCGGAAACGGACCTGTACACCTATGACCTGAAAACCGGGGAAAAGGCAACCAAAAAAACCACCAAACTGGCCGCCTTGTCTCCCTATAAGGAAGGGCAAGCGCTGACCATCCAGGTGGACATGAGCAACCGCTATGACCCGCAAACCGGGGCTCCACTCCCAACCCTGCTCCAAATCTATGACTTGGCGTCAGACACCTTAAGCCCGACGGAAATTGCCCTCCCAACGGATAATAGCGGGAACACCCGGTTTTATTATGACCAGGGTGAAAACGCGCTGTTTACCGCGACGGATTCCGACATTTACCGGATTGACGTACCAAGCAAGGAGCAAAAGCTGATCGGTTATTTGCCGATGTTTTCAAACTACTCATCCAGAGGGGACTTTGGCCAGCTGTCCGATGGCCGCCTGGTCATCGGTTTCTCCCAGAACATCTTCCTGCGTGAGAGCACTGAAAAAGGCCTTTTAGGCTACACTGTCTTGCGCTCAGCAGGCTATATGTTTGACAACCAGATCACATCCCGCGTTTTGATGGAGATGGACAAGGTGGTGCTTCGCCGGGTGGAAGGCCTGCTCCACAACAACATCTCTGAGGAAGAGCTGGCCACCATGTTCCTAACCCGCAATGTGCCGGTGGACCTTTTGACCCTGTCCTCGAGCAATTTTGACATTGAAAAGCTAATCCAAAAGGGCTATGTAGCCGATTTGTCCGGTAGCGAAAAAATCCAGAATTATGTAAAGGGCATGTTGCCCAACCTGACCAACTCCTTCCTGAAGAATGGAAAGACCTTTGCGCTGCCCGTCTCCCTGATGGCCTTCCCCATCAGCGCCTACACCAATCCCCTTCAGGAGGTCGGCATTGCGATGCCAGCGACCCTGCAGGAGTACGTGGACCTGGCCATCCGCTGGGTGGAGGGTTTGGGGGATGAGCACCCCGAGTACACCTTCGCCTCGGATTCCAGCAACCTCAAGCGCTCCCTCATCAGCCAGGTGATTGAGCGCTACACCGCCAACCTTCTGGGCAGCGGGCAGGATTTGACCTTTGACACACCCGTCTTTAGGGAAATGATTCAAAAAATCCTGGCCACTGATTTTGGCGATTATAGCCGGGAAATCAATTGGGAATCCCCCGAGGAGATAGCCATGATGGAGTCGATGTGGGAAAAGAAGGCCCTGTTTGAGTCCGGCATGGGCTATGAACCGCAATACGCCATCCAAAACAACCGCAGCAAGGACGGCAACCGCTACAAGATCCTGATCACCCCCCATGAGGAAGGGCAAAAGGGCTATCTGGACGCCAGCATGTCCGTGATGGCGCTCATGGAGACCAGCCCCAACAAGGAGGCCGCCATCTCCTTTATGGAGCACTACCTGTCCAAGATGGACGAGCTGGTGCTGGCCGCCTTTGACCCCGCCTGGACAGCAGAAATCCCCAATCCCAGCTACGAGAAGGATCTGGCTGTTACCGAAAAATCCCTCAACCGCTTAAAAGAGCAGATGGACAAGGCCCAGGGCGCTGAGAAGAGCAACCTGGAGCAATCCATCAAATACATGCAGGAGCATTTTGACAGCATCAAGGAGACAGGGCGCCTGCGCGCGAGTACGGAAGAAATCAAAGAAATGCACGAGATCTTCTCCCACTTCTTCCTCTTCTCCGGCCTGGGCAACGCCCAAAGGAGGACCTATTGGCGCGAGTATGAATTGGTGGATCAAATGATGAACGGCGTGATCAGCCTGGACCAGTTCATCAAACAGATTGATGATAAGCTGCGCCTGGTGCGGATGGAATATCAATAAAATATCGCTAAAGTATCCACAGACACTCTTATAAAGAAAAATGGGGCTGCAGGTCGACTGCAGCCCCTCGTGGTCTGATTAATCCGCGCTTATTTCTTCAGCAGGCCAAAGGTGTCCAGCACATAGGGGGTGTCGCCCTGGTTGCGGTCAATCTCATAGACCACAGCGGAGATGGCGTCCTTGGTGACGGTGATTTCCACAAAGTTCTGGATGATGCTGCGCGGCGGGCGGCCTGCATCAGCTTCGGTGGCGTACTTGGCGGCGCTGTTTTCCTCCGCCGTGACAAACTTGTCATAGTAATTGGCGTCCGTGGTCAAGATATCCTTGTTCTTGTAGTACACCTTGGGGCCGGCGGTGTTGGGAATCATGTAGACCACGCCCTGGGGGTTTTCCATGTGGGGGATGGCCGTGCCCTTGTAATCGATCTCAACCAACACCGGCTCCTGGGCTTCGCCCTTTTCGTTGATGGGCTTGGAGAGGGCGTAGATGTGGTCGTGGCCCTGGAGCACCAGGTCGATGCCCAGTTCAGCCAGGATGGGGGCCACCTTTGGGCGCACGCCGTTTTCGTTCATGATGTCGCTGTCGGTGGCATGGTTGGAAGTGGTGTAGGGGCCCTTGTGCAGGACCACAATCTGCCAGTCCACCTTGCGCTCGGCAGCGGCCTTGGCGTCAGCCTTCAGCCAGCCAATCTGGCGGGGGGTGAAGTTGGCATACTCGGGGGAATCCTCATTGGTGTTGAGCATGATGAAATGGGTGTTTTCATAGTCAAAGCTGTAGTAGGCGCCAGACTTGGTGGAGGAGCCTTCCACCGGCTCAATGTTGAAGTGCTCATAAAAGGACTGGTTGTCCTCATCATGGTTGCCGGCTACGGCCATGAAGGGCAGGTTGTACAGGGTGTCCTCCGCCGCGTCCATGACCCATCCCCATTCCTCTTCCTTCAGGCCCGTGTCCACCACGTCGCCGTTTAGGACCATGAAGTCAGCATCGGACACGGTGGTATGGGCAATGCCAAAGGTGTTGGCAGACAGCTCGGCTTCCTCCAGGTTCTTGGCCTGGGAATCCGCCAGGTTGATGAAGGTGAAAGTGCCATCGCGGTTGTCGGTGGTGAAGGTGCCAGTTTCGCTCCAGAGGCCCAGTTTGGCGTCACCCACGCGGAAGGCATAGGTGGTCCCGGGGGTTAAGCCAATGGCCGTGGCCTTGTGCAGGAGGTATTCCGGCGCGGAGGTGGACATGGAGAAGCGGCCGGTGAACTGCTGGGCATTGGTAAAATCTGCCTCCACGCCTTCAACAGCGGGAACCACTTCCACGTCGCTGTTTACAGAAGCCTGGGAGGTGTACCAGGTAAAGCCCATCTGGGTCGCGGTATCGCCCATGTAGGTCATCACAAAGCGGCTGACTTCGCCCACTTCCACATCCTTATTGGGCAGGGCGGTTTTGGTGTAGTCCACTTCGGAGATCTGGGGCATTTCCTTCACGGCCACCATGCCCAGTTCAAACCACAGGTCAGAGGAGCCGCCATCGTCCTGGTGCACCTCAGCGGCGATGACGTTTAAGCCTTCCTTGAGGCTGGGCAGGTCTGCGATGGGCAAGATAAAGGTCTCTTCCTTGAGCTTGAACTTCGCGCCAGTGGTGTAGGTCACTTCAACGCCATCCTCAATGCCGCGGCGGAAGATTTCCTTGCCGTTTAGGTAGATGACAGCGCCGTCATCCACATGGATATAAAACTCGATCCCGGCGTAATCAGAAAGCGCGGGGAAGGTGGCTTCGGTCACGGCATAGGTGGTCATGTGCTTGTCGTTCTCATCCTCACCAAAGCTGACCTGGGTGGCCAGGGCCAGGGTGGGGTCGGTCTCGGACACGTCATCCCCAAAGCCCAGGGGGGCAGCGCCCACCTTCCAGGCGGAGGGGTCCACTTTTTCGGCCCAGTACTGGCCCAGGTCCACGCCATCATCCAGGTATTTCCATTGGGCGTTGCGGGGCAGCAGCTCCAGGCGCTCCTCCGCCACGGCGCTGGAGGACAGCATCATGATGAGCGCCAGGGCCATCACCAGGAGGGATTTCACGGTTTTCTGAGTCAACATACGGTCTCCTTTTCATCCAAAAAAATCATTCGGGGGCATCTTCACGATACGCCCGGCGCGTGAAAACCGGATAGAAAAGGGGTAAACCTGTCGTAAAAGAATTCGCGCCTCTGTAAAGCCGTCCCCCGTTCTTGTGGAAGGCAAGGCCAAGGTATACAATGAGACAAAGACAGGCAGGCGGAGGCGCGTGATGGAAAAAGAAAAATCCCTGGCCAAGAGGAGCACGAAGAACATCGTGATCCTGGGGTTGATCAGCTGTTTTGCGGACATCTCCAGCGAAATGGTCTACCCCATCGTACCGCTTTATTTAACCGCCGCCTTGGGCGCGACGCCGGCCCTGGTCGGCCTGATCGAGGGCATCGCCGAGAGCCTGGCCAGCCTTCTAAAGGTATTCAGCGGCTATGTTTCTGACCGCTTTCAAAGAAAGAAGATGTTGGCCTTCTGGGGCTATGCCACCGGCGTTCTATACAAACTGGCCCTGCTTTTATCCTCCACCTGGGCAGGCATCCTGTCAGCGCGGGTCATTGACCGCCTTGGCAAGGGCATCAGGACCTCGCCCAGGGATGTGATGGTAGCCGAAAGCGCGGGGGGCCAAAAGGTGGGCCAGGCCTTTGGCATTCACAAAATGCTGGATATGTTTGGCTCCGCGATCGGCATCCTTCTGGCTTATCTGATCTTAATAAAAGGCGGGGAGGGCGCTTACCGCGCGGTCTTCCTCTGGTCCTTAATCCCGGTCATCATCGCCCTCTTGCTCTTCTTCCTGCTCAAGGAAAAAAGGGGGCCGCGCCCCAGGAAGGCGCAGGCGCGCTTCTGGCAAAACCTCAAGGGCCTGGACAGCCGGCTGAAGCTCTTTTTGCTGGTGATTTTTGTCTTCACCCTGGGCAATTCCTCCAACAGCTTCCTCCTGCTGCGTGCCAAGGACAGCGGCTATACGGACACGCAGACCATCCTCTTATATTTTCTTTATAATCTGTCCGCTTCCCTCCTGGCCCTGCCCTTTGGGCGGCTGTCGGACAAAATCGGCCGCAAGAAGCTCCTGGTGAGCGGCTATTTGCTCTTTTGCTTTGTGTACCTGGGCTTTGCCTTTGTATCGGGGAAGGGCGTTTACCCGCTGCTCTTCGTCCTCTATGGCGTTTTCACTGCCATGACCGCGGGGGTGGAGCGCGCCCTGGTCGCTGAAATCGCGCCGGAGCATCAAAAGGGCACTCTCCTGGGCCTGCACGCCACCTTGTCGGGCATCGCGCTGCTGCCAGCCAGCTTTGTGGCCGGCCTGCTCTGGACAGGCTATGGCGCAAGGGCGCCTTTTATTTATGGCGGCCTCATGGCCCTCTTGGCTGCCCTGATCCTGGCCCTCTGGCTCAAGCCCGGCGCGCAGGTCAAGGAAACCAACGCATGAAAGCCAGAAAACCAGTGGCCCTCTTCATCGCCCTGCTGTGCTGCCTGGTTTTCACTGCGCAGGGCTTGCAGCTCAAAGACAAGGGAGAGGAAGTCAAGCGATTAAAGCTGCGCCTGTTTGACCTTGGCTATCTTGACAGCGTTAAAAACGCGAACGCGACCTACACCAAGGACACACAGGAGCAGGTGAAGGCTTTCCAATTACTCAACGGCCTGCCGCAAACCGGCGTGGCGGATGAGGACACCCTGGCCCTGCTGTATTCAAAAACGGCTATCAAAGCGCCGCTGCCTGAGGACAGACCGCATCACAACCTTGCCCCGGACAGCAGGCCGCAGGCGCTGTTGGACGCGCCAATGGATTTGACAGAGGAGGGCTTTTTGGTGCCGGGCAGCGCGCCTTTTATCCACAAAGACAGGGAGAATGGCCTTTGGGTATACTGGTCTGACAGCCTGAAGGTGGAGGTCTTTCGCCTTGAAAACAAGAAGGCCAAGCTGGAGTGGTTTGAGGCCTATGTCACCTGCCGTGACCCCAGCCAAATCAAAAGCGCCCTCTCTCAAAAGGGAGGGCACAGAAGCGATAACCCGCTGTCCTTGGCCAAGGCGGCTGACGCCATTTTAGCCATCAATGATGATTATTATACCTACCGCGTCCGCGCTGGGCAGCGGGTGGGCGTCATTATCAGAAACGGCGTGATCCTGTCTGAGAACACGACGCCGCAAAACCATGCCCGCATCCCCTCCCTGGAGGTTTTGGCCCTGTTTTCAGACGGACGGATGCAAGTCTTTGATTCCTCCGCCCACACCGGGCAGGAGTACGTAGACCTGGGCGTCAAGGATACCTTTGCCTTTGGCCCGGCACTGGTGCGTGAGGGGGAGGTCCCCCGTTATTTTTACTCCAAGGATTACAGAAGCTATCAGGAGCCGCGCTGCGCCGTTGGCATGATCAGCCCTGGGCGCTATGTGGCGATGATGGTGACCGGGCGCAAGGACGAAAGCCATGGCGCGACCTTTGGTTTCCTGGCTGAAAAAATGCTGGAATTAGGCGCGAAGGAGGCCTTGAATTTGGACGGCGGGGGCAGCGCCACAATGATTTTTATGGACGAGATCATCAACAAGTCCATCAAAAACCAGGTGACCAGGAGCGTGTCAGGCATCCTCGCCTTTTGTGACGACTAAATCCCAAACACCTGCCGCAGGGCGGAGGGCCAGAACAAATGCAGCGCGACCAAAAGGACGCTGATGAAAGCCATGATCTTGTGCGCCTTAAAAATTTGCTTGTTCTTCAGACGATAATGCATCCCGCCCAGGATGCCGGTGAGGACAAAGGCGGCAAAGGCCACAAGGCCGGTGTGCAGGTTGAGCCTGAACATATCATAGCCGTGCCAGAGAGCCAGGGCGACGATGACAAGGCCCAGGGGCTTGTGCAGTTTGCGCAGGAACTTTAAGAAGTTGAGGAAGCGCTTGTCCTTGGTTTTGAAGGTCCAGCTGTTGAGGGTGCGCAGCCAGTAAGGCGCGGTCACCACCACCAGCAAAATGAGGGTCAGGTAGCCCATGAGGCGTGGATTCATGCAGATCCTCCCAAAAATAGAATAGATTCGTATTAAAAAGCGCGCCGGTTGCTACAGTGTGCAGCCGGCGCGCTAAATTGGCTTTACTCGGTGACCAACACGCCGATCTTGACGACGTTGTCCAGTTTGGAAACGCCGTGGGGGGATTTTTCCTTGATTTCGGTGGTCAAATCCTTACCAGCCTCAAATCCGTTGTGCGCGCCATCCTTCCAGGCCGCGCTGTCGGTCACGTCATAGACGACGCCGTCCACGGCGATGTAGGCGCGCGCGCCGTCCTTGCCATTAAACTTGGCCAATTCTTCTAAGGTCAGCTTGACTTCCTCCGCTGCCGGGGCGGGCTCCTCATTGGGGGTCTCGCTCTCCACCACCGGGGCTTCGCTTTCCACCGCGGGGGCCTCGCTCTGGACCGCCGGGGCATCAGTTACAACCGGGGGCACAGGGGTGGGGGTGGCTTCCGGGGCCTTGGGCGCGCAGCCCACCAGGACCAGAACCAGGGTGATAAAGAGGGCCAAGAGTGCAAATTTCTTCAAGTTCATGATAGAAATCCTTTCAAATAGATTTACGGAATCAAGCCCGCAGTATTTATATACCCACAGATTTCCAGGTAAGCGCGACAATGTTAAAATTTTTGTAGTCAAATCAACACTTTTACTCCAAACAACAAAAGAACAGCGCAAATATTTTTCTTATACTATGCTGTTTCTATTCATGACGATTGGAAGGTGGGCCCCTATGTTTCAGGCAATTCCGTTTTTAACCTATGTATTTGTGTCCGCCATCACGCCCGGGCCCAACAACATCCTCTCCATGTCCAATGGTAGCCGCCTGGGCTTTAAGAAGGCCCTCCCTTTCAACGCTGGGGTGGCGGTGGGCTTTGTGATGGTGATGCTCTTGTGCACAGCCTTTGCCAGCCTCCTGCGCACCGTCCTGCCCGCCATCAAGCTGCCCATGAAAATCATCGGCGCGCTTTACATCCTTTACCTGGCTTACAAGACCTTAAGAAGCAAGGGTGAGATTGAGGAAAACCACAGCAAAAGCGGTTTTGTCCAGGGCATGGTGCTGCAGTTTATGAACCCCAAGATCATCCTCTATGGCATTTTGTCCATGGAGGTCTATATCCTGCCCCACTTTGGGGACAGGCCCCTGATGCTGGCGCTTTTTGCGCTGGTCTTGGCCACCATCGGCGCCTCCTGCACCCTTTTGTGGTCAGCCTTTGGCTCGGTGTTCAAGCGCCTTTTTTCAGAGCACGGCCGCGTGGTGAACACCATCATGGCCATCGCCCTTTTGTACTGCGCGGTATCCTTGTTTCTTTAAAGCAAACTCTGCTATGATACAAGAAAAAGCAGGGGGAAGACCATGAAAACCATCACCATCATCGGAGCTGGCATGATGGGCTCCGCCATGAGCGTGCCAGCCAGGGCCAATGGGCATATGGTACGTTTGGTGGGCACGCCGCTGGACACGGAGATTATTGACCATGCGCGCAAAACCAACCGCCACATAAAGATGGACCGTGCCCTGCCTGTAGGGATTGAATATTATCAGTTTGAGGAGGCCCGGGAGGCCTTATCCGGCTGTGATTTTGTCATCTGCGGGGTGAGCAGCTTTGGCGTGGACTGGTTTATCAAGGAGGCCCTGCCCCTGATCAATGTGCGCCTGCCCATTTTGATGGTGACCAAGGGGCTGCACCATGACGGCCAAGGCGGGCTGATCCCCTTTCCCCACTATATGCGGGAGCAGGGTAAGACAGGGCACCTCTTCTGCGCCATTGGCGGGCCCTGCACCAGCTATGAATTGGCGGATAAAAACCACTCCTATGTCGCCTTTTGCGGGGAGGATGAGCAAGCGCTTTTGATGATGCGGGAGGCCTTGAGGACAGATTTTTACCACATCAGCTTAACGCGTGATGTAAAAGGCCTGGAGACCGCGGTGGCCTTGAAAAACGCTTATGCCCTGGCGGTCAGCCTGGCTGTTGGCCTGCATGAGAAGGCACGCGGGGAGGGCGGGGTTTTGGCCTACAACCCCCAGGCCGCCCTCTTTGCCCAGAGCGTCAAGGAGATGCGCGGGCTGCTGGCCCTTTTGATGGGTGGGGAAGAAAACATTGTCTTTGGCGCGGGCGATTTATACGTCACTGTCTTTGGCGGGCGCACGCGGCGCTTGGGCGCGCTCTTGGGCCAGGGCGATGACATCCATGAAGCCCTGGCAAAACTATCCGGCGTGACCCTGGAGAGCGTGGTGATCGCCGGGCGCACCCATGACGCGCTGCTGCAACTGGCTCAACAGGGCAAGGCGAATTTGGCCGATTTCCCCCTTTTAACCCACATCGGGCAGCTGTTAAAGGGCGAAACCGCCCTTGACATCCCCTGGTCAGCCTTTGAAACAGATTATTTTAGCTGATCTTGACTGGCTTCCCCCTTGAGGGCCTTGAGCTGATGCAGCAGGCCCTCTTTTTGACCAAAGACCTCGTGCAGCTCCTGGTACAGGGCAAACAGCCGGTCATAAACTGCCTTCGCGGCAGGATTTTGGACTATTTTCTCTTCCTTTTGCCCGCCCATGTTTTGGATGGCTTCCTGGATATCGTCATAGCCGCCTTCGGCCTTCCCGGCAGCCAGGGCGGCAAACATCGCGCTGCCCAGGGCGGAGCCCTGCGCGCTTTTGGAAAGCGAGAGCGGCAGGCCCAGCACATCGGCAAAGACCTGGCGGATGAACGGAGATTTTTCGGCGATGCCGCCGGACAGGCACAGGGAGGTGACTGGCACGCCATGCGCCCTGTAGTTTTCAATGATCATCCTTGTGCCAAAAGCTGTGGCTTCCACCAGGGCGCGGTAGATGTCCTGCGGCTTGGTGGCCAGGGTCAGCCCCAGAATCAGGCCGGACAGGTCCGGGTCCACCAGGATGGAGCGGTTGCCGTTCCACCAGTCCAGGGCCAATAGGCCATGCTCCCCCGGGCTTTGCTCTTTTGCCAGATCCTGCAAATATTGGTGGATGTTTATCTGCCGCGCTTTGGCCGCATCATAATAGCTTTCCGGCACAGCGGTTTTTACAAACCAGTCCAGGAGGTCGCCCACGCAGCTTTGCCCAGCTTCCATGCCCACAAAGCCCGGCAGAATGCCGTTTATCACGCTGCCGCAGATGCCAGGCACGGCCGTCCATTCCTCCGCCAGCAACAAATGACAAGCTGAGGTGCCCAGGATGATCAGCATCTGCCCCGGCTTATCAATGCCGGCCGCGGGCAGGCCTACATGGGCGTCCACATTGGCAGCGGCCACGGCGATGCCCGTTATTAAGCCCAGTTTTTCAGCATACTCAGCACCCAGCCCGCCCACCTTTGTGCCCTGGTCAAATACAGGGGCGTCCATCTTTTCTGCCACAACGTTCTTGAGCCTGCGATCACAGGCCGCCAGGTATTCCGGGCTTGGAAAGCCACCCCCCCTTTGATAAAAAGCCTTGTAGCCCGCCATGCAGGCGTTTTGGCTGGGCGCAGCGGTGAGCAATAAGACCAGCCAATCCCCAGCCTCCATGTAGCGGCGCATCTTCTCATAGACCCGGGGCGCCTGATCCAGGGTCTCCATCAACTTGGGAAAGAACCATTCAGAGGACACACGGCCCCCGTAAGAGGGCAGCCAGCCCTCCCGCCTTTTTACCGCCACCTCCTCCATCCTCCTGGCATAGGGGGCGGCGGCATGGTGCTTCCACAGCTTCGCATAGGCCTGGGGCTCGTTTTCAAAATCCATCAGGGTACAAAGCGAGGCGCCGTCTGCTGTCACGGGCAGCACTGTGCTGCTGGTGAAGTCCAGGCCAATGCCGATGATGTCCTCCTTGTTTGCGCCTGATAACTGCACAGCCCGGGGCACAATATACTCCAGCGCTTCCACATAATCCATCGGGTGCTGGAGGGCAAAATCAGGCGGCAGGGGACGGCCGTTTGGCAGGCGCGTGTCCATGACCCCATGGCGATAGGGGTGCTCCACGCAGGCCACCTCCCGGCCATCCTTGATGTCCACCACCAAAGCCCGGGCAGACAGGGTGCCAAAGTCCAGTCCAATTGTATATTTTGCCATGTTTCCCACCCACGCGCCGGAACAAACCAAGCTGCCAGCACGCATTTTCTTTTATTATAGCATCAAGCAATGCCGCCTGCGCCTCATTTTTGTTGACATCAGATGTTAGTGCGGATAAATTGGTATCAGAACAAGCAATAAAGGAGGGAATATGCAAAACATCAAACGCCTGTCTGCCCTGCTCCTGGCGCTCCTCTTGCTGCCAACCACCACCCTGGCTTCCAATTTTTATATTTTTCCTGACTCCAACCGCAAGCGGCTGACCTACGACCAGGTCTGGGCTTGGCAGTATGACGCCCTGGGCTACGCCTTTAACGAGCTGTTCGCCCGCTATGGC
>CAYOOZ010000011.1:0-11389 GCA_964405705.1 uncultured Christensenella sp.
CTCCACGATGTCAACGTGGCGCTCTAGCCAACTGAGCTATAATCCCATGAGCGCATTTGGAATCTTACCATGCCTTTGAGCGGATTGCAAGCCTTAATTTTAGTGTTTAAGCGCTTTTGCGCCTTCAATCAGTTTTTCTTTTCATCCAGCGCTCAAAGGCTAGCTCATTAAGGGGATGGAAATCCCGCCAATAGCGCTTCACGCGTTTTCAGCTCAAAAACCCGCTGCCTTTTGGCAGCGGGCTGTCGGTCCTTATTCACTTGTTCTGGGCCTTCGAGTTCCTTCTGTTGAAATAGCCTGGTTCCAGATGGTCTGTCGCTTCGCCCGGGAACAATCATATTCCCCAGCTGGGGAGTAACTGTCTTGGTCTAACTTGTCATTTCTTGAGGGTATAGGGTCTTTGCTTCTTGGTAAACAAGTTTGTACCTGGTTCAGTTCGGCTTATTGCTTGATGTTATCTAAACGGGCGAAGCAGACAACGAAGGGCAGTGCATTTTCTAAGTTAATCAGTCAATCGCCTCCCTTTCGAGCCTTCTTGTCAGTCTTCCTACCTTGGCTCAGCTACACAATAACACAGCAAACCCGACTTGTCAAATCGGGTGGAAAACGGGCCGAAAACCGGTAAAGCCCGAATTTCCTTTACTTAATTATTACAAAACGGCAATAATCGCGTCAGCAAACGCCAAAAATACAAGATGTATACTGTATACAATCAAGGGCTTAGCGCATTGTTCACTGTTTCTTCATCCTTTGCTTTGCGAGCCTTGCCGCTGTTCTTCCTGCGCATTCTCTGCACAGCCGTCTGAAATAAGGTATAATCATCTGGCAGCGCTGGAGCGCAAGCCAATCTTTGGAGGAAAGCATGAACTTACAGAAAAATCTGGTCAAATACGCTCAATTGATTTTAAAGGTGGGCCTCTCCATCCAGCCAGGCGACAACCTCTTTATCCGCGTGGATGAAAACGGCTTGCCCCTGTGCCGGGAGGTGGTTAAACAAGCCTACCAGCTGGGCGCTCACCATGTCCACCTGGCCTTTATGGATGATGAAATGAACCTGGCCCGCTATGAATATGCGCCGGAGGAGGCCTTTGACAGCATCCCCGCCTTCTTCGCGGACTTCAATGAGGCCGCCTATAACAACAATTTTCACCTGCTCAGCCTGTCCGCCCCCAACCCGGAGCTGCTCAAGTCCGTGGCCCCTGACCGCATCAAGCGCTGGCAGATGACCAGCGCCCGCGCCAGTGAGCACCTGATGAAATACGTGATGGAAAACAGGGTCAAGTGGTGCATCGTGGCCCTGCCCTCTTCAGCCTGGGCCAAGAGCGTGTTCCCGGATCTTCAAGAGGAAGCCGCCATCGCAGCCCTCTGGGAGAACATCTTCAAGGTCACCCGCGTGGACCAGGAAGATCCGGTGGCCGCCTGGGCGGCCCATGAAAAACAGCTGCGCACCCAGGAAGCCTTCTTAAACGAGCAGCGCTTCGTCAAGCTCAT
The DNA here is from genome assembly GCA_964405705.1 of uncultured Christensenella sp. Lineage (GTDB taxonomy): Bacteria > Bacillota > Clostridia > Christensenellales > Aristaeellaceae > UBA6115. The sequence continues at coordinate 1,492 of CAYOOZ010000011.1, forward strand.
CTACCAGGCGCCTGGCACCAACCTGGAGGTAGAGCTGCCAAGGGGCCATATCTGGATGGGTGGCAGCTCCAAAATGGCGCGCGGGGACGTGTTCATGCCCAACATCCCCACGGAGGAGATTTTTACCCTGCCCCATGCCAACAAGGTCAACGGCACCTTGAAGGCCACCAAGCCCCTGTCCACCCGCGGCCGGCTGATTGAGGGCATGAGCTTTGTGTTCAAGGATGGCCTGGTGGTGGATTTTGACGCCACCGCCGGCAAGGACATTCTACAGGACCTGCTGGACACGGATGAGGGCGCCCGCCGCCTGGGCGAGGTGGCCCTGGTCCCGGATAACTCGCCCATCAGCCAGACTGGGTTGCTGTTTAAAAACACCCTCTTTGATGAAAACGCCGCCTGCCACTTTGCCTTGGGAAGGGCCTATGGTGAAAACCTGGAAGGGGGGAATGACATGAGTGATGAGGAAAAGAAAGCAGCGGGGATGAACCAATCCATCATCCATGTGGATTTCATGGTGGGCGGGCCGCAACTGAACGTGACCGGCGTCCGCGCGGACGGCAGCCAGGTTCCTGTTTTAAGAAACGGGAACTGGGCCAACTGACAAAAGGATAGCGCTGATGAATCAGTTTAAATTGGTAGCTCCTTTCACCGCCAGGGGCGATCAGCCCCAGGCCATTGCCGCCCTTTCATCGGGCATCAAGGAGGGGCTGACCGGGCAAACCCTGCTTGGCGTCACGGGCTCTGGTAAAACCTTCACCATGGCCAGCGTCATTGAGCAGGTGCAAAAGCCCACCCTCATCATCGCCCACAACAAGACGCTGGCAGCGCAGCTTTGCGCGGAGTTTCGCGCCTTTTTCCCGGACAGCGCGGTGGAATACTTTGTCAGCTACTATGACTACTACCAGCCGGAGGCCTACATCGCCTCCTCGGATACCTACATTGAAAAGGACTCCTCCATCAACGATGAGATTGACCGCCTGCGCCACAGCGCGACAGCGGCCTTAAAGGAGCGGCGGGACGTCATCATCGTGGCCTCGGTCTCCTGCATCTACTCCATGGGTGACCCGGAGGAATACCTTGGCCAGATGATTTCCCTTCGCCCCGGCATGACCATGACACCCGAAAAGCTGGCGCGCAGCCTGGTGGACATCCAGTATGAGCGTAATGACATTGCCCTCTCCCGCGGTATGTTCCGCGTGCGGGGGGACGTGGTGGACATCATCCCCGTGAATGAGGAAGAAAACGGCCTGCGGATTGACTTTTTTGGCGACCAGATAGAAAAGGTCTCTGAAACCGCGGTGACCACCGGCCGTGTGTTGCGCCAATTGACCCATGCCGCCCTCTACCCGGCCACGCACTATGCCACCAGCGAGGAGGGGCGCGAATTTGGCATCAGGCAGATTGAAAAGGACCTGGTGGAACGCGTAGCCTACTTTGAGCGGGAAAACCGCCTCCTGGAGGCCCAGCGCATTGCCCAACGCACCAATTATGACATTGAGATGCTCAAGGAAATCGGCTTCGTCTCCGGCATTGAAAACTACAGCCGTTATTTTGACGGTAGGAAGCCGGGTGACCCGCCCTTCTCACTGCTGGATTACTTCCCCGATGATTTTATCTGCTTCATTGACGAAAGCCATGTGACCGTGCCGCAGATTCGCGGCATGTTCAACGGCGACCGCGCCCGCAAGACCCAGTTGGTGGATTATGGCTTCCGCCTGCCCTCCGCCTTTGACAACCGGCCCCTGACCTTTTTAGAGTTTGAGGAGCGGGTGCATCAAACCGTCTATGTTTCGGCCACGCCCGGGCCTTATGAGGCGGCCAATAGCCAAAGGACGGTGGAGCAGATCATCAGGCCCACCGGTTTGTTGGATCCTAAAATCATCGTCCGCCCCGCCACCGGCCAGGTGGATGACCTGATTGGGGAAATCAACCAGGTGGTGGACAAGGGCTTCCGTGTCCTGGTCACCACCCTGACCAAGGCCATGGCAGAGCGCCTGTCGGACTACCTGCGCGAATTGGGAATGCGGGTGCGCTACCTTCATTCGGATATTAAGACGCTGGAGCGCATGGAGCTTTTGCGCGATCTGCGCGTCGGGGCGTATGACATCCTGGTGGGGATCAACCTGCTAAGAGAGGGGTTGGATCTGCCGGAAGTGGCGCTTGTGGCCATTTTGGACGCGGATAAGGAGGGTTTTCTGCGTTCAGAGACCAGCTTGGTGCAAACCGTGGGCCGTGCCGCCCGCAACACGGAAGGCCGGGTCATCATGTACGCGGACAAGCCAACGGATTCCATGATGCGCGCCATCGCGGAGACCAACCGCCGCCGCGGCATCCAGGAAGCCTACAACCAGGCGCACGGCATTACGCCGGAAACCATCTCCTCCGCCGTGCGTGATTTGATTGCCATTGCGGATCTGTCCGATGCCGACGCCATGGAACAGGGCCTGTCAGAGGAAGAGAGGCGCGCCCTTCAAAGCCAGATTGAGGACCAGATGCTGACCGCCGCCCAGAACCTGGACTTTGAAAAAGCCGCCAAATTGCGCGACCAGCTCTTTAACCTGCGCGGGGATAAGCCCATGGAGAAAAAGCAGCCGCAGGCAGCCCGCAAGCGTCGGCCCAGCACCAGGCATAAATGAATCAGGAGAAGTCAGTATGCCTTATTTAGGTGAGGGCGCGGCCCTTTTGGCGGCCTTGTGCTGGACCATCAGCGGCTTGACAGTGGAACGAAAAGGCAAGGGCTTTTCCGCCTGGTCTTTGAATTTTTTGACCAAGCTTGGTGGCCTTGTTCTGGTCAGCCTGCTGGTTTTGATTGTCAATGGCCGCCTGCTGCCCCCTGCTGATAAAACGCAGTGGCTATTGTTGTTGCTCTCAGGCTTCATGGGCTTCTCCTTTGGAGATGGCTTTTTGTTTGCCGCCTTTCAAACCTTGGGCGCGAAGAAAACGCTTCTTATCTTCGCGGCCAATCCCATTTTAACCGCGCTTTTTGGCTTTGTTTTCCTGGGGGAGCGCCTGTCCATCTCGCACATCCTTGGTATTTTGTTCGCTGTCCTTGGCATCATGTGGGTCATCCAGGCGGATATGCAGTCCGTGCGTAAGGAGGGCAAAAAGGAGGACGCCAAAAGCCAGCGCAAGGCTTACGTCACCGGCTTGCTCTTTGCCGCCCTGGCCACCCTGGGCCAGGTAGCAGGCGTCATTCTCAGCAAAGCTGGCATGGCCAGCCTGGATGCCTTCAGCGCGGCGCAGATCCGCTTGGTCGGCGGCACCCTGGGCATGGTCATCCTGCTTTGCTTTCTTCGCCAGTGGCCTGGCGTTATCCCGGTGTTGAAGGACAAAAACGGGCACCTTGTCCTTGCTTCCAGCATCATTTTGGGCACGCTGATTGGCATGGTGATGTCCATGGTGGCCATCAAGATGACCCAGGTCGCCGTGGCATCCATTTTAATGAGCCTCATGCCCATCATCATCCTGCCCATCTCCGCCTTTATCCTCAAAGACAGGGTGACCCAAAGGGAGGTCTATGGCGCGCTCATCACCCTATTGGGCGTTGCCCTGTTGATTTTGCCGATTTAGTCATAAACAAAGAAAGCACAGGGCATCTTTTGCCTAAAGGCGCCGTCTGGCTTAAACTGAACCAAGCATTTTTGTGAGGTGAACGGATGCAGAGGCTCAAAATCCCCCCGGGCTATACCCCCACCCTGAACCTGTATGAAACCCAGGAGGGCATTGCCCTCATCAAGGCCACTTTTACTGATTTTTTGACCAAGGCGCTGAACCTAAAGCGTGTGTCAGCCCCTTTGTTTGTGGAGGCCAAAAGCGGCTTAAATGACGACCTCAACGGGGTGGAGCGCCCGGTCAGCTTTGATGTCCTGCAAAGCGGGGAAGAGGTGCAGGTGGTGCATTCCCTGGCCAAGTGGAAGCGCCAGGCGTTGAAACAATACCAGTTCCCGGTGGGCGAGGGCCTGTATACCGACATGAACGCCATCAGGCGGGATGAGGAGCTGGACAACCTGCACTCTATCTATGTGGACCAGTGGGATTGGGAGAAAGTGATTCTGGAGGAGGACAGGTCGCTGTCCACCCTCAAGCACGCCATGCAAAACATCACCACTGCCATCATCTGCACCTATGACCTGCTCAAATGGAAGCACCCAGCCCTGCGGCTCAAGTTCAAGCATGACATGACCTTTATCACCACCCAGGAATTGGAGGATTTATATCCCGACCTCACCCCCAAACAGCGGGAGGACAAGTTTACCAAGCAGCACCGCTCAGTGGGCATCCTGCAAATCGGGGATAAGCTCAAGTCCGGCCACCGCCATGATGGCCGCGCGCCGGATTATGACGACTGGGCCTTAAACGGCGACATCCTCTTTTGGCATGAAACCTTGCACTGCGCCATGGAGCTGTCCAGCATGGGCATCCGCGTGTCCCCCTCTTCCCTGGACCGCCAGTTGCGCTTATCAGGCTGCGATAACCGGCGGGAATTGCCCTTTCACAAGGCGCTTCTTGCAGGCGAATTGCCTGTCACCATGGGCGGGGGCATTGGACAAAGCCGGATGTGCATGCTCTTAATGGGCAAGGCCCATATCGGCGAGGTCCAGTCCTCCTATTGGGATAACGACACTTTGTCGGGTGCGGCCCGGGCAGGCATCCCACTTTTGTAAGGTTTTACAAGGGAAATCTAAGGTTTTTGTTAATTTTTGTTGAACTTGACAAAAATCCAGACACTTTGTTAATATGATTGTGTTCGGCTTGACCTGAAGTTCCTTCAGGGATTGCTGTGTAGATAAACAGGAAGCTTTCTTACGCGAACTGGATTTCGCTTTGAGCATACAGATTGTAACGCATCTGATGATTTGCTGCTTGTCATCGTTCAGCGACAAAGCCGAGGGATTTTTGCCCGCGGCTCTTTTTATTGGGCCGGACAACTTAAATTTATTTGATGTATGAGAGTACAGTACGAAGGAGGAAACCATGCCGACCATTGCCTGGGTCCTGCTGGTGCTTTTGGGCCTTGCCCTGGGCGCCTTTGGGGGCTTCAGCTACTTCAAGAACACCCTGGAAAAGAAAATTGGGCGCGCTGACAAGTACGCCAAGGAGCTTTTGGACGACGCCACCCGCAAAGCGGACGAAAAGAAAAAAGAAACCATCTTAGAGGCCAAAGAAGAGGTGCTCCGCCTAAAGGGCGAACTGGACCGCGAAATCAATGACCGCCGCAATGAGCAGCAACGCGCCGAGCGCCGCGTTGCCCAGCGCGAAGAAACCATGGACAAGAAGCTGGACAACCTGGAAAAGCGCGAGGAGCGCTTAAACCAGAAGACCGAGGAAATCACCGAGCGCCTGAATGAAGCCGAAGCCCTGCGGGATAAGCAGTCCACGGAGCTGGAGCGCATCGCCGGGATGACGGCGGATGAAGCCGCCCAGTCCATTATCGCCCGCGTAGAGCGGGAAGCCTACCACGATGCCGCCGCCATGGTGCGCGACATTGAGCAAAACGCCAAGGATGAGGGCATGAAAAAGGCCCGCAACATCATCGCCCTGGCCATTCAAAAATGCGCTTCCGACCACGTGGCGGAGTCCACGGTGTCCGTAATCACCCTGCCCAATGACGACATGAAGGGCCGCATCATCGGCCGTGAGGGCCGCAACATCCGCGCCTTGGAACAGGCCACGGGCGTTGACCTCTTGATTGACGATACCCCCGAGGCCGTCACCATCTCCGCCTTTGACCCGGTGCGCCGCGAGGTCGCCCGCATCGCCATTGAGCGCCTGCTCCAGGACGGCCGCATCCACCCTGCCCGCATTGAGGAAATGGTGGAAAAAGCCAAGAAGGACATTGACGAGCAGATCAAGGAAGCCGGCGAGCAGGCCGTGTTTGAGACCAACCTGCACGGCATCCACCCCGAAATCGTGAAAGTTTTAGGCCGCATGAAGTACCGTACCAGCTATGGCCAGAATGTCTTAAAGCATTCCATTGAGGTGGCCCATTTGACCGGCCTCATGGCAGCCGAGCTGGGCGAGGACCCGCAGGTGGCCAAGCGCGCGGGCTTGCTGCATGACCTGGGCAAGGCCTTGGACCGTGAGCAGGAGGGCACCCACACCCAGTTGGGCGCTGACCTGGCCCGCAAGTACAAGGAGCACCCGGAGGTCATCCACGCCATCCTCTCCCACCACAACGATGTGGAGCCCCAGAGCATTATTTCCGTCCTCGTGCAGGCCGCTGACGCCATATCCGCCGCCCGGCCCGGCGCAAGGCGTGAGATGCTGGAGAACTACATCAAGCGCCTGACAAAACTGGAGGAGATTGCCACTTCCTTTAGCGGCGTTGAAAAATGCTATGCCCTTCAGTCCGGCCGCGAGGTGCGCATCATGGTTAAGCCCGATGATGTCAATGATGACGGCATCCGCATCATCGCCAAGGAAATTGCCAAGCGCATTGAAAGCGAGATGGAGTTCCCCGGCCAGATCCGCGTGAACGTCATCCGCGAAACCCGCAGCGTGGAATACGCAAAATAACATGTAACATAAGCTACGGGCCGCGCAAGCGGCCCGTTTTTTCAAAGGGAGGGCCGATGAACCAGCTAAAAACCACTTATAAAATCTTATCCTGGGACTGCGATAAAAACCAGTTCTGGAAGATGAACAGCATCCTGGTCCTCATGCAGGAATTGGCTGGGGAGCATTCTGCCCTCTTAGGCTGCAGCTTTGAGCAAATCCTGGATCAAGGGGCAGTCTGGGTGGTCACCCGCAATGAGTTTGAGGTGCTGCGCTACCCCAAAATCGGGCAAACGGTCATCGGCAAAACCTTTCCCGGCCGGACCAGGCGGGGCATCTACCCCCGCTATTACCTGATTGAGGATGAGGAGGGCCGCCCCCTGGTGCGCGGCAGCAGCTTCTGGGTGCTGGCCGATGTGAAGACCCGGCAAATGACAGACCTCCCCGCCATTACAAAGAACATGCCGGACAACTCTGAATTAACGCCCTATTATAACAACCCTGGCGCTCCGGATGAGATCAAGGGCGCCCCGGCGCGCAGCCTGGCCTGGCAGCCGGTTTATACGGATCTGGACCGCAACGGCCATGTTAACAACACCCGCGCCGCGGACTGGGCCTTGTGCTTCCTCAATGACGCGGTGGACCTAAGCCAACACCCTGTGCGCTCCCTTTGCGCCTCCTACCACCGGGAGATTTTGGAGGGGGACACGGTCAATCTGCAATTTGCCCATGAAGGCCAGGTGTTTTCTCTGCGCTGTGAGGTTAAGGGAGAGCTGGCCCTCCTGCTCTCTGGCAGTTTATTCTAAACGTCCTGCCTCTTGTAGTAAAACAGGTAAATAAAACAAAAAGGCTCCGGCGCAAACCGGGGCCTTTTTTATGACGCGAAATTGCTTACTGGCTTTGTGGCAGGCTGGTGCGCCGGGCGATGTCCTTGATGGTTTTCACCATCCCCGCGTTGACCTGCCCCTTGGCGGCCAGGCGCAGTTCCACCTGGGCGCCGCCCTTGCTGGCAAGGGCAATGAGTGCCCGGCCGGAATCCCCATAGATCAGCAGAAAATCAGCCTGGTTTGCGCTGTAGAGCTCATACTTGCTGCCGCCAAACCGGCCGGCAATTTCTTTGAGCTCCTGTTCGCTCATTTCGCTATAGTTCAAAGCGCTTTTGCTTTTGATGCTGAGCTTGATGGTGAAGTTGCCGGCAATGTCATAGGCCAGGGCATACAGCCCGGAAGACTTCAATTCACCGCTGACCTCATCCGCCGTCTTGCCATACAGATCCAGGAGGGGGTCATTCTGGTCCATGCCGCGGGTTAGGACATCCACATTGCTGGGGAAAACAAGCGCGACACCCTGCTCGGGGACGTCCACCTGGGTGGCCAGGGCCATACTTGGCGCCACGGCCATAAGCAGCGCCAGGATGAGCAATAACAAGGTCTTTTTCAAACGTTCCCCCTCCTTCTTCCCCATTATCCTACCATAAGTGATTAGCCCTGTCCAAGCGCTGTTTCCGCCTTTTGCATGATGTCCACCACCTTGTCGCAGAAGCGGTCAAAGTCCGGGTCTTTCACCTGCTTTTCCGGCGTTTTCATCAGGGTTTCAAGGGACAAACGGAGCCCCTGGTCAAAGCGCGTCCTGGCTGTAAAGCCGGGTACCAGGCGCTTGATTTTGCTGTTATCAAAGACAGCGCAGTTGGCCTTGTCCCCTAAGAGGCTGCCGGTGTAATCATACTGGAGCGCCTGGGCCAAGAGGGTGGAGGGGACATAGCAGGGCAGGAAGGGGCGGTCCAGGGCCTCGGCCACCAGGCGATGGATCTGGTTCCAGGTCAGGGCCTCATCCGAGGTGATGTGGACGGCCTCGCCAATGGCGTGGTCATTGCCCAAAAGGCCGATGAAAGCATCCGCGAAATCATCCGACCAGGTCACAGTCCAAAGGCTGGTGCCATCCCCGGGGATCAGCACAGGCTTCTTTTGCAATACCCGCTCAATGATCTGCCAGGGGCCCTTCCCGCCGTGAACGGACAGGGGCAGGCTGCCCGGGCCATAGGTGTGGCTGGGGCGCACGATGGTCATCGGGAAATTGTCCACATCCCGGGCAAAGTTTAAGACGCTTTCGCACTTGGCCTTGTCCCTGGAGTACTGCCAGTAGGGGTTATACAGCGGGGTGGATTCGGTGATGACCGGGTTGCGGGCGGGCTTTGCATAGGCAGAAGCCGAGGAGATAAAGACATACTGCCTGGTTTTCCCCGTGAACAGGCTGATGTCCCGCAGCACCTGGTCAGGTGTGAAGGCCACAAACTGGGCTACCACGTCATAGCTTTGCCCCTCAAGGGCTTCCTTGGCTGCGGCGGCGTCATTTATATCACAGGTGATGGTCTTGGCGCCCGGGACCAAGTCATTGCGGTTGCCGCGGTTTAGAAGGGTCAAATCCCAGCCCTTCTCCACCAGCTTTCTGCTGATGGGCAAGCTGATGGTGCCGGTACCGCCAATAAATAAAGCTTTCATAAAGCATTCCCTTTCTGGTTTTGTTAAATCAATTGTACATAAACCCACGGCTTTGGGCAAGCCATCTGTGCTCAAAAACGGCAAAGGATGGCGACCAGATTTGACAGGTTGCAGACAGGATGGTTATAATAAGAAGGTTATTATTGTCGTACCGAAACGGTTGAAGAAGGAGTTCAGTTTGTCCCAAGAAAACGGTTTTAAGGCGCTTGAGGTATCAGTGGAGGTGCTCAAGGCGCTGGAGCAGATGAAAATTCACACCCCCACCCAAATCCAGTCAGAAACCATCCCGCCCATGATGGCCGGGCATGACATCATCGGCATCGCGCCTACGGGCACCGGCAAGACCCTGGCCTTTGGCATCCCGATGCTGGAATACATCAGCCTGACGGAAAACCGCGTCCAGGAGCTGGTCTTGGCGCCCACGCGTGAACTGGCCATGCAGATTGTGGCGGAGCTGACAGAGTTAGCCCGCTTCATCCCCCAAATCCGCATCGCGGCCCTGTATGGCGGCCAGCCCATGACCAGGCAAATCAACCAGTTGCAGCGCAAGCCCCAAATCGTGGTGGCAACGCCTGGCCGCCTGTTGGATATGCAAAACCGCGGCCACCTGCGCTTGGACCAGGTGCACACCATGGTCATTGACGAGGCGGATGAGATGCTCAAGATGGGCTTTGTCAAGGATGTCACCAAGATCATTGAACTGGTGCCCCCCGGCCGCCAACTGGTCATGTTCTCCGCCACCACCAACCGCGATGTGCTGACCATCTCCTGGAAATACCAGCAAAGCCCGGTTGAAATCACAGTGGAAGCCACCAAGGAAAACCGCCCGCAGATTACCCAGTACACCATGGTGGTGCCCCGGGAGGCGGCGGCCTGCCACTGCCCCACGCTGTTCGTGCGAGGCT
>CAYOOZ010000011.1:11399-24878 GCA_964405705.1 uncultured Christensenella sp.
GCGCTGCAATACCTGCTGGATTCTGATGAGTATGAGCGCATCATGGTCTTTGTGAACACCAAGTTCATGACCCAGCGCGTCGCGGACCGCCTGGTCAAGCAGGGCTATCAGGCTGAGGCCCTCCACGGCGACATCCGCCAGTCCCAGCGCACCCGTATCATGAACGACTATAAAAAGGGCAAATTCCCCATCCTTGTGGCCACGGATGTGGCCGCCCGCGGCATTGACGTGGACGATGTGGAGGCCGTTATCAACTATGACCTGCCCAATGAAAATGAGTACTACCTCCACCGCATTGGCCGTACTGGCCGCGCCAGGCGGCATGGCGTCTCCTTTACGATGATGACCTTTCAGGAAACCGTGCGCATGGATGAAATTTTAAAGTACATGCATACCCGCCCCACCCCCCTGCACTTTGATGAGGACAAGGTCCTAAGGCGGGAGGACGGCACGGCGCTGTTTACAAACATCTAAGCCAACCTCGCTCGTATCAACCCTTGTTCTGACGCTACGGAAAAGCCACCCCTTTTCAGGGATGGCTTTGTTGTTTGTGTGGGTATTAGTTGCTCATGCGCTCTGGATAGCTTTCCACCTTGAACTCGGATAACCACTGGGCTTCAAGCGTTGTGTAGACCTCTTCCTGGCGGGCTTCAAACAACTCTTTCTTCAGGGTTTCTTTCACGCTGTCAAGGGCAACAGGGCCTTCCTTGATGTCCTCCACATACTTTAGGATGTGGTAGCCGTAGTTGGTCTTGATGGGGGAGGAGATGTCCCCGATGTTTTCAAGCGCCATCGCGCCCTCTGTAAAGGCCGGGACAAAGGTGGTGGTGCTGGCGCTCACCGCGTAGCCTTGGGCCGGCTGGCCCGGGTCGTTGTCGTTCTCTTTTACCAGGGCGTCAAAATCCGCGCCTTCGGCGGTCGCAGCAGCATAGACCTCATCGGTCTTGGCCTGGATCTTGTTAAAGGCTTCTTCTTCCTTTTGGACGACTTCTGCCTGTTTGGCGTCCAGGGCCGCCTGAGCGTCTGCCACGGCCTTGGAAAGGGCGGTTTTGCCCTTTAATTCGGCCAGTTCTTTGCTTTCTTCCTCGCTGAGCCCCTCTTTTTCAAGGAGTTCTGTGTAGCGCGCGGCGTCCTCGCCCAGCGCCTCGGCCTGGGCTTTCACAAAGGCCACATCTTCCTCGCTTGTGCCGTCCTGGGTCAACAGGCCCTCATAGCGGGTGACTTCCGCCTGGGCTGTATTCAAAGCAGTCTGCAGGGTGGTCACTTCGCTTTGCAGGGTGCGCAGGGTATTTTGGTCCTCCTGCAAAAGGGGCAGCAGGATCTGGCGCACATAGCGGTAGCCGCCGGGGGTGTAGTAGACCAGTTGGCCGCCAGTCGCCTTGTCGCCATAGGCGGCGGGATTGGCTGTGTATTCTTCCTGCTCGGCTTTCACCTTTTCGTCATAGGCGGCCTTGATTTCCTCATCAGTAATCTCAATGTCGCGCCCGGCGTAGGCCAAGAGGTTGTCATGAATCTTGGTTTCCTTGGCGTTCTCCAGCATCAAGTCCTCAGTGAAGCCAAATCCCTGAGTCTGCTTCTTGATGGCCTCCTCCAGCTCCTCGCCTTCCAAGGTGGTGTCAGAGAAGTAGTACAGCTTGACCTGGTCCAAAATGCTCTGGTAGTTGGCCTTGGCTGTCTCGTTCATTTCAGCCAGCTCTTCAGGTGTGTACTCATCCAGCTTCAATTCATGCGCCTTTTGGTGGAGGGCTTTGTCCTTGATGACGTTTTGGATAGTGGTATCCAAAAGCTCCTTGGCGTTGATGGGCTGGGCGGGGTAGCCAAACTGGGCCATCTGTTCCTGCTCAGCCTGGGCCCTTTCATAGGCATTGTTGTAATAGACAGTGAACTGCTCCTTGGTGACCACTTCATCGTTGATTTTGACAATCACTTGCTTGGCATCCACTTGCGGATCCTTCACCACCAGGTTGCAGCCGCTTAGGAAAAGCGCCGCCGCGAGCAAAAGCGCCAGCAGCGCGGTTTTTCTGGAGAACAGGGTTGATTTCATCAGACACACTCCATCTTTGAATTTACTTGGACAAATACTTCGCAATTATACCCATTTGGGGTAAAAAGCACAAGCCAAAAGCGATGAATGAACGGTGAACACCGTCCTCCTCAGCTTCTTTTGGCGATGCTGCCATCGGCTTTGACGATATGGCCTTCTTTGACAGTGCCCCTGACACAGCTGGTCGGGTAGACGCTGACCCCTTTCCCCAGCACGCTGCCGGGGTTTAATACGGCGTTGCAGCCCACCTCCACCAGGTCGCCCAGCATCGCGCCCACCTTCTTGCGCCCGGTGTCCAATCGCTCCTCCCCATCCCGTAAAACAACGGGCTTTTTGTCGGATTTGACGTTGGAGGTGATGGAGCCAGCGCCCATGTGGGCCTTAAAGCCCAGGATGGAGTCGCCCACATAGTTAAAATGCGGCACCTGCACCTGGTCAAAGAGGATGACGTTCTTTAGTTCCGTAGAGTTGCCCACCACGCAGCCCTCGCCCACCAGGGCAGAGCCCCTGATAAAGGCGCAGTGGCGCACCTCTGTGTCGCGCCCGATGATGCAGGGGCCGGCAAGATAGGCCGAGGGGAAGATCTTGGCCGTCTTGTGAATCCAGATTCCCTCAGAGGGGTTGTCATATTCATGAACGGGCAGGCGTGCCCCCGCTTTTAAGATAAAATCCGATATCCCGCCCAGCGCCTCAAAGGGGTAGGTGAATTCCTTGAGCCATTCTCCGGCGAGGCTGTGGCTTAGGTCAAACAAATCAAGGATTGTCAGCATTTTTTATCCTTCCATCATCAGGTTGTTCTTTTTCATCACAGCAATGATGTCATTGACCGCGCGCTCGCAGGCCTCCTTGGTGTTGGCCTCTGCCATCACGCGGATGACAGGCTCCGTGCCGGACTTGCGCACCAAAACCCTGCCTTCCGCCCCCAGTTCCTGGCCCTTGTCCGCAATCACGGCCTTGACCTCCTGGTTGTTTAGGGCTTGCTCCTTGTCCTTGACCCGCACGTTCTTTAAAACCTGGGGGTAGACGACAAAGGGCTCCACCAGCTTGGACAGGGGCTGCTCCCTGGTGATCATGGCCTGCATGACCTTGATCGCGGTCAGCATCCCGTCCCCTGTGTTGGCATACTTGCTAAAGATGATGTGCCCGGACTGCTCCCCGCCCAGCAAATAGCCGTTTTCCCGCATGCACTCATACACAAAGCGGTCGCCCACGTCCGTCTGCTTGTACTGGATACCTACTTCTTCCAGCGCTTTGTACAGGCCAAAGTTGGACATGATGGTGGTGACGATGGTGTTGTCCGTGAGGTTGCCCCGCTCCTTCATAAAGCGGCCATACAGGTAGAGAATGGCGTCCCCGTCCACCAGACGGCCGTTCTCATCCACCGCCAGGCAGCGATCCGCGTCCCCGTCAAAGGCAAAGCCCACGTCCAATTTGTTTTCCACCACAAACTGCTGCAGGTATTCCGGGTGGGTGCTGCCAGCGCCCTGGTTGATGTTGGTGCCGCTGGGCTGGTTGTTGATCACGTAGGTGGAGGCGCCCAAGGCGTCAAAGACGGCCTTGGCAATCATCCAGGTGCTGCCATTTGCGCAGTCCAAGCCCACCTTGTAGCCGTTAAAGGAGTTGCGGGAGAGGGAGATTAAATAGCCGATGTACTTGTTGCGCCCGCCGTAATAGTCCACTGTCTTGCCGATACGCTCCCTTTTGGCGTAGGGGATGGAGGCGGGATCGCTGTCCAAATAAGCCTCCAATTGCTTGATGACCACTTCCTCCATTTTTTCCCCGTTGCCGTTGAGCAGCTTGATGCCGTTGTCATAATAGGGGTTGTGGGAGGCTGAAATCATCACCCCGCAGTCAAAGTGCTCTGTCCTGGTCAGGTAGGAGACGCTGGGCGTGGTGGTGACGTGCATTAAGTAGGCGTCAGCGCCAGAAGCCGTGATGCCGGCAGAGAGCGCGTCCTCCAGCATGTAGCTAGACAGCCTTGTGTCCTTGCCAATGACGATGCGCGCCTTTTTGTTTTGTCCATAGTGATGTCCCAAAAAACGGCCTATCCGAAGGGCGTGGTCAACCGTCAGCCCCTGGTTGGCTTCCCCCCGGAACCCATCCGTGCCAAAGTATTTTCCCATGTTGTTTCCCTCATGATTCATAAATTTGTCTTGATTATACTGGTTTTGGCGGCGTCTTACAACCAGGCGTTCCCTTTACAAGGGGCTGTCTTTTTAGTATTATGCCAGAAGGAAAACAAGGAGGCCTGTTTTGAAGCGCAAGGATTGGTTGATTTTGGGCGGGGTGGCCGCCCTGGCAGGTCTTTTGCTGTTGGGCAGCTTGTTTATTAAGCCCAAGCCGGACACCACAAAAATGGGCACCCTGACCTTAAAAAATTTGGGCGGCATTGACCAGAGCAAGGCTGCCCTGGACAAGGCGGAAAGCTTCCTGCGCATCAAGCAGGGCGAGGACTATTATCAGTTGGTGCCCTTAAACGCGCCGGGTGAAATCGTCATCCGCCAGGAGCAGGGCTATGAAAACGTCATCCACATCGGCCACAACAGCGTGGTCATGCACAGCGCAAACTGCCCCAAGCATGAGTGCATCGCCCAGGGGGAGATGACCCTTGATAACATCGACACCCGCGTGTTCTTCCAGTGGATTACCTGCCTGCCCCATCAGTTGAGCCTGGAGCTCTTGCCCAGGAAGGACGCGCTGCACCTCTTATCGGAGCAAAACCCATGATCAAAACCAAAAACTTGGCCCTGGCCGGACTATTTATCGCCCTGATGCTGATTTTGGGCTACCTGGAAAAGCAATTGGATTTGGGCATGGGCTTTGGCATCAAGCTGGGCCTGTCCAACAGCGTGCTCCTTTTGTGCCTGTATTGGTTCTCTGTACCCATGACGGCCACCCTCATGCTGGCCAAGGTCTTGCTGACCTCCCTGCTTTTTGGCGGCGCCAACCCGACAGCGCTCTCCCTGAGTTTTGCTGGCGGCCTCATCAGCCTCATTGGCATGGCGCTCATGGTCAACGTGGTCAAGGATGTCAGCCCCATCACCGCCGGGGTCATTGGCGGCGTGCTGCACAACGTCGGGCAGATGGTGGTGGCTGTGCTGCTGTGGAGCTATCCGCTGATTTTGTTGCAGATTGCCATTTTGGTGGTGGTGGGCGGGGTCATGGGTGGCATCACCGGCTCCATCGTCCTGCGCGCCAAGCATCTCTTGCCCTATGAGCGCAGAAAGCAGCTGGGCTTTGTCACCCGGCAGGACACGGCCAATTAAATATTTTTAGTCAATCAGCAAGGCCGCGCTCCGTGGCTTTTTGTATGCCTGAAATGGGGGGTGACTGCTTGGCTTCGTCCTGTCAGCTTCCCTTTTACACCTTTTTTGCAGCCGCTTTGTGGCCTGATGAACGGCAAATATGAGAAATTGGCTTAAGTCATGTCTTTTTAGGGTATATCTATACCGTAAGCGCCATGGATCCGGAAGTTCCGGCGTGACACTTTACAGGAGGATGTATGGAAAAATTGGTTTTTATCCAGGTTCACAAACTTGAGGACGAGGCCATCAAAGCCATCAACAAACTACACGCCCAGGGGTTTAGAGAGGATCAGATTTCCGTTCTGGCCTACAACACCGAACGCTTTCAACATTTGTTCAAACCCCAGGCTGTGGAAGCTACGCTCAAGGATGAGCATGGCGGCGTTGTACCCTCAGGCGAGGTGCCAAAGGCTGTTGAGGATGCCCTCGCCCCGGATGTGGTCGTGCCAGGCGGCGTGCCCGGCGTCACCACGGACGCGGTTTTCCATGGCGCCGGCTATGTGCCTATCGCGGGGCTGGCCGGATTGAACTTAAATGACGATACCCTCTTGTCCCATGAGCGCAGCCTGCAGGATGGGGATATCCTGGTCATCCTGCAAACGGATGAAGGCCAGGAATACCGGCCGGACCTGCCGCTGAAGAACAAATAGCCATCGGACACCAAAAAGGAGCACCGGAAACCCGGTGCTTCTTGCATTGATAGAGTGTTTTTACTTCTTTGGAAACAGCCGGTTCATCAGCCCGTGGATGGCCAGCGCGTGGCGGGCCTCATCCTTGGCCATTTCATGCAGGGCGTCGTGCACCGCGTCATACTTCAGGTTAAGGGCCAGGTCGGCCAGCGCCTTTTTATCCGCGCATTCCGCGGTTTCGGCCAGAACGCGCTGCTCCATGTTGGCGCGGGTGCTTTCGGTTAGGCCTTCGCCCAAAAGCTCCACCAGCCGCCCGGCATGGCGCACCTCCTCCAGGGCCAAGCGCTCAAACAGGTTGGCGGCCTCGGGATAGCCTTCCCGGTCCGCGGCCCGCGCCATCCCCAGGTAAAGGGCCGCTTCCTTGCAATCCTTGTTGAGTCGCTCCTGCAGGTTTTGAACCACGCGGTTGTCCACCAGGCGGGCGGAGCCCAGCACGTGGCCGTCTTTTAAGCTCAGTCCGGAGGAAATCTGTTCAAAAGCTTCCTGGCCCACGCCGCACACCGGACAAATCTCTGGCGGCGCGTCTCCCTCATGGATATAGCCGCAGACTTTACAAATCCACTTCATACAAGCTTTCCCTTTTCAATTTTTGCAAACCCGGGGATGGCCTGCGCCTGGCAGGCCACGGGCACAATGTCAAAACAGCGCGGGGCGCTGGTTAAATAAAGTATTTCCGGATAAACTCCGGCGCGGCTTCATCATCCATGCTGACGGACAGCACAAAATTGATGTTGCGCTTGACACTCAGGCTCTCTAAGGACTTGAAAAACCACTCCGTATCCTCCGGCTTGGCATGCACCAGCTTTAAGAAGGCATCGATAAACACCAGCGTCACGTCAAAATTCTGCGCCAGCATCCCGCAAAGGAAGCCGTAGAGCATTTCCGGGCCCGCCATGTTGTATTCGCCCGCGTTGACAAAGCGCACTTCATGGCGCAAATCAAACATGTAGCGGTTGTCATCGTCCACAAAAACGACATCGCCCTTTTGCTGTTTGATGGACTCGTTGGCTAAATCGATAATGCGTTTGGTTTTTCCTGAACCTTTCAAGCCGTGAATGACCTGTATCATGGGACATCCCTCCCTTTATGTGTTCTATGTAAAAGGATTATACCACATTTCCATACAGGTTTCCAACCATGGGGCTTGGCTTCCTGTTCTTTTTGTGTGGGGATTTTGCGGGTTTTCCCTGGATATACAGGTGGAAGCCCGGGCTTTTGGCCCGAGCTTCCAGTTTCCCTGTTCTTAAAAAATTTACAAAAGGAGGGATGAGCAGCCTTGCCTCAGCCTTCTGACGAAGCTCCCTTTTGCTGGGCAATTTGTTCCTGGGCCAGTGCCTTTAGGGTGAGGGAGCGCGCGCGCCGCCTTTTGGTTTCTTTGCTGATTTTTTCGGTCCGGCAGATGCCCTTGTATTCGCAGTAGGCGCAGACGGCCTGGCCATTGGCCTTGATGAGGGGGCTTCTGGTGATCTGGCCCTTAAAGATGCTGCCGGCCAATTCACGGGTGCGCCGCAAGGCCAGGTCCATGAGGGAGTCCAATTCCTCACGTGTTAAGAGGTTGCCCCCCTCCTTAACCTCCCCGTTGGCTTTCTGGTACTCCGGCAGGGTGATGGGGGGCTTGC
The DNA here is from genome assembly GCA_964405705.1 of uncultured Christensenella sp. Lineage (GTDB taxonomy): Bacteria > Bacillota > Clostridia > Christensenellales > Aristaeellaceae > UBA6115. Next base: position 19,057 of record CAYOOZ010000011.1, read on the forward strand.
CCTCATCCATCAGCCGTACGGCATCGCTGTCATTGAGCAAAACCCCGTTTAAGCGCAGCTCCACCCGGGATTTTTTGATGGCCTCATTTTCATCCGCCGCGCTCACCAGCGGGTTTTTCATTTGCTGATAAAAAGCGCCGGCGGGCACAGCGCCCTTCACATTGCGCAGCGCTGCGTACAGGTAGAGCATCAGCTGCAGCTGCGCGCCTACTTCCAATTCGCCCGCCTGGGCCTTGGTGGCCCCGCTTTTGTAGTCCACCACGCGGATGAATTGCAGGGAGGAATCCATGACCAGGGCATCCACCCGATCGATCGTGCCCCTGAGGCTCAAGGTGTCTCCGTTGTCTAAAAGGATGTCAATGGCGGGCAGGGCACCCTTTGGGCCAAAGTTCAGCTCGGAGGCCACGGTGTGGTAGGCGGAGGCGGCCCCGCCTTCTGTCAGTGCCCAGGCCATGCGCCGGCACAGGTCTTTGGTGACCTCCGCATTCCGCCTGGCCCTGTGGGTGTCTGCCCAGGGGGCCTCCTCCCAGCCAATGGTCAATTCCTCAAGCGCCTGATCCATCATTTGCTCGCTTTGTTCCCGGTTCACCTGCGGCCAGTCAGGCGATCGCATGGCCTCCCTGGTGAAGGCGTCCAAGGCCGCGTGGCAAAAGATGCCCAGGTCCGTGTTCTTCAGCGCCCATTCCTTGCGCTCCCCGGGGATCAACCCATACTGCACAAAGTGCCTGAAGGGACAGGCGGCATAGGTTTCCAGGCGGGATACGGAGCTGGTATCCATTTTCATGAGCTTTTGCGCGATGTCCTCACCCAGGGTTTTCTCCGGGTCATCCTGGGTTAAGGCGGTTTTGATGCCAGACAGGTAGGGCTCCCAGTCCTTTGAAGCACTGAGCCATTCATAGGCCTCCCACCAGGGAGAGGTCATCTCGCCCTTTGATAAAAGCACCGCGATTTCGTCCAGCGCCACCATTGGGGTGAAGGCCAGGGGTTCCCTTAAGTGGTTGAGCGCGCCGCCTTCCTCCATTAAGAGGGGGAACATTTTTAAAATCCGCGTCAGCTCCATCAGCGGGGTGAGGGGCTTGCCCTGCTCATCTGAGAGCGCGTAGCTTAAATACACCTGATGAGAAGCGCCTGAGATGGCCTTCCACAGGTCCATTTGACGGATGCTCTCCCTGCTTTCCACCTGCAGGTTTAAGCGCACCTTCATCCCGCTTTCAAGGGCCAGCCGCTCCTTGTCCCTGATTAAGCTATCCTCATTGACATTCAACACACCGCTGTTGAGGCCCAGGACATAGACGAGGTCCGGTTCCCTGATCATCAATTGGCCCAGTAAGCCGGCCTGGACGCTTTGCTGCTTGGGGGGGAGGGCGGATAGATGGGTGATGGACAAGCCGGCCTCCAGCCACTCCGCAAAACGCCCCAAGGGCACCCGCTCCTGGCCCAAAAGCTGGTTCATCTGCTCAAAAAAGCCCATTAATTTGTCCCAGACCTGTGTTGAGCGCTGCGCTTCCTCCAAAAGGCCCAGGGCTGTGAGCTCGCTGTCCATCTTCAGCACCTTATCCTGGGCCTTGATGTCCGCCAAAAAGTCTAAGACAGCCTGGATGGACGCGGCAGCGTCCCGGGCGCGGCTGATGCCTGCGCGCATTTTGTCAACCGGCGTGATGGCGCGCTCCCGCAGCTCCTCCATCTGGAGCAAGCGCGCTTCTTCGCCTTTTGAAAACGGCTGGGTCCATTTCCTGCCCCTGATGCCAAACTCCCGCGCGTAGTTTTCCAGCTCAAAGGCCTCTATCTCGCTTAAGGGGGAGTAGGGGGACTTGATGTAGTTGAACACGTCATATGGCCGCCAGACCGCGGCCTGGATGCACTTCATCGCGTCCAATAAACAGCGGATGAGGGGCTGGGCGGTCAAGGGCTCCTTGATGGACACAAAGCTCTCAATCCCATAGGCTGAAAACACGTCATCTATCAGGGGCGCATAGCTGTCCTGAGCCAGGTAAACCGCAATGCGCCTGGGGTCCTGTCCGTTTTTGATGTGGGTGTAAATGCTCTGCGCCGCCCGCCTGATTTCCTCATGGGCGGTTTTGGCGGCGTATAAGTGCAGGCCATGAGGCTCCCCCATATAAGGCTCCTGGTGGATGCGCAGCATCCGGCGCTCCAGGTGCAATAAGGCTTTTGGCCTCATCCCCTCTTCCTCTTTGAGGGTTTCTTGTTGAAGTGTATGGCCGGAGGCGGCCAGGTATTCTTTTAACTGAAGGATGCTGTCATTGACCGGGTCAAAGGCCGGGCCGTCCACAGCCCCCCTGTTTTCAGTCTGCAGGGTCAGCAAAAACTGGTCTGCCTGGGCGATTAATAAGGCGATTTGGCGGATGAGGGGCGGGGTTAAGAGGTCAAAGCCATAAACCAGGATGTCATAGCCTGAAAACACCTGAAGGCTTGCAAGGCGGGTCAGCATCTGCGTCTCCCTGTCCTCGCTGTCCATCAATTGGCCGGACATTGCCTCCTCATAGGCGGCATACAACAAGGCCAGGTCCAATAGCTTGGGGTCGCCGCCCTCCTTTGTTTGCGCGTACTCTGCCAGTTCCACGGGGCTCACGCCAGCGCTTTTGATTTCGCTGATGGTTTCACCCAGCTTCTGGGTGAAGCCGGGCTTGGTGCGTGCGCGGCCATAGTATAAAAGCTCATCCTTGAGGTTCCACATGGCGCGGGAGAGGGTCATGTTCTGCCCCCGCTCATCAATCACCACCCGCTCATCCTGCCGCGCGCGGTCAAACACCACCTTCATCAGCCTGGAGGGGGAGAGCACCTGCAGGCGGAAAAAACCCTTGACGCCAAGGCTTTTCATCGCGTCCCGCTCAACCTGCAGGGTGATTTGCTCAGGCACCAGGAGCAGGACCTTTTTACCGCTGTGGTAGCTCTTTTTTAGCTGTTCCTCAACCGCCCCCCAAAGCCTGCCCGTCCTGCTGGTTACAATTCGCTTCATATATGCCCCTCCTTCCCTGATTATACCATAGCCGCCCCCCGAACTTGCGCGGGATTTCCCTTTTTTGAGCCTTTGGGGTACAATCAATTGGCCGTATGAATGGCAAACCACCTGGACACAAGGAGTGATTGAATTGAAAAGGATTTTGGCCCTTCTATTCACCGTATTGATGCTGCTGCCCTTATTCTCCCTGGCGGAAACAAACGAACAGCCCGGCATTGACCCGGCTGCCCGGCAAGCCTTCATTGAGGACATGCTGAAAATTGCGAAGGAGCAGTTTGACAAGGCCAACGGTCGCGCCATGCCGGCGGCCTCACCCAGTGACATCTATGTTTGCAAAAACTTCACCGTGTACATGTTCCGCAAGGTAAGGGATAGCTACCGCATGGCGGAGTTCCCGGAAACCTCCCTGGTTATCCCGGACAACCTGCCCAGGGCAGACAGCAAGCCTTATGTCTATGGCGCGGCCTGGATTGATATCCCAGCGGCTGATGGCAATCCCTTTTATGCCGCCGCCACCTTCCGCTATGACAAGGACAAGACCAAGGCCGAAAACCGCGAAATCGCGCGCGAGTTTTTAAAGCAGGTGCAGCGGGGTGATTTTTTCCAGATGGCGGCCAACTACTATTATGGCGTTGGCGCGCACAGCCTGGTGTTCACCGAGGACTATAACCCGGAAACCGATTCCCTCACCTGGACGGATTCCAATATGAAGGGCAAGAAGGTCAATGGCGTGCGCCATGGCTATATCCAGTGGGACGCGGTGAAGAAAATCGACTGGTTTGTGGACGCCTTTTCCCGCAAGAACTATGGCGCCACCATCTACAGGCTCAGGGATGATATCATTTTTAAGCAGGCGCAATAACCTTGTCTTTTAATGCAAGCTGTGGCAAAAACTGCCGCGGCTTTTTCTTTTGAAACAGTTTTCATTCCTCGCGCGTATATCAGGTGCAGGCACAAAGACTGGAGGCGAAAATGGACACAAGCTGGTTTAAGGAAGAGGCGCAAAGGCTTTCCCCAACGCTTTATCGCGTGGCGGTGAGCATCCTTCGCTCCTCCTTTGACGCACAGGACGCTGTGCAGGAGGCGCTCATCAAGGCTTGGGACGCGCGAGAGCGCTGCCGGATGGAAAGCTTTTCACCCTACTTAACCCGCATCCTCATCAACGAGTGTCGCAACATCCAGCGCCATCGCATGCGCCAGACCCCGGTGGAGAGCCTGCCTGAAGAAATTGCTCCGCCAAACGAGATCGATCTTGACTTAAAAGACGCCCTGGATTCCCTGCCTGACAGCCTGCGCCTGCCCATTTTGCTGAAATACATGGAGGGTTGGAACGACGCCATGATCGCCAAATCCCTTGGCATCACCAAGCTTGCAGTCCGCCTCCGGCTCACAAGAGCCAGAAAAGCCCTAAAAGCCATCCTGACCATGGAAAGGGGGGACCACCCATGAATCATCGCCTCAATCAAGACCGTTTAAAAAGCTGCTACCCCCTGCCAACTGGATATGAAGAACGCGTCCAAACCACCCTTGACAACTTAAGCATAAAAAAGGAGCACCCAATGAAACGCAAAGCATCCTTCGTCCTTGTTTTTGCCCTTATCACGCTGCTGGCTGCGGGGGGCCTGGCCCTGACCCAGTACGGCGTTCTGGATTTTCTCTTTCAAAACCCCACCACTTTACAGGTGGAGCAATTGACCCCCTTAACCACCCAGGTGGATAAACAAAAAACCGTTGCCAATGTCCAGTTGGACATCAAAAGCAGCTATTATGACGGCGTGTCCTTTGCCATGGACTGGACCATTAAAAACTTGAAGCCGGACAGCCCGCGCTTTGTCGCCATCACCCGGTATGAGTTTGGCGGACAAAAATTGTGGAGCGATGGCAATGACAGCTTTGATGGCCAATGGCTGCCTGGTATTTACGCTCAGGATGGCATGATGCAGGATGGGGAATACTCCCTCCTGCCCCTGTCCTCCCTCACGGGTGAAAAACAACAGGTGGTGATGGACATCAGTGTCTATGCCCCTACAAAGCCCCTGTTCTACCTAAATTCAGAGGAAGGCGGCGATCAGGACAAGCTTGGCGCGCAGAAACTGGAAGAAGGATACATCGTCATGGATGAGGACATGTTCTTCATCAAGTCCACACCAGAGGCAGAAGGCGAATCTGGATACGCCCGGGTCATAGGCCCCATTGAAAGCATCCTTTCCCCCGAGGATTACACACGGGAGGTGATGAGCATCTCCTTTGAAGTGGACATCAGCAAGGCCCGCGAAGCGCTGTCCACCCTGCCTGTTAAGGAAACCTATACCTTTGAGAATCTGACCACCAAGTATCAGGAGGCAGTTAAAACCCCGGCCGGCATCTACCTTGAAATGGACATCAAGCCCATTAAGGGACAGGAAAAGGCCTTTGAGGAATTGATGGATGCCGGGCAATGGCAGATGAGCGACGGCAAGGGTGTGAAGATTGAAACCATGCCGCAGCACTTCCTGGGCACAGGCCACACCTTTGAGGACGGAGCATTTGGCAGACAATACTCCCTCTTCCTGCCCATCTTAAGCAAGGACCTGCCCGAAACCCTCTCCCTCACCTTTTATGATAAGGACAATACCCTTCTCCTGATCTCCCCGATAAAGACAAAATAGCGCAACAATCAAAAAGGGCCGCTGCGGTTTGCAGCGGCCCTTTTGCAATGAATCAACTGTTTATAGATCGTCTACTAATGCGGAAGATTTGGCGTAGGCCGTGCTCCTGGCTTCAAAGAAGTCGGTCTTGATCATGTTGGCGTTGCTGTACTGGCTCACCCATTTCATGGTGTCCGGCTCCTTGTCATAGCCCT
>CAYOOZ010000012.1:0-14528 GCA_964405705.1 uncultured Christensenella sp.
CCCAGGCCCGGGGTTTCGTTCTGGTAGGTGAAAACCAAGCCGGTGGTCTCGTTTAAATCACCATTGATGCCCAGATAGCCGCGCAGGCTGCCCCAGAGGCCCGCCCCTTCAAAGGGCACGGCATAGGAGAAAATCTGACCGTCTTCATAATGGGCGAGGATTTTACGGCCCGCGGATTCTTCCTGGCCATGGAGGGGCATTTCGCTGATCTTGGCCTTGTAGGTTTCCACCACCTGGTCCTTGTCATCCAATTGGTCAAAGCCCAGGGCATACAGCACCGCGCGCTGCTCCTCAAAATTACGGTTGCCTTCAATGGCGGGCTTGAAGCCCTCATAGGCCGCAGCCAGGGCAAACACCAGGACGGCGGTGATCACGATCATGAAGACCAGGGTATAGACATGCCCTCTTTTCATGAGACGGCCTCCTTCCCCGTTAGCTTCTTTTTATCCTTGAACTGCTTTAATTTGAGCTCAATCAAGGGGGTTAAGGCATTGACAATGAGGATGGCGAACATCATGCCCTCTGTGAACAGGGAAAAGCTACGGATGATGACGGTGACCACGCCAATGAGGGTGCCGGTTATCCACTGGGCTTTTTTATCCCTGGGGGCTGAGACCGGGTCGGTCGCCATGAGGACAGCGCCAAAGAGGTAGCCGCCAGAGAGAAGGACAAAGAAGGGGCTGGGCACCAGGACACCCGCCGCACCAACCACGCCTGCAAAGTGCAGGATGGCGGCTAAAACTCCGCCGCCCAAGATGGTGGACAGCATGATCTGCCAGGAGGCCACTTTTTTATATACCAGGAAGGCGCCCACCAACAGGAGCAGCACCGCGCTGGTTTCCCCCATGGCGCCGCCGACAAAGCCCAGCAACAAATCCCCATAGGAGGCCATGGCGCCGCCGGAATTATAGGTGATGATCGGCGTGGCCGTGGTGACCGCGTCCACCGTGAAGCGCGCAAACCCGCCAGGCAGGCCGGTGAAGGGATCCGCCCAGGTCATGGTCATAAACGCCGGGAAGGCGATGTAGATGAAACAGCGCCCCACCAGGGCGGGGTTGAAGATGTTGCGGCCAAAGCCGCCAAAGACCATCTTGCCAAAGACCACCCCAAAGACCACGCCGATGACAGCCACCCAGATGGGCGTCTGCGGGGGCAGGCTTAAGGTAAACAAGGCGGAGGTCACAAAAACGGCCTCGGAGACCTTGGCTTTTTCTTTGTTGATGCTGCGCGCTAATAAATACTCGCTGATGACAGCCGCCAGGGTGACCACAAGGCCCAGGAGAACCGGGTACCAGCCAAACAGATAGACGGCCATCAGGGCCACGGGGATGAGCGCTATGAGTACAGTGCGCATCATCTTCTGTTTGGTAAACAGATTCTTTACATCCATATACTTCACCTCTTGGATTATTATATCTAAGCGCTTGAATAAATCAATAGACAAGTCATCAAGCAAAATCAACATCAGAAAACAGCGAAATGCCTGTAAATTCCGGTTTTACGGGGAAAACCCGGCTATAATCTATGTAAGAAAATGAATCGCCCTTTGAATTCGGAAGGAGAAGGATGATGCTACACCCAAAACTCCAGGACAAAAACACAAGGATGGTGGCAGGACACCGGGGCATGATGGCCTTTTATCCGGAAAACACGCTGCTCTCCTTTGAAAAGGCGCTGGAAGCCGGAGTGCATATGCTGGAAACAGATATCCGCTTAACCCGTGATCTGGTGCCCGTTTTAATCCATGACGCCAGCGTGGACAGGACCACCAATGGCCAGGGACTGGTCAATGAAATGAGCCTTGAAGCGCTTTTGTCCCTGGACGCGGGCGTGAAGATGGGAAGCTGGTTTGAAGGGCAAAAGGTGCCGACCTTAACGCAGTTTTGCCAACTGATGAAAGGGCATCCCTCCATCCTGCTCAACATTGAAATTAAGGACAGGAACAGGCAGTGCGTGGACTTGACGGTGAAGACACTAAAGGATGAAGGGCTCCTCCCCCTTTGTGTATTCACCTGCTTTGACGCGGATATATTAGAATACATTTATACCGCCCATCGTTTGCCCACACAAGGTTTTCCAAGCGCTATTATGCGCAACTATAAGCCGGGGTACACAGAAAGCTGCATGACGGCAGTTGGCATCCCAATGGATCTGCTAAACCGCGATCTGGTAAACGACTATGAAGACCTGGGCATCCTGCCCTTTGCCTATTGCCCGGATGATGAGGAAAGCGCGCAGCACGCCAGAAACTGCGGCGTGCTTTTGGTGACCTGCAACAACCCCTACCCAGCTTTGAAGGTGTTTTCTGTGGATTGAACAACACCTTGTATGATACGGGCGTTATTTTACCATTTTTTGATTGAATTTGTCGATTAAGGGGTAGACTCCCAACAGGTGGGCCGGCAATGCCCGCAGAAAAATAAAAACGGCGGTAACGCCCAATCGTAGGAGGTTCCCATGCGGAAAGTTTTATCCCTGGTGCTCAGCGTCATGATGCTGTTGTCCCTCAGCGTGGCCATGCAGGCCGAAGGCAAGGTGAACAAGATTTCGATCTATGTTGGCAAGGGCGAGATTCTGGATGATTTCAAAGCCCTGACGGAAGAATACAAAAACGAGACCGGCGTGACTGTTGAAATGGTCAGCACGGCTGGTGAGGACGGCGGCGCGCTCCTAAAGAGCTACCTGACCGCGGATAACTCCCTCACCATCTTCACAACCTCCCCTGGCGCCAACGCCGCCACCTTTGACGCCTACATCGCGGACTTAAAGGACATGGAAGTCTTTAACCAACTGTCCACAGGCGCTGTCGCGGCAGTCACCAATGAGGCGGGCAAGGTCAGCGGCATTCCCTTTACGGTGGAAGGCTATGGCTTTGTGTACAACGCGGACCTGGTAGACCCCAGCAAAATTACCGACCTGGCTTCTTTTACCACCTACATGGAAGAGAGCAAGGCCAAGGGCGTGGATGGCTTGATGCTGTCCAGTGAAAACTACTTCCTCATCGTCCACATGTTGGGTTTCCCCTTTGCGATGCAGGAGGATATCCCTGGCTTTGTGCAAAAAGTAGTCGCTGGCGAAGTAGACTTAAAGGGCGTGGATGCCTTTGTAGACTGGGCCAAGTTCTATGATGTCATTCGCCAAAACGCCATCGCCGATCCCCTGACCACCACCTATGACGTGGCCACAGGCAGCTTCGCAACCGGCAAGACCGGCCTGATCCATCAGGGCAACTGGGCCTTCTCCATGTTCGCGGATTATGACGTGAAGTTTGAAATGGGCATGATCCCTGTCCCGATCCTGGGCAACGACCGCATCTCCGCCGCTGTTCCTGGCATGTGGGTTGTGAACAGCCATGCGCCAGAAAACGAGCAGCAGGCGGCGAAGGACTTCCTCAACTGGCTGTATACCTCTGAAACCGGCAAGAACTACCTCTACAACAAGTTTGGCTTTATCCCGCTGATTGACGCCGACCTGGCCGCTTTTGGCGACAAGCTTGATCCCCTCTCCCTGGCGGTTCAGTCCTACATCTCCAAGGACAAGACGGTGGACTTTGCGGCCTCCTACTTCCCCAGCGGCATTGATGTGGAGTTGGTGTCTGTTGCCCAAGCCTTCTTTGGCAACAAAGACATGACCCAGGAACAATTGCTGGACGACATTACAAAGGCATTCCAGTCCTACCAATAAAACAACTTGAATTGCACCCGGCGCGCGTTTCGGCGCGCGCCGGATTTTTTATTACAATCTGGCCGGAGGTGGTTGCTTGAAGCGCGGAAAAGGCTGGTATGCCTTGTTTGTTTTTCCCCTCATCCTGATATTCCTGCTAGTAAACATCATCCCCTTCATCATTGGCATAGGCTATACCTTTATCGAATGGGACGGGCTAACCCCAGGGGCTGAGCGCTATGTGGGGCTTGAAAATTTTATCAGGATCTTTTCTGATGCGAGGTTTGGACGGGCCACCATCGCCACCCTGATTTACACGGGCCTAACGCTGGTGACGGTCAACCTGTTTGGAATGGGCTTTGCCCTCATGGTCACCACGCCCAGCCTCAAGGGGCGGAACATGGCGCGCGCGCTGCTGTTCATGCCCTATTTAATCGGCGGGTTGATTTTGGGCTTCATCTGGAAATACATTTTCAACAATGCCATAGTGGACCTGGCGACGCAATTAGGCATCCAATCCCTGTCAAAAAGCCTGCTCTCCCAACCCAACACCGCGATGCTGGCCCTGGTCATCACCGACATCTGGAAGATGGCTGGCTACGTCATGATTGTGTACATCACCGGGCTTCAGGCCATCCCAACGGATGTGATGGAGGCGGCGGATGTGGACGGGGTGGGCTTTTGGGACAAGCTGCTGCGCATCAAGATTCCGCTTTTGATGCCGGCCATCACCATCTGCCTGTTTATGACGCTGTCGGATTCCTTCAAGGTATACGACCTCAACCTGGCCTTGACCGGCGGGGGGCCCAGCATGTCCACCCAGATGCTGGCAATGAACATCTATAACGAAATCTTCTCCCGCTCCAACTTTGGCTATGGCCAGGCCAAGGCCTTCCTGTTCTTCATCGTGATTGCGGTGTTTACCCTCTTCCAGGTGGGCATCACGCGCAAAAGGGAGGTGGAGCTGTGAGACATCATAGAAAAACATGGATGTTTATCGCCAGCATCCTGATGATTGCCTTTGCGGTGATGTGGCTCTTCCCCATCTACATTGTGGTGGTCAACTCCTTTAAAAACCGCGCGGAGATGTTTACCAGCATCTTAGCCCTGCCACAAAACCCCAGTTTTGAATACTACCAGGAAGCGATGCGGCGGATGGAATTTATGACAGCCTTTAAAAACTCCCTCCTCATCACGGCCCTCGCCTGCACGCTGATCCCCTTCCTCTCCTCCATGGCAGCCTGGATGATGACGCGCTCCAATGGCCCGTTTTCCAAGTTCATCTATGGCCTGCTTGTGGCAACCATGCTTATCCCCTTCCAAACGGTGATGATGCCCCTGATGCAGGAGATTACCTGGATTACCAAGGTAACCGGCATCCCCATTCGGAACACCATTGGCGGCCTGGTCTTTTTGTACATCGGCTTTGGCGCGCCCATGGCAGTCTTTTTATACTCCGGCTTTGTCAAGAGTATCCCCTTGGCGCTGGAGGAAGCCGCCTTGATTGACGGCAGCAGCCAGGGCGGCATCTTCTTTAAGGTGGTGCTGCCACTCTTAAAGCCCACGACCATGACAGTGATGATTTTAAACGTTATCTGGATTTGGAACGACTACATGCTGCCGGCTTTAACCCTGCTATCCCCCGGGCTGCGCACCATTCCCCTGTCCACGTATTCCTTCTTTGGCAATTTCAAGGTAGAATGGAACCTGGCCATGGCCGGGCTGACGCTGACCATCATACCCGTCATACTCTTTTACCTGCTTGCGCAAAAGTACATTGTGCAAGGGGTTGCGGCCGGCGCGGTCAAAGGATAGAACACAGGAGGACATACAGGATGGAAAACCCAGGGTACAAGCAGTGGTTCAAGGACGCGAAGTTTGGGCTGTTCATTCATTTTGGGCTATACAGCCTCTTGGCTGGCGAGTTTGAGGGTCAGAAAACCAGGAGCATCGCAGAATGGATTATGCATGACCTGAAAATCCCCAAGGAAAAATACGTGAAGCTGGCCGCACAGTTTAACCCCACCGCCTTAAACCCAGATAAAATCGCGAAAATGGCCAAGGACGCTGGCATGAAGTACCTCTGCCTGACCAGCAAGCACCATGACGGCTTTGCCCTTTTTGATTCCGCGGCTGACCCCTACAACGTAGTCAAGGCCAGCCCTTATCAAAGGGACATCTGCCGGGACTTTCAGGAAGCCTGTTTAAAGCATGGGTTAAAACTGTGCTTTTACTATTCCCAGGCCCAGGACTGGCACCACGAGGGCGGCCTGGCCCGGGGCATTGATGCCAACACGCCGTTGTTTGAGCGCTACCTGGAAGAAAAGTGCATCCCCCAAATCAAGGAGATTTTAACCAACTACGGCCCCGTGGGCATGATTTGGTTTGACACGCCTGTCAGCATGACCAAGGCCCAATCAGAGCGCCTGAAAGAAGTGGTCAAATCCATTCAGCCGGACTGCCTGATTTCCGGCCGGATTGGCAACGGGCTGGGCGATTACATGACAACCGGCGACAACTTTATCCCGCTTTTGCCCTTTGATGGTTGTTTTGAAGTGCCCGCCACCATGAACCATACCTGGGGGTTTAACAAAGACGATCATGACTGGAAGGACGCAAGGCGCATTTTGACAGACATGGTGCACATTGTGAGCCGTGGGGGCAACTACCTTTTAAACATTGGCCCTGATGGCGAAGGCAGGGTGCCCGAAGCCAGCGTACAGGTGCTCAAGGAGATCAGCCAATTCTTTGAAAAGAACGCCGAGAGCATCCATGATACAAAGCCTGTCCCTGTCTACCCCTATGACCTGCCCTGGCTGGGCATGACAACCAAGCCCTACACCCTCTACCTGCACCTGTTTGAAAAGCGCCAGCGGGTCTACCTCATCAACATCAAGAACAAACTGAAAAAGGCCACCCTGCTTCAGGATGGGCGGGAATTACCCTTTGTCCAAGGCGCGACGCTGGAAGGGGATGGCTACTTCATCATCACCCTGCCGGAAGATATTGCGGACAGCCCGGACACCGTGATCAAATGTGAATTAGTAGAGGAAGAAGTGGCCTTTGAACCATTAAAGATTTAATGCCGGTGACTAAAAAAGGAGGGGCGGTCAAGCTCCTCCTTTTTTGTGGGTTCTTTCAAACCGGCCAGACGCTGTCCAAGCGCTTTTTGACCAGGGTCGCGGCTTGCTCAAAGGGCAAGTTTGCCAGGTAGGGCTCAAAGGGTTCAACGGACACCGGCCCCTCATAGCCCACCATCATTAGGCCGGCAAAGAAGGCATCGATGTTGATGACGCCGGTGGATCCAGGCAAACGGCGGACATTGTCCTTTTGCTCCAGATCCGGGACATTGGCCGGAGCGTCCATGACATGGGCCAAGACAATCTGTTCCTGATTTGTAAACAGAGAGAAATCGCCAAAATCGTGCCCGGACAGGTGCCAGTGCCAGGCATCCAGCAGGATGCCTGCATTGCCCGTTCCCAATGCATCACAAAGGCTGAGCATGCCTTTTAAATCATGAATGAAGGGATTTTTGGCATCCCTAAACAGGTGGGGGGAGGACACAAACTCAAGCCCCAGGCGGATGCCTTCGTCCTTGAGGACCTGAGCGACAAGGCGCAAGCGCTCCTGATGGAGCTTAAAATTCTCCTCAAAACCCAGGCTTTCGTGGGCAGGCATAATCCAGGTGGCGCATCGGGTGATGCCGATAGCACGGGCGGTTTTCGCATAGGCTAGCAAGGCCACAAGCCCCTCCTGAAAGCGCGCCTCATCCTGGCGAAACTCCACCGGGAGGCCAAAGCCCGATGGAAGTAGGCCTGTTTTGGCCAACATAGCCTGCAATTGCCCCACATCATCTGTCAAATCACGGGTAGCGTCAAACCAGAAGCCCTCAAACCCAATCTTTTTGACCATCTCTGCCGAGGATAAAAAGCTTTGCTTCCCATGCCCAATGGTGCCGGTATCCAGTGCCTGATAAAACATTTCATGACCTCATACATTTATTTTTTTACAACATATCAACTATTTGGAACGAAATCAAGCAAAAACGGCCGCCAATACCGGCAGCCGTTTTTTAGTTGGTTGTGCTTATTTGCTGTAGGTCATGACATCGGGCAGGGCTTGTCCATCAGCCGTTATCAGGGTGATTATCAGGAGCTCACCGGGCTGAAGCTCCCGTAAGCCATGGGCTTGCCAGGTGCCGTCCTTTTGTACCTTGGTTTCATACAGGGCGCCGTCCTCCAGTTTCACCCTGATGGTGCCCTCCGGCATGGCCATGCCAGAGACGCTGGTGGCGCCTGCAAAAGCCGGGGAAACCAGGGGCAATACCGGCGGGGGCAAGGTCTCTGCCCGCTCGCCCACTGTGATGGCATAGGGCTTGCTGATATTGCCGGCGGCGTCTGTCTGGGTGGCGGTGATGGTGTCACCGGCTTTGAAAGTAATGGCTGTGGTGACTGACCAGGTGCCGTCCTCCTTGACGGTGGTGGTCTTATTGCTGCCGTCCGGGAAAGTAAGGATGATCAGCGCGCCAGGCTCGCCAGTGCCGGTGATGGTCTTGTCCCCTTCTTTCACGGGGTTGATGAATGGCGCCTTAGGGGCAGTGCCGTCTGTCACCTGCGCGGTGTTTTCCGGGCTCACATTGCCGGAGACATCCGTCTGGCTGGCCTTGATGATATCCCCAGGACTTAAGCCTAAAGCGGGAATGCTCCAGGTGCCGTCCTCCTTGACGGTGGTGGTCTTTTTGCTGCCGTCTGGGAAAGTAAGGGTGACCGTCGCGCCAGGCTCGCCGGTGCCTGTAATGGCGGTGTCCGTATCCTTCACGGGATTGATGACGGGGGCTAAAGGCGCCGCGGTATCTGGCACCTTGGGCTCTGGGTCATGGTCATCCGGAATGTTGTCGTTGTCATCATCCGGGTCAGTTAAATCCGGGATGCCGTCCTTGTCCGTGTCCCGCAGGATGGTGATGACCGCCTCCCCCTTGGTTTGATTGCCAGAAAGGTCCGTGACAGTGATGGTGATCGGGAAGTCCCTGGTTTCCTCGACGCTGGCCCAGTCCGGAATCTGCGGGATGCCAGTGATTTCGCCGGTTTTATCGTCATAGCGCAGTCCATCTGGCAGGCCATCCACAACAACTGTGGGCGGAATCAAGGAATCATCCCTGGGGTTTAAGACAATGGGTGGGATGGGCGCGCCTTCGATGTGGGTCTGGTTGGAGACCGGATCAATGGTAGGCGCTGTTTCATCCTTGTCCTTGGGGAAGAGGTCCTTATCATCAGGGATGCCGTCCCCATCATCATCGGTATCCAGTTTGTCCGGGATACCGTCCTTGTCGGTGTCCCGCTCTATAAGAATCGTGAAAACCTCTGTGGCCACATTGCCGCTCTTATCTGTGGCGGTGATGGTGACAGTGAGCTTGCGCTCATCCTCGTTTCGTCCCCAATCTGTGACATCGGGCGTGCCTGTGATCTGCTGGGTGGTTTCATCAAAGATAACGCCATTGGGCAGGGGGCCAACTGTGATTACAGGGGTTATGCCAGAGTTGTCCTTGATGTCCAACTGAAGCAGGGGCATTTTCACCTGGTCTCGCAAGACCTGGTCTTCGACCGGGGCGATGACGGGCTTTGTGGTGTCCGCGACCTTGGGCAAAGTATCCTCATCATCAGGGATGCCGTCATTGTCATCATCCGGGTCAGTTAAATCCGGGATGCCGTCAAAATCAGTGTCGCGATTGATGGTGATCTGGGCTGTGTTGCTGGCCAGGTCTGTGTCATTGGCGCCCTTTGAACTCACCACCAGGTTGACAATCTGGGTCTCGTAGTTGGGCTCGCCCTTTACATCGCTCCACACAAGGCCATTCAAGGTACCGGTGATCTTGTTTTGCGCTTCATCCATCACAAGCCCGCCGGTTTTCTCGGTGACAAAACTGCCTTCATACGTCAGGGCTTGGGTAGCCGTCTTGTTTTCTGTGACCAGGATATCCGTGATGGCGCTGCCTTCAACCAAGGTTTGAGCGAGGGGGCTTAGGCTCACAATCAGCGAGGTGAACTCCTTGGGCATATCGTCCTTCGTGTCCGGGATGCCGTCGTTATCATCATCGCTGTCATAGATATCCGGCGTCCCGTCTAAATCAGTGTCCCGAAGAACATTGAGGTTAAAGGTGATGAGGGCGAAGTTGCCGGTTGCATCCTCCGCGCGGATCAAAATGGGGAAGGCGCGGGATTCCTCCAACTTGCCATAGGCGTCAACGCCCCAAACGA
Source organism: uncultured Christensenella sp. (assembly GCA_964405705.1). GTDB lineage: Bacteria > Bacillota > Clostridia > Christensenellales > Aristaeellaceae > UBA6115. The sequence goes on from CAYOOZ010000012.1 coordinate 9,918, forward strand.
TGTCTGGCGTGCCCACGATGGCCTTCTTTTGCGCATCATAGGTGACACCCTGTGGCGCAAAGGAGATGCTCACCCTGGGCTCAAGGCCGGAATCATCCTTGACCACAACCGGCACATACAGGTTGGCCGTTTCCAGGATGGTTTTGGGCAGGATGGGCTCAATGACTGGCTTTGTGCTGTCCGCGATTTTGGGTTCCGGGTCAATGGCATCTGGCAAATTATCCCCGTCATCATCCTTGTCCCCGGTGAAGCCAGAAGGCGGGTTGTCCAGGTCGGACAGGCCATCGCCATCGGTATCGCGAAGAACCGTGAGGTTGAATGTGGAGGTGAGGACATTGCCGCTCATGTCTGTGGCGGTGAAAGTGATGGGGAAGACCCTGAACTCCTCCGGGCTGCCGTCCGGGTTTTTACCCCAGTCCTTAATGACGGGGATGCCTTCAATGGTGCCGGTGGTCAGGGCGGTGGTGGAATCAAAGGTCTGGTTTAGGCTGACGCCTTCGGGCTGCCCGCTCATGACCAGGGTGGGCGGCAGGAGGGAGTTGTCCGATACCTCCACTGTCACCTTGGACATGGGGGTCTTCTCAAGCACCGTGATGTCACCAGGCGGGGTCAAGGTCAGCACAGGCTTTTCAGTGTCAGGCACCTTAGGATCCGGGTCTGAGAGGTCGGGAATGCTGTCCCCGTCATCATCCGTATCCAGGGTGTCCGGAGTGCCATCTTGATCCGTATCCCGCAGGATGGTGATGACAAAGGATTCAACCGTCTTATTGCCTGATGCGTCCGTGGCGGTAATGGCGACGGTGACAGGCTGGCTTTCCTCATCCCCCGTCCAAGTTGCCTCTGGCCTGCCGGTGATTTGGCCTGTAGCGCTATCAAACCCCAGGCCCTTGGGCAGGCTGTCCACGGTGATTTTGGGCGTTTGGCCAGAGTCATCCGTCGCTGTGATGGTGATCGTTTTGATGGCCTGGTTCTCTATTGTTTCCAGGTCCGCGGGGACGGCGATGACAGGGCCCGTCGTGTCCGGGGTCTTGGGGGCGGGATCCACATCGTCTGGGATGTTGTCATTGTCATCATCCGGGTCTGTTTGGTCCGGGATGCCATCAAAATCCGTATCTCGCAGAATAGTCAGGCTAATTTCTTTGGTTTCCTGGTTGCCGCTCTTGTCTGTGGCGGTGATGGTGACAAGGATGTCACGGCTTTCCTCATTGGCGCCCCAGGCAGAGATCGCAGGGGTGCCTTCAATGCGGTTTTCCGCCGCGTTGTAGACCAGGCCGCTGGGCAAGCCTGTTACCTGGATGGCAGGGGACACATCCCCTGCGTCCATGGCCAGAACGGGAACAAAGGGGTTTTGGGCGTCCTGCGCGTCTGACAGGGGCATTTTTTCAATCAAGGTAGCGCTTGCTGCCTTGATGACAGGTTTTTGGGTATCCACCACCTTAATGCCCACATCCACCACGTCCTTGGAACCATCCGCATAGGTGATGGTCAACGGAGCGGTATAAACGCCCACAGCGCTGACATCCACTGTGGCGCCCAGATAGGTGTTGTTCACAGGGAAGCCCGTGGGCTTGATCAAATTGGCTTCATTGCTGGTATAGGTAGCCTGGATGCCTGCCTCCAGGGTAACCAGGTTGGCGGTGGGATCATAGACCTGCGCCAGGGAAGACACGGTTACCTGGGTGGAGGGGCTGGTGTTATAGCCATCAGACTGGCTGGCGCGCACCACATCCCCGCCATAAAGCGTCACGCCCACAGGCAGGCTGGCGAGCGTCCACTCCCCGTTTTCATTGACGGTGACCGGGCCAGCTTGAACTTGGCGGGTGGTGCCATCCTCATTTTTAACGCTGAGGATCAAGGTGACCTTCGCGCCGGCCTCGCCGGTGCCAGAAACGCTGGTGTCAAGGGCCTTGACAGGGTTGATGGCCGGGGCCATGGGCGCTGTTGTATCGCGCACAGAAACAGGCACGATGAGTTCATCCTTGGAAAGATCTGGATAGGTGACCAACACTGTGGCTGATTGGGTTTCGCTGACCACGCTGGTATCCACCAGGCTGTCAGAGAGCAAGGTGACCTTGGTGCCCGCTGGCAAATTGGCCAGGTTGGAGACATTGTCACTAAAGTTCGCCAGTGCCTTGTCACTGCCCATTTCCAGGATTTCCCTGATGGCCTGGGGCGTAAAGCGGGAGGCCATGGATTGCACTGTGGCGGTGGCAGGCTGGCTGACATTGGAAGAGGCATCCGTCTGCACAGCGGTTAGCTTATCGTTTGGCACTAAGGTAATATCATCTGGCACGTCAACACGATAGCTGCCATCTGGATTGACAATGACCGGCGCAGACTTGGTGCCGTCCGGGAAGGTGATGACCACGCTGGCCCCAGGTTCACCGGTGCCAGTGATGGCTTTATCATGCGCGGTAACAGGGGCAATCAAGGGCGCGCTGGGCGCGGTGGTATCCGTGACCACAACCGGCACCGGCACATCATCATAGGTTCCGTCCTGATAGGTGACACGCACCAAGCCTGTCTGGCTGCCCAGGACCAAGACATTTATCTTGGGTGAGGACAGGTCGGTGTAGGAACTTACAGGGGCAGTGGCGGACAGGCCTGTAATGTTGTCCAGCAGGTTCAAGGCCTTGTCAGGGTCGCCCCACTCAAGGTGCTCTTCTGTGGCCGAAGGTGTGAAGGCATCCGCCATGCTGCGCACCACGCCCTCTTTAGCCGGGCTTGTATTGTAACCGTCAGATAAGGTGGCGGTGAGTTGATCGCCCTTCATCAGGTTGACATTGGCGGGGACTTGTACGGTATATGCGCCATTGCCGCCCACAATGGAGGTGGCGGTAACCACTTCGCCAGTCGGGTTGCCCGCATCATCCTTTAGGGGGAAGGTAAGAGTGACCGTGGTGCCGGGCTCACCAGTGCCTGACACCGTTTTATCAAGCGCTGTGACAGGGTTGATAACAGGGGCCAAGGGCGGAACAGTATCGCGCACAGCGACAGGGATTTTGACCTCATCAAAGGAGCCATCCTTGTAGTAGACCTTAACAAGACCTGTGTAATCCCCCACAGCCTTAGTGTTGATGTCCCCAGCGGGAGTAATGTCCTCAAACTGGGTGCCTGGGGATTGCATCAATGGCAGGTCCGCGGCGTTTTTGATGTTGTCCAAAAGGTTATAGGTGGTGGCGCCTAATTCGATGCTTTCAGGCGCAGCCACAGGGGTATAGGCATCCGCCAGGCTGCGTACAGTGGCCCTTGTGGGCGTGCTTTGGTTGTAGCCATCATACAGCACAGCGCTGATCTCGTCCTTGCCCTTTAAGGTGACAGTTTCGGGCACATTGACGGAATAGGCGCCGTCTTCCCCAATGGGACCAAAGGAAGCGGTCTCTCCATTGGGGAAGGTGATGGTGACTGTCGTCCCGGGTTCACCTCTTCCTGTGATAGTGGTATCAAAGGCTGTTACCTGGTTGATAATGGGAGCGTCCGGCGCGATGGTATCCTTGACGATCAGGGTGACCTTGACCTGGGCTGTGCTGCCGTCTTTAAAGGGCACTTCAATCAGGCCCGTGGGGTAGGTGCCAACAACGTTGGGGTTGGGCGCGTCTGAGGCGCTGACATCCGTAATGTCCTTAATTTCATTGACCAGGACGGTGCCCGCGGGCAGGCTGGCCAGGTTGCTTAAGTTGTCCTTAAAATTGTAAGTGCTGCCGCGCTCAATGCTCTCTGCATTGGCAGTCAGCGGATACAGCATGGCCAGGGACAAAACAGTGGCCGTTGCCGGACTGCTTATTAAGCCAGAAACCGGATTTGACTGAATGGCGGTGACCTTTTGCCCGCCCAAAAGGGTGGTGCCCTCCGGTACCGGGAATACCCAGGTGCCGTCCTCCTTGACAGGAACTGTATGTTTCGTGCCATCCGGGAGGGTGAGGGTGATGTTATTCCCAAACACGCCCTTGCCGGTGATTTCCTGCGCGTTTTGCATGACGCGATCAATGCTGGGCGCGTCAACCGGCGAGGGCTCCAGCACTGTGACGGGGATGAGGACATCCTCCGTGCTGCCATCCTGATAGGTCAGGGTGACATAGCCATTCTGCGCGCCAGGGCTTTGGACATCAATGCTGGTGCCGGTCTTTTCCACAATGGGGTTATTGGCAGCAAGTGGCAGGGTAGCGGAATTTGTGATGTTGTTGGTCAGGTCATAAGTGCCGTTGAAGGGCACGACTTCGTTTTCCACAGCAGGAGTATACTTGTCCGCCATGGACTGAACTGTAGCATTGGTCGTGGTGCTCTGGTTGCCCGCCTGGTCCTTCTGGTTGGCCTTGACGACATCGCCGCCCTGAAGCACCACATCCAAAGGAACATCCACCGTCCAGGCGCCTGATGGGTCAACAGGCGTTGACACTGTGCTCCCATCCGGGAAAATGACGGTGACCATGGCGCCAGGTTCGCCGGTGCCGGACACAGTTTTGTCCAAAGCTGTGATCTGGGTGACCAATGGCGCAGTGGGCGGCGTTAAGTCCTTGACATAGACAGGCACCTTGACCTCTTCCTGGCTGCCATCCGGGTAAGAAACCAGGACTGTGCCCTCATAGGTGCCAATGACAGCGGTGTTGATAG
>CAYOOZ010000012.1:14538-22390 GCA_964405705.1 uncultured Christensenella sp.
ACCACAGTGCCCTCTGGCAAGGTTAAGAGATTGGTAATGTTGTCCTTCAGATCATAGGTGCCGCTCTGGGCAACGGTTTCAGGCGTGGCAAGCGGCGTGTATTTTTCCGCCATGCTCAAAATAGGGGTGGCCGCGGCCGGGCTCTGGTTGCCAGCAAAATCCTTCAGGACTGCCTGGATGTTTTCGCCGATGTAGTCCTTCATGTTATCGGGCGCTGGAACCGTCCACGCGCCGTTTGAGCCAACAGGCGATGTGGCTGTGCTGCCATCCGGGAAGGTGAGGTGCACCGTGGTGCCTGGCTCGCCTGTGCCGGTGATGGCGGTGGAATCAGTATACACAGGGCTGATGGCAGGCGCTTTTGGGGCAATGGTATCAATTACATTCACCGGAACAGGCAGGGTGGCGGTGCTCATATCCGGGTAGGTAAGCGTAATAGAAGCGGTATACTGGCCCACCAGGCTGGTGTTCAAGTCCCCGGCTTTGGTGTCTGTGACCTGGGTGCCCTCAGGCAGGGCAGTCAAATCTACGTTGTCCTTAAGATCAGTAAGGGAATAATCCGATCCCCGTTCAATGGTTTCGCCTGTGACTGTGGGCTTAAAAGCTTCCGCCATGGAGATGACAGTGACAGACCCTTTTGGGCTTTGATTGCCTGAGGCGTCCGTCTGGGTGGCGGTGATGGTCTCGCCGCCCTTTAGCTGGATGGTGTCTGGCACTGGAACCACAAAGGTGCCATCCATGCCCAAGGTGATGGGGTCAGACTGGCTGCCGTCCGGGAAGGTGACTACCAGGACAGCCCCGGGTTCACCGGTGCCGCTCACCGTCTTGTCCAGCGCCACCACTGGGTTAAACTTGGGCGCTAAGGGATTGGTGGTGTCAACGACCAAAACCGGGACTTCGACCAATTCGGATGAGCCATCAGGATACGTGAGGGTAACAAGGCCTGTATAGCTGCCAATGGCATTGAGGTTGACATCCCCACCAGTGGCCGCGCTCACCCGCGTGCCTTGCGGCAGCTCAGACAGGTTAACGATGTTGTTGGTTAAGTCATAGGTCTTGTTGGGGTCGCCCATTTCCACGGTTTCCTTGACGGATTCCGGGGTGTACAGCAAGGCCATGGTGGTGACCGTGGTGGTCCCCTGATCGCTCTGATTGCCGGCTGGGTCTGTCTGGGTGGCGGTGATGAGGTCGCCGGCTGTTAAGGGGGTGCCCTCCGGGATGGACGCTGTCCAAACGCCGTTTTCATCCACCAAGGCGGTGGCGGTGTTGCCATTGGGGAAGGTGATGGTGACCGTGGCACCGGGCTCGCCAGTGCCAGAAACACTGGTGTCACTTTTTAGCACGGTGTTAATAACAGGCGCGCTGGGCGGGGTGGTGTCCGCCACCTTGGGCTCTGGATCTGCATTGTCCGGGATGCCGTCATTGTCATCATCCGGGTCATCCACATCCGGGATACCGTCCTTGTCCGTATCACGCAGGACGGTGATGAGAACCTCATTGCTGGCCGACTCACTGCCAGCAAGGGAAGCAACGGTGAGTTTGACCACCTGGGACTCATAGTTGGCAGCGTTTTTATCATTGCTCCACACAAGGCCCAAGAGGGTGCCGGCAATTTTATTGGTGGTTTCATTCACGCTAAGGCCGCCGGACGCATTCTCATAGCTTAAGCTCTGGGTAGCCGCCTTGTTTTCGGTGATGGTGATGTCCGTGATAGCCTTTCCCTCAATCACAGTCTGATTCATAGGGTTGAGCGTGACTGTTAGTTGATCTAAAACCTTGGGGTTTTGATCCACAGCGTCCAAAATGCCGTCATTGTCGTCATCAGTGTCATTGACATCCGGAATGCCATCCCCATCCGTATCGCGCAGGATGGTGATTAAGAAGCTGCTGGTGCTGGTGTTCAAAGCCGCGTCTTTGGCGGTGACGGTGATGGTGTAGACATGGCTTTCATCCGTGTCAGACGCCCAAACCTCGCCTGAAGCCTGGCCGGTGATATATTGTGGGTCGTTTTCACCCTGCACAGGATTCCTATTGTAAGTAAAGCTCATGCCAAGGGGCAGGCCGCCCACCGTGACAGAGGAAGGCATATAGCCCGATTCATCTAGCGCCTCAATCTGCTTGCCGGGGGCAGGAATGGCCGTCTTTTCCACATAGGTTGCATTGGTGATTTGGGAGATGACGGGGGCCTTCGTGTCCTTGACCTTGTCATTTGAGTCCGGACCATCCGGAATCAGGTCGTTGTCATCATCCGGGTCATTGACAGTGCCGTCCTTGGATTCATCAGCAATACCGTCTTTATCAGTATCACGGTTGACGGTGAGGACAAAGCTTTGGGTGCTCTTGTTCCCAGCTGCGTCCACAGCGTTGACCACAACGGTGAAATCCCGCCAGTTTTCATAGGAAATATCGGGGTTGTCTACCCAGTCTGTGACGCGGGGCGTGCCCTCAATCTGCCTGTTGGTTGGGTTATAGCTAAGCCCGGTTGGCAGGCCGGAAACGCTGACGGTCGGGTAAATGCCTTGTGAGGTTGCGGGGTTATAGCTGTTATCCGTAACCTGAATGGGCAAGGCCGTCATCACGGCGTGCTCCAACACGGATTTGTCCCCTGGGTTTGTGATGACAGGCGCAGTGATGTCCGGAACCTTGGGCTCCACATCCTTGTCATCTGGGATGCCGTCATTGTCGTCATCTGTGTCCAGGTTGTCTGGAATGCCGTCCTTGTCCGTATCTCGCAGGACGGTTAGAACAAAGGTGTCCTCCGAAAAATTATCAGCGCCGTCTGTGGCCCTCACGGTGATGGTGTAATCGCGGCTTTCCTCTGTTGCACCCCAGTCTGAAACCTCAGGCGTGCCGATGATCTGCTTGGCTACCGCATCATAGGAGACCCCGGTTGGTTGGCCTGAAATGCTGATGGTGGGCGGAACGCTTGTGTTGTCTGTTGATGAGACAGCAACAGGGGTCATCAGGACCTTTTCTAGCACGGTTTTGTCCGTTAAGTCTAAAAGGATCGGCTTGATGTCATCCAAAGCAAACACGGCAGTAAAGGTTGCCGCCTGATAATAGCCGCTCTCTCCCCCGGTCTGGGTTTCGCTTGGGGCAAAGGTCTGCGCTGCGGAAACCACCGCCTTCTCTGCATTAACCCAGTGTTTGAACACATAACCGGGTGCCGGAACAGCCGTTGAGCCCTGTGATGAAGTGGAAGTGGAGATCAAGCTCTCAGATGCCCGGGTGACGCTGCCCATTGTAGCGTCATTGGCGACATAGGAAATGATGGGGTCATACAGAAAGGTCATCCGGTAAGGCACGCCGTCCTTGTTGGCGGTGGCGTCGCCATTGAAGGTCACCAGATCCGTCAGGTTGACGCGGTTGTAGCCTGGGATGAGTTTGTCGTTGATGCGCGTGATGATGCTGTAGTCATTGTCCGGGTTGACCGCGGTGAGGGTAGGCGAGAGGACCAGGCCCGTGCCTGTTGCCCCTGCCTCATAATGGCCGCGGTCGTAGTATCGGATGGCATAGGGCACATTGGTGACCTTGCGGTAGTAGATATTGACATCATTGGGGCCCTGCTGGGTGATGACTTTGCTGACAGAGTCCCGACTGATGGGCACATAGCCATAAATAAAGATGGGGCCTTCTGTCACCACATCCTCCGGCGTTGCCAGGCGGATGGCGGAGGGCGCCAGCTTGGTGGTGGTGTTTTCCAGATAATAGTTCACAGAGAAGGTGACCTGGTTGCCCTTGAGCCACTTGGCATACACTTGGGCATTCTGGGTCAACGTGTGTGGAACAAAGGGGGCATCCGTCGCCTTGTCAAACCACCCGGCGAAAATATAGCCGGGGCGGACAGGCACAGAGGGAACCTCTGGCTTGCTGTTGTAATCATAGGTGATGGTTTCAAGGGGCGTGGTTTCCGCCTTGGTCAAATAGGTAGTCAGCGTCACCTGGTTGATTTTCCACCCGGCAAAGAGGTGGAGGTTGGCGGCGGGCATCAGGGTGTTGCTGGGTGTGCTGGCAGCGATGGATGCCGGGTCATTGAAATTAACACTGCCGCTGTTGAACCAACCCATGAAGGTATAGCCAACCCTGGTGGGCTTAAACGAAAGCGCGGATTCATAACTCAAGCCATATTTTTGGGGAGTGACGGCATTGGCCTGCGCTCCGCCATTGGTGTCTAAGGTGAGCTGGTAGGTATTGCGCGTATAGCTGGCCATCCAGGTGATCTTCAGCCTGGTGCCGATATCCTTGTACTGCGGATAATCATTTTCGTTGGAGTACCAGACATCGCCCGAGTTGGGGTCTGAGCCATTATAGGATACGTTGGTCACAATCAGGGGGCTGCGCACAACGGTCAGCCCAGGCAGGGGCATTACGTCCATCCGGGTCTGATTATAGTAAATCAGCTCATTCCTGACCTTCACGCCATCAATGAAGGTCTCCAGAATTTCCCAGACCTGGGAGGCTGAGAACCATACCGCCTTGAAAGTGGCCGTGGTTCCAGAGGGCGAGTCAATCATGTCCTTGGTGAGCGTGGTAGCAACCCCGCGGATTTTTAGCGCATTGTGCTCCCAATAATCAAAGAAGACTGTGCCATCCCCATAGTACTTGCCATAGGTGAAGCTGGGTACATTGCCGCCATTAAACTGAGGATGGGCGGTGAGCATGCTTGCAGTAGGCCGGGTCAGCCAGATGTCAGAAATATCCTGACCATAGCGAATTTTCGTTGTTTTGGGGGTGGGATAGGTATACTCTCCGCCAGCTGGTTAGTAGATGCCGCCAGACCACCATTCCTTTGAGAAATTTTCTGTTTTAAAGAGGATGTCATAGGTGCGGCGCAGATAATAGACATTGACCGTGGTGCTGCCATCCGCCTTGATGATGACATCATTTTGCTTGCTCTGCTGAAGGTAGTAATCCGTTTCCGCAAACTCCGCCGCCGTCATATGCGCGTTGCCAGCGCCGATGGCCTTCCCATAATAATAGGGGCTGGCGCTTGAGCCGCTGAGGTAGTCAGCAGCGGCCAAACTGCCGGTGGCGGCGGTCTGGCTCAAGCGGGCAAAAGGGGTATAGTTGTTGTCATTGGGGTTTTGCACCCAATAAATAATTAGGTAAGAGGATAGGGCGGGCTGCCAGACAGCGTGGACAGTCTGGTTTTTTGCTTCCATGGACAAGGGCGCTTTGTCATCAGCAGTGAACAAGCCATCCTGATTCCAGTCCCAGCCCAAGAATGTATAGCCAGGGCGGGTGACATTTTGCGGAATCTCACTTACGGCAATGGGCGCGCCAAACTTCTTGCTGATCGCAGGGGCAAAGCTGCCCTCAATGGTTGTGGAGAAATTAAGGGTGTAGGTAACACGCCAGTATTTGACCTCCACCACAGTGGAGTTGTCCGCCAACACCACCTGCTGGGTGATAGGATACTCCACAAAGCCATCAAATTTCTTGGCGCGGGCTTCGCTCAAATTGCCCTGCACGCCAGAGAGGGTCTCCGTTTCTTGAAGGTCGAAACTGGTAGCATCCAGGGACTCCAGCAGATGGCGCACCTGATAGGTGCTGGGTGTGACGGTGTACAAAACGCTCTGGTTAAAATCCTGAGCAATGGCGGTGACTTCAACGGTTTTTAGGGCCGTTGTATAGCCAACGACATCCGGGGAGGTCACGGTCAAGCTCTTGCCTGATTCAATGATGGCCAGGTAGGGCTCAATCACAGCAGCGCCTGCCTCATTGACATAATCAATGCGGACTTTATACAGATTGGGGATGTCATTTTGATTGATGAGCCGGCTCATCATGTTGAAATTAGAGACAGACAGGCGAACGCCAACCAGGGACTCCTGTTCCTGAGTCAGACCAGGTTCCTCATTTGCGATAGGCGCCTGTGATACAACTGGTTCCTCCGTTGATGGCTGGGTGGAAACAGGGGCATCTGTTGCCGGGGTCGTGCTATGCGGCATAGGCTCCGTGGCTTCTGGCGCTGGGGAGGCTGTCACCTGCGGTGTGGAATCCACCGGTGTTTCCGTTGCATCAGGTGTTTCTGTCATAACTGGCGTTTCTTCTACCGGCGCATTTGTCACAACAGGTGTCGCTTCCACCGGGGTTTCCGTTACAACCGGCGTTGCTTCCACAGGGGCTTTACTGACAAGCGGGGTCGCTGTTATAGGCGTAACAGGCGGTGGCGTGTCATCTGCCATCGCTTTTGGCGCAACCTCCTCAACAGGCGGGGCGGAGGATACCTCCACAAGAGGGGTAGGTTCCTCCAAGACCACCTCTGCCACAACAGGCAAGACCTGGGAGAAAAGCATGATTACCGCGAGCAAAAGACCGGTCCATTTGCGAAGACGAGGTGACTGGCGCATATAATCCTCCAAAAATGCTGCTGAATACAACAGATTGAAAAAATAGACTTTGGTTTATTCCGAGATCTGATTCAGCGCAATGACAAAGCCCGTGGCAGCGTCCCCGCTGACCTGCGATGTAAATCCCGGCACCTCCCCTACGCTCAAGGAGAAATGATTATTACCGGCGATGCTGCTTAAGTCCCAGGAAAGCTCCAAAAGGGTGAAGTCGCGAAAGTGTGTCCCCTCCTGCGAGTCTGAAAACACGTCCAGCAGGTTGATGGCCGTTTGACCATCCAACTGGACTTCACGGGTGGATGAATGCTGGTAGGCCTTGTTGTCACTGTTTTTAGCCCAGGAATGAAGGCTTAAGGTAAGCGGAAGGGCTTTGGGGGTGTCCCCTGAAATCTGCAAACTTACCTGCGGGTTGATCTGGCGGGTGAGGACATGCAGGCGGTCTAGATAAGGCGCGCTGTCCTTGGGGTCAGCTGACTCCTGGGTGCTCAGCGCATAGTTTAAGCCATCCAAGACCACATAGGGTTGCTGGCTTTTTGAGAAAAGATAGACAGCCTGGCTGCCATCCTGATTGCGGGCAGGCAAATCAATCGAGTCTTCCATCCTTTGAATCCGCGCGTCCTCACCAGGTGTCTTTTCTTTGAGCTTATCAAGGATGAGCGGGAAGGATTCCCCGGTTTGCGCGTTTTCAAACAAGTAGGTATACTGCACCTGGTTTGGCGCCCTGTCCTTCTCATTGACCAGGATGAGGCTGACTTGAAACGCGGTGGTTTGTTCTGCTTGCGCCCCTAATATGGGCAGGAAAAGACAGGTCACCAGGATCATCATACCAAGGGATTTTAGTAAGCCTGATTTTCTCATGGAACTCTCCCCGTTTTGTTGAATCAAATTTTGCGAATTTGGAAGTTTCTTGCTTAAATTGTCTTTATTAATACAAAATAGCAGACAATCGCCCCAAGATATACTGAATCTACCAAATGATAGGAAGAAACGCAATATCCAACGATCTATCATTCGTTGATACTTAATCATTTGTAGGTTGTTTTGTTGTTTATTTTATATTTTTTAAAAAAATTGAATCAAAAAAAACATCGACTTGGTTTTGATAGAGAATCAAAGGGTTTTCAGGCGGCGTTTTAATCACTTGTATATGTCTTGAAAATTTGGATTGACGCAAAAAGCACAATTAAAGCCCTTATATGACAATCCAAGACAAAAACCTAACAATTGTTAAAGGCGGGCAAAATCCCACCCAAGGTCTTTGAAATGCTTAGACAATCAGCCTTATGCAAGCCCCAGTCTATCCAGCAGCTGCGGGAGGGCTTGCCCCCTGATGAGGGTGTTCATTGTATCAACATCCCTTCTCAATTCCCTGTCAGAGGAGAGGAAGGCCACCTGCTCCCTGATGAGCTGGTAGACAGCCTGATTACTTTTGGATGGCATATCTCCCCGCAGGTCGATGGCCTGGGCAGCCGCCATGAGCTCCAGCGCTAAAACTGAAAAGGTAT
>CAYOOZ010000012.1:22400-24849 GCA_964405705.1 uncultured Christensenella sp.
AGGTATTCTCCACCACCTGGCGGGCTTTGCGCGCGGCTGTCATGCCCATGGACACATGGTCCTCTTGATTGGCGGAGGAAGGAATAGAATCCACGCTGGCAGGGTGGGCTAAGACTTTGTTTTCTGAAACCATGCTGGCAGCGGTGTATTGAATGATCATCATGCCGGAATTAAGCCCTGGTTCCTTGACCAAAAAGGCCGGCAGGCCGCCGCTTAGCTGGGGGTTGACCATCCTCTCCAGCCTGCGCTCGGAGATATTGGCAAACTCAGCAACAGCGATGGCCAAATAGTCCAGCGCCAGAGCCAAAGGCTCGCCATGGAAATTGCCGCCGGAAATGACGGCCTTGTCCTCCGCGAAGATCAGGGGGTTGTCTGTGACTGAATTAAACTCGGTCTCCAAGGTCTTTTGAACATGAGCCAGGGCATCGCGCAGCGCCCCATGCACCTGGGGTACGCAGCGCAGGGAATAGGCGTCCTGCACCCTTTGGCCCTGGGCTTTCTTGATCATGGGGCTGTCCTGGCAAAGAAGAAGCAGGTTTTTGGCCACCAACTGCTGGCCTTCATGGGGGCGCAGGCGATGCACCCTGGCCTCAAAGGCGTCCAGACAACCCAGCAAGCCTTCCATGGTCAAGGCTGCCGCGACATCCGCCAGACGGCTGATATTGTTTGCGTCAAAAACCGCCAAAGCGCTCACAGCCGCCATGGCTTGGGTGCCATTAATCAGGGCCAGGCCCTCCTTGGCCAGGAGGCGATGAGTTTTAATGCCCGCCTTGTCCATGGCAGCTTGCCCAGGCAGAATCTCCCCCTGGTACTCAGCCTCCCCCAAGCCCAGGAGCACCAGGGCCATGTGGGAAAGCGGCGCCAAATCCCCGGACGCGCCTAGGGAACCTTTTTCTGGGATTACGGGGTGGACACCGGCGTTGAGCATGTCCACCAGGGTTAAAACCAATTCCGGACGGATGCCGGAAAAGCCCTGGCACAGCGCATTGGCACGTAAGAGCAGCATGGCGCGCACAACATCCTTTGGGAAGGGCTGACCGCAGCCCACCGCGTGGCTGATGATGAGGTTATTTTGCAGGATGCCTGCCTCTTCCCTGGTGATGCTGACCTGGCTTAATGCCCCAAAGCCGGTATTGATGCCGTAAACCGGCTTTTCTCCCTGAAGCAGCTCCTCCACCACATTCCGGGAGATAGCCATCCGCTTTATTGCGTCCTGATCAACCTTTACCTTTGTTCCTTGCCTGGCCACCGCCTCCACCTGGCTCAAGGTCAGGTCATGGCCTGTCAGGTTAATTTCCTGCGTTATAAAACCAGCGTGCATACATCCGCCTTTCGAAACTATGTTTAATCAGTTTTCCGTCATCAGCATACCACTTGGGGACAAAGCAGGCAATGTAAAATCATGTGCACAATGGGTCTGGCCCTTGGAATATGATACACTGCCCGTGGGAAATGGGCTCAGCCATATCCCGGGGAGGAATTATCATGAGTAAACCCAAGGTTGCCTTCATCTGCGTACACAACTCCTGCCGCAGCCAGATGGCGGAGGCGCTGGGCAAGCATTTGGCCGGCGATGTGTTTGAAAGCTTTTCCGCAGGGACAGAGTTAAGGCCAATGATCAATCAGGACGCCGTGCGAATCATGAAACAGCTCTACGGCATTGATATGGAGCTGACCCAACGCAGCAAGCTGATTGATGACTTGCCATCCATTGATGGCATTATCACCATGGGCTGCAATGTCAAATGCCCCTATCTGCCTACCAGCTTCCGGGAGGACTGGGGCCTTGACGACCCCTCTGGCCTGCCGGATGAGGCCTTTGTCAGGACAGCCAAGATTATTGAAGAAAAGGTGCTGGCCTTAAAAGAGCGGCTCCGGGATGGTTTGCCTACTTAATCCTCTATCACAAAGCTGGCTTGCTTTAATTTTTCCTCTATCAGCGCGAAATCAATGCCCCTCAGCTTGGCGCCCTTTTTGAGCGTCATCAAGCGGCCCACGCTGTTTAACATGCCTGGCAATAGAATATCCTTAAACCCCAGGTCCGCCAGGATGTCCTTGATTTCAGGGCAGCAGGCGCAAAGGGCATACACAGAATCATTGATATTGATGGTTTTGCTTTCCATTTATATCCTCCTTTGGTTTATAGTCTCACAATATCATAACCGAATCTAAAGAAATGAAGCAAAAAGAAAAACTGGCCGACGAATCGACCAGTCTGGCAGGGGCAGAAGGACTCGAACCCTCAACAAAGGTTTTGGAGACCCACGTGTTACCATTACACCATGCCCCTATGGCTTTGCCATTATATAAGCGAAAACCATGCTTGTCAACCTTGGAATATTGGAAAACCGCGTCAAATCATAAAGACAAACCCTGCGGAATCATGTAGAATAAATAGGGCCTGCTGAAAATCCCTAAACCCATTGAAAACACTGGATAAATCGCGTGA
>CAYOOZ010000013.1:0-24177 GCA_964405705.1 uncultured Christensenella sp.
TGCGGCCCAGGCTGTCCTGGAGGTGGAAGTCAATCTTGGGGCCATAAAAGGCGCCATCACCCTCGTTTAAGGTATAGGGCACCTGCAGCTCTTCCAGCGCTTCCCGCAGGGCATTGGTGGACAGCTCCCACATTTCATCAGAGCCAATGCTGTTTTCAGGCCTTGTGGACAGCTCAACCTTGTAGGAAAAGCCAAAATCCTTGTACACCTGATCGTCCAATTTATATACGCCGATGATTTCCTGCTTGATTTGTTCAGGCGTCATATACAGGTGGGCATCGTCCTGGGTGAAGGAGCGCACGCGCATCAAGCCGTGCAGGGCGCCGGATTTTTCGTGGCGGTGCACCAGGCCCAACTCACCCACGCGCAGGGGGAAATCCCGGTAGGACCAGAGGCGGCGTTTGTAGGCCAAAATACCGCCGGGGCAGTTCATGGGCTTGATGGCGTAGTCCTGATCGTCAATTTTGAGGGTGTACATATTCTCCCGGTAGTTTTCCCAGTGGCCGCTTTGCTCCCAGAGGCTGCGGCTTAAGATCAAAGGGGTCTTGACCTCTTCATATCCTGCCTTGCGGTGAATCTGGCGCCAGTAGTCCTCCAGCAGGTTGCGCAGGACCATGCCCTTGGCATAGAAGAAGGGGAAGCCTGGGCCCTCATCCATCAGGTCAAACAGGTCCAATTCCCGGCCTAATTTGCGATGATCGCGCTTTTTGGCTTCCTCAATGCGCGCCAGGTAGGCTTCCATCTCTTCCTTGTCAAAAAATGCTGTGCCATAGATGCGCTGCAGCATCTTGTTTTTCTCACTTCCGCGCCAATACGCGCCAGCCAGGCTGGTCAGCTTGAACGCCTTGACCTTGCCGGTGGAGGGCAGGTGGGGGCCGGCGCACAGATCCACAAACTCGCCCTGCTGATAAAAAGAGAGCTCAGTCTCCTCCGGCAGGTCGTTGATGAGCTCCACCTTATAGGGCTCGTTGCGCTTTTCCATCAGCGCGATGGCTTCATCCCTGGGCAGGGTGAAGCGGATTTCACGCTCGTTTTTCTTGATGATACGGGCCATTTCCTTTTCGATTTTGGCAAGGTCCTCGGGGGAAAAGGGCTCTTCCACATCAAAGTCATAGTAAAAGCCGTTTTCAATGGAGGGGCCAATGGCCAACTGGGTCTTAGGGAAGAGATTCTTGACCGCGCTGGCCATCACATGGCTGGCTGTATGGCGCAGCATATGCCGAGCTTCATCATCCTCAAAACCCAGGCTTTTTAATTCGCCGCCATGGGGCAGGGGGGCCATCAACTCATAAAAATCCCCGTCAAGGCGCACCGCCAGGGCGCTTTTGAGGGCGTCGGGCTCCATGGCCTTGATGATGTCAATTGCGTTTGTGCCTTCCTGAAATTCTCTGGTCTGCCCGTTTAAAGTAATCTGCATCTTGCTCTCCTTTAACCAATAAAAAAATCACCCATCCCTTGCTTGGGACGGATGATGGTCCGCGGTTCCACCCAGATTGCCAATATTGGCCTCTCTTTGACGCTGTATCGCTCATCACGCGTTCATGTCAGGCGGCGGTACCGTCCTTCTCCTTGCCCGGAAGCGATTTCAGCCAGGTCGCTTCCTCTCTTGGGGCGAAAAAAGGGGGCTTGTCCTCCCTCATCCATGAATGATGATAGTATATACCCTGTCGTTTTAAAGTTCAAGCGCTTGTTATGATTTTGGCGCCATGCCCACAGGTCAAGCCTTTTCAGAGGACGCTTTTGATGGTATAATTCATATGATAGGGGAAGGAGGACTTGTCATGCGGAGTATGACCGGCTACGGAAGGGGACAATCATCCAGGGAGGGGCTGACCTTGACAGCGGAGGTCAAAACGGTGAACCACCGCTACTTGGATTTATCCGTCCGTTTGCCAAAATCCCTTCTTTCTTTAGAGGTACCCTTAAGAAAGCGCTTGGCGGAGCGGTTTACCAGGGGGCGGATAGATTTATCCATCGCCCAGGACACCTCCTTTGCCCAGGCGGCCTTGGTCAGCGCAAACCTGCCCTTAGCGCATGAGTACGCGCAGGCAGCCCTGCAGGTAGCCCAGGCGGCCGGCGTGAAGGGCAGCCTGAAGCTCAACACCCTGTTGACCCTGCCTGAGGTTTTAACCTTAACCCCCCTGGATGTGGAAGCGGAAACCATGCTGGAAGCGGCGATGGAGGCCTTGGACACAGCTTGTGACGCTGCAGAGGCAGACCGGGAGCGTGAGGGGGAGCAATTGCGCGCTTTCTTTAATGAGCACCTGACAAACCTTGAAGGGGCCATTGAAAACCTCCTTTTGGAAGCGCAAAAGCAGCCCTTGCTTGCCAGGGAACGGCTTGAGAAGCGCTTGGCCAGTTTGCCCGAGGTTCAGGTGGATCCGCAGCGTTTAGCCCAGGAGATTGCCCTGTTTGCGGACCGCTGTGACATCACGGAGGAAATCAACCGCTTAAAGGCGCATTGCGTCCAGATGCGAAAGCTGCTGGCAAAAGCCCAACCCGCCGGGCGGGATATGGATTTCTTGGCCCAGGAGATGAACAGGGAAGCCAACACCATCTGCAGCAAATCCGCTTCCCTGACGGTGACCCAGTACGGCTTGGTTTGCAAGAGCGAAACGGACAAGATTCGCGAACAGATTCAAAACGTGGAGTAGATTTGATGAGTGAAGTATTGTTTGACTGCAAGCTAAACAGCAAGGCCACTACCAGAAAGGGCATGCTGATTTTAATATCCGGGCCTTCCGGCACGGGCAAGGGCACCCTGTGTGAGCGGCTGATCGCGAATGATGATAACATCTCCTTTTCTGTCAGCGCGACCACCAGGAAACCCCGCGAATCCGAAAAAGATGGCGTGCATTACCACTTTTTAAGCGACGCGGAGTTTGACAAGCTCTTAATGGAGGACAACCTCTTGGAGCACGCGGTGGTGCATGATCACCGTTATGGCACGCCACGCCAGCCTGTCCTGGATGCCATTGACAAGGGGCATGACATCCTTTTGGATGTGGATTCCCAAGGCGCTTTGAGCGTGATGAAGCAGATGAGGGAATGCGTGTCTATCTTTATCCTGCCTCCTTCCTTTACTTCGCTAAAATCCCGCCTGCACACGCGAAACACCGATGATGAGGCGGAAATCAAAAAGCGCCTCAACAACGCCCGCAACGAAATTTCCAAGTATGTGCACTATGATTACGCGCTCATCAACGATGAATTGGACAGCGCCTATACCCGCTTAAAGAGCATCATTGCCGCTGAGCGCATCAAAACTTCCCGCTTTCACCCCGAAATACCCGAAAAACTTGAAGGAGAAATCTAAGATGGCCATCAATGAACCCGGCATCCAAAACCTGATTAAAAAGGCGGACAGCGCTTATACCCTGGTGGAAATGGTCGCCAAGCGCGCCCGCCAGATTGTCGACGGCGCCCAGCCGCTGATTGAGGATGAGACCAAAAAGCCCATCGCCATGGCGATTGAGGAAATTCAGCACGGGATGATCACCTATCACCGCAACCTGGAGGATGAGGAGTAAGGCATGCTGTCCGGTAAAACGGTCGTTTTAGGCATCACGGGCGGCATTGCCGCCTATAAGGCCTGCGAAATTGTGTCCAGGCTTAAAAAGGCGGGC
Source organism: uncultured Christensenella sp. (assembly GCA_964405705.1). Classification (GTDB taxonomy): domain Bacteria; phylum Bacillota; class Clostridia; order Christensenellales; family Aristaeellaceae; genus UBA6115. Next base: position 3,627 of record CAYOOZ010000013.1, read on the forward strand.
GTGGATGTGCATGTCATCATGACCAAAAGCGCCTGTGAGTTTGTGCAGCCCTTGACCCTTCAAACCTTGTCTCAAAACTTGGTGGCAACGGACACCTTTGAAAGTCCAAAAGCTTATGAGGTGGAGCATATTTCACTCGCCAAAAAGGCGGATGTTTTTTTAATTGCGCCGGCGACCGCTAACATCATCGCCAAGATGGCCAATGGCCTTGCCGATGACATGCTCACCACCACCTACCTGGCAACCCAGGCCAAACTGCTCCTTGCGCCCGCGATGAACACAGTGATGTGGCAGCATGAAGCCACCCAGAAAAACCTGAACACCTTGAAAGCTCGGGGGGCTCATACCATTGGCCCGGATGGCGGGCTTTTGGCCTGCGGGGATGTGGGTGCCGGACGGATGAGCGAGCCGGATGCCATTGTGGAGGCCACCCTGGCCTTGTTAGCCGAAAAGGGCGACTTGATTGGAAAAAAAGTGCTGGTCACCGCTGGGCCGACCAGGGAAAACATCGACCCGGTGCGTTATATCACCAACCGCTCCTCTGGCAAGATGGGTTATGCCATCGCCAGGGCCGCCATGGAGCGTGGGGCGGAGGTCACCCTGGTGACTGGCCCTGTCAATCAGCCTCTTGTCCCTGGAGTGAAGCTACAGAACATCACCACCACCCAGGACCTGTACGAGGTAATGATGCGGGAAGCACCCAAGCAGGACATCCTGATTCAGTCCGCCGCGCCGGCTGATTTTAAGATGAATGAAATCAGCGACCAAAAGATTAAAAAGCAGGGGGATGGCCGGCTTCGTCTTGAATTGGTCAAGACCCCGGATGTGGCGCAGGCCGTGGGCGAAAAGAAGATAATAGGCCAGTTCTTTGCCGGCTTTGCCGCTGAGACTGAGGAGGGCCTTGTCAACGCGCAAAAGAAGCTCGTCAGCAAGCACCTGGACTTAATTGCCCTGAACGATGTGACCAAGCCTGGCGTGGGCTTTGATGTGGATACCAACGCGCTGACCTTGATCTCAAAGGACAGGGAAATTGTCCTGCCCTTAATGACCAAGGATGCGGCCGCGCACAAGCTCCTGGACGAAATCGTAAACCTCATGAAAACAGGGGAAAAGGATGCCTGAGGGGACCAGGTACGCCCAGGTGATTGTGGATATCGCCAGCAGCAACACAGACCGCGTGTTCACCTACCGCCTGCCAGATCAAATGCTTTGCCAGGAGGGCACCCGCGTGTTGGTGCCCTTTGGCCATCAGACCATCACCGGTATCGTGCTGGGCTTGACCGACCAGACCGATCTGCCTGATGAAAGAATCAAGGACATCAAGGAGACATTGGAAGACTACCCGGCCATCCTGCCGCCCCTGGTAGACTTGGCCCAGGAATTAAGTCAGAAAACACACAGCCCCTTGGCCTTGACCTTGCGGCTGATGATTCCAGCGGAAATGCGCTCCGGCCGTGTCAGAATTAAAACTCAAATGACAGCCAGGCTGGCCATACCAGTATCTATGGTTGAGGAAGCGCAAAAAAAGGATACCCGTTCACCCAAAAGGCGCCTGCTTTTAAGCCTCCTGTCTGACGGCTTGGCTCACCCAGTCCATGAGTTAAAAGCCCTGGTGAGGGATCCCCTGCCCGCGCTGAAAGCCTTGGAGGAGGGCGGCCTCATCCGCCTCAAGGAGGAAGAGGTCTTCCGCTCGCCCTATGCCGCCAGCGTGGCAGAAGGCCTTGAGCCAGAGCTGACTGCTGAGCAAAAGGAAGCGCTGTCGGAGATTGTGCCGGCCATCCGTCAGGGGACGGGGCGGTTTTTACTCCACGGCATCACAGGATCTGGCAAGACCGAGGTGTACATCCACTCGGCCAGGGAATGCCTGGCAAGGGGCAAGGGTGTCATCGTCTTGATCCCGGAGATTGTCTTAACCCCGCAGATGGTCCTTTGGTTTCGCGCCCGCTTTGGCGATGTGGCAGCCGTATTGCACTCCAGGCTGTCCGCCGGAGAACGCTTTGATGAATGGCGGCGCATCCGTTCCGGCGCCGCAAGACTGGTCATTGGGGCGCGCTCAGCGGTTTTTGCGCCGGTTTTGGACCTGGGGCTGATTGTCATTGATGAGGAGCATGAGGCCAGCTACCTGTCTGAAAACAACCCCCAGTATGACGCGCGGGAAGTGGCGCTTTCAAGGGCCAACCGGGAGGGTGCCAGCCTGATATTGGCCAGCGCCACGCCCAGCATCCTGTCCTTTGCCAAGGCGCAAAGGGGGGATTATATGCTCCTTGAGATGCTCTCCCGTGTCAACAAGCACCAGTTGGCCCAGGTGCACCTGGTGGATATGCGGGAGGAATTACGGCTGGGCAACCGCTCCATGTTTTCAGGCCTCCTCCTTGAAAAACTGCGCAAGACCCTGGAGGATGGGCACCAGGCCATGCTGTTTATCAACCGCCGTGGCTACGCGCCCAGCGTGCTTTGCAGAAAGTGCGGTGAAGTTCTCACCTGCCATCAGTGCGATGTGAAGCTGACTTATCACCAAGCGGACAGGCAGATGCACTGCCATTACTGCGGCTTGTCCACCCCCCTGCCCAAGACCTGCCCAAATTGTGACAGCGCATTTTTGCGGCCCTTGGGCGCAGGCACCCAGAAGGTGGAGGAGGAGTTTTTAGCCCTCTTCCCAGGGGTGAGCCTGGTGCGCCTGGACGCGGACACCACCAGCGGCAAGGACGCGCATGAGACCCTGCTCAATCGCTTCCGCTCAGGTGAGGCCCGGGTTATGATTGGCACCCAGATGATTGCCAAGGGTCTGGATTTCCCTCAGGTGACCCTGGTGGGCGTGATTCTGGCTGACCTGACGCTCAACATGCCGGACTACCGCGCCCAGGAGCGCACTTTTCAGCTCTTAACCCAGGTCGCAGGCCGCGCGGGGCGGGCAGATTTGCCGGGCGAGGTTGTGATTCAGACCTACAAGCCGGATCATGAGGTTATCCTTTACGCGTCTAAGCAGGAGTACAGGGGCTTTTTCAACCAGGAGTTCGCGCGCCGCAGGCAATTGCTCTACCCGCCCTTTACCATGATGGTCAGGTTATTGGCAGAGGCCAAGGATGAGGACACCTCCCGTGAGGTATCCACGCAGGTGGCTGAGAAAATCAATGCCTGGCTTTTAAGGGAACCACGGTTAAAAAGACGGGTGATCTTTGTCCGGGAGGACGCGGCGCCCATTAAGCGCATCATGGGAATGTACCGTGCCCAGGTACTGATTAAATTGCTGGAACATCAGGACAGCCAACAAGTTTTAACCTTTTTGAACGATTTAACCCAGGAACCCTGGCCCTGCAAGGTCGGGTTGGAGATTAACCCAGGCAGTCTGGCCTGAAAATACGGAGGAACCATGTCCAAGAAGAAGATTTTTACCATCGGCGCGCAGGAGCTGCGCATGAAAGCCAACCCCATCACCAAGTTTGACGGCCGCCTGGGCGTTATTTTAAAGGACATGGCAGACACCATGTACCAAGCCAACGGCATAGGCTTAGCCGCGCCTCAGGTGGGCATCCAGCGGAGGATGGTGGTGGTGGATGTGGGGGAAGGGCTGATGGAATTGATCAACCCGCAAATCACCTCCCAGGAAGGCGAGTGCGGCATGGCTGAGGGCTGTTTAAGCGTCCCGGGCCGGAGCGGCTTTGTCATCCGCCCTGAAAAAATCACCATTAAAGCCCAAGACAGAACTGGCAAAGCCTTTACCCTGGACGCGGACGGCTTGCTATCCCGCTGCATCCAGCATGAGATTGATCATTTGGACGGCATCCTCTATGTGGACAAGATGGAGCATGAGATCTTTCCCGAGGATGAGGAAGACGAGGAAGAACCCCTGGAAGAAATCAGGCAGGTGAACTGATGCGGCTTGTTTTTATGGGTACGCCGGAATACGCGGCCATCTCCTTAAAGGCCCTGCTGGACAAGGGCTACGAGGTGGCAGGCGTGTTCACCCAGCCGGACCGGCCAAGGGGTCGTGGAAAGCAAGTTTCCCAATCCCCGGTCAAGGAATTGGCCATTCGTCACCAAATCCCGGTGTTTCAGCCCCATAAAATCAGGAATGAGGGTGTTGAGGACTTAAAGGCCCTCAAGCCGGACCTCTGCGTCACCGCGGCTTTTGGTCAGATTCTGTCTGAGGAGATTTTAAGCATACCCAGACTGGGCACGATCAATGTTCATGCCTCCCTTCTCCCCAAATACCGGGGCTCCTCACCAGCCAATTGGGTTTTGATCAAGGGTGAAACGATCACAGGCGTCACCACCATGATGACAGACAAAGGCATTGACACCGGAGATATCCTGCTGCAAAAGGAAGTCAGCATCAAAGCGCAGGAAACCGCAGGTGATCTGACCCAAAGGCTGGCAGAAGCCGGCGCTGAGCTCTTAATAGCAACACTGGAAGCCTTGAAGAAGGGCACCTTGGAGAGGCACCCGCAAAATCAGGATGAAAGCAGCTATTACCCCCTGTTGAAAAAAGAAGACGGGCAAATTGATTGGCAAATGCCCGCAATAGATATCAAAAACCTGGTCCGTGGGCTCAACCCCTGGCCAGCAGCCACAACCGGATCCCCCTGGGGGACGCTTAAAATCCTTGCTGCCAGTAATTTTCCCTACCAGGGTGAGGAAGCGCCTGGAAGCATCCTTTCCGCCGACACAAAACAGGGCCTCAAAGTGCAGACAGGCAAGGGTGGACTTTTGATTGAGACCCTCCAGGCCGCCGGTGGCAAGGCCATGAAGAGCCAGGATTATTTAAGGGGGCATCCCCTTTTGGGGCCCCAAATGATGCAAAACGAGGTAAGCCGATGAGCGAGTTTGACCGCAGCAAAAAGGACAGGCCCTTTCAACAGAATCGGGACAAAAGGCCCTATTCCCCACAAGGGAGGCCAGGCCCTGCCCGCCCCGGCGGTGAGCGCCGCTATGGCCGACCCGCTCCTGAAGGCAGCCGCCCGATGGCACCCACTGGTGAGCGCCGATATGGCCGTCCCGCTCCTGAAGGCAGCCGCCCGATGGCACCTACTGGTGAGCGCCGCTTTGGCCGACCCGCTCCTGAAGGCAGCCGTCCGATGGCACCCACAGGTGAGCGCCGCTATGGCCGTCCCGCTCCTGAAGGCAGCCGTCCGTCAGCACCCACAGGTGAGCGCCGCTTCGGCCGACCCGCTCCTGAAGGCAGCCGCCCGTCAGTACCCACTGGTGAGCGCCGCTATGGCCGTCCAGCGCCTGAAGGCAATCGTCCGATGGCACCCACAGGTGAGCGCCGATTTGCGCGTCCTGCGCCAGCCTTCCGGCCTGCCAGCCCGGCCTTTACCCCCAGGCCTGCTCCCATTGCCAAAGTTGAGCCCATCTTAAGCCAGGATGCCCGTCAGGCAGCCCTTTTGGTCTTAAACCGTGTGTTATATGACGGGGCTTATGCCTCCCTGTCCTTAGATGAGGTCTTCTCCAACATGCGCTTGAGCCAACAGGACAAGCGCTTGGCGGCCATCATTGTCTACAAAACCATTGAGGACCTCTACAAGCTGGATTTTGCCCTTGGCCGTTTCTTGCAGGATGCGGAGGCTTTAAACGGTAAAATCCGCAATATTCTGCGCCTGACCGCCTGTCAGATTCTCCTTTTGGACAAGATTCCTGATTTTGCGGCCGTGAATGAGGCTGTGGAATTGACCCGCGCCAGCGGGCTTGAGGACATGACCGGCCTGGTCAACGGCGTGCTGCGCTCTCTCATCCGCGCAAAGGACGAATTGCCCTGGCCCAAAGAGGGGGATCCTGAGTATTTAAGCATCATGCACTCCATCCCCCAATGGCTTTTGGATCAGATTTTAGCAGGCTATCCCCCCGAGGTCGCCCAGGAAATCATCGCCTACCGCAATCCCCAGCACGCCACTACCATCAGGCGCAACCAGGCGCTGGTAACCAAGGAAGAGTTCAAGGCCATCCTGGACAAAAAGACTTGGGAGGTCAGCCCAGGGCAACTGGAGGAAGCCTATCATATCAAAGGCGCTTCTGACATTGGCAAAGACGCGGACTTTTTGGCCGGGCGCTTCTCCATTCAGGGGGAGGGCAGCATGCTCTCCGTTTTGGCGCTCTCCCCAGGCGTTGGGCAGACCATCCTGGACAGTTGCGCGGCTCCTGGCGGGAAAACCGTCTACATGGCAGAATTGATGCAAAACACTGGCCGAGTGCATGCCTGGGATGTGCATGAGCACCGAGTGGACCTGATCTATGCCCAGGCGGAGCGCCTGAGGCTGTACAACGTCCGACCGGCAGTGCGGGATGCATCCGTCTACCTGGAGCGCTTTGACATGACCATGGATGCCGTTTTACTGGACGCGCCTTGCAGCGGCACCGGGGTGATGGACAACAAGCCGGACATTAAATACCGCTTGACCCAAGAGGGGCTTGATGAGCTCACCACCCTGCAGACCCAGCTATTGGAAACGGTTGCCAAATACGTCAAGCCAGGCGGCACCCTGGTTTACTCCACCTGCAGCGTCTTGCCCCAGGAAAATCAGGAGCAAATCAAACTCTTTTTATCCTCGCACCCTGAGTTTGTTTTGGATGACATGCCAGAAGCATTCCCGGACAAGTTTAAGGCGAACAGGGGCGAGTATGGCCTTCAATTGCTGCCTCACCAGGACGGGGTGGAAGGCTTCTTTATCTCCAGGATGAAGCGGACATGAGCAACCATCGCGTAGAGCTAACTGGGCTGAGCCTGGAAGCCCTGGGGCATTTTATCAAAGGCCAGGGTGAGCCTGTTTTCCGCGCTAAGCAGGTGATGGATTGGCTTAAAAAAGGCTATGATTTCAGCGAAATGCGAAATCTGCCCGCAACGCTGGTTAAGAAGCTGGAGGATTCAGCGATTGACCAGCCCGCCAAAGTGCTGGAGCGGCATGTGTCCAAAATTGATGGCACTGAGAAACTGCTGTTTAACATGCAGGATGACCACACGGTGGAAGGCGTCATCATGCGCTACAAGCATGGCATTACCTTTTGTCTGTCCACCCAGGTGGGCTGTGCCATGGGCTGTGCTTTTTGCGCGAGCACCCTTCAAGGGCGCCTGCGCAATCTGACCGCGGGCGAGATGATGGGCATGACCTACCTGGCCAACCGGCTGGCTTCCCCTGATAATCTTTCCAACATTGTCTTGATGGGCAGCGGGGAACCGCTGGATAACTATGATGAGGTGCTCTCCTTTTTAAGGCTGGTGACCTCAAAAGACACCTTGAACATTGGCGCCAGGCACATCTCCCTGTCCACCTGTGGGCTACCGGATAAGATGCGTAAATTGGCGGAAGAAGGCTTGCAGGTTACCTTGTCCCTCTCCCTGCACGCGCCCAATGATGATATCCGCCGGCAGATTATGCCCATTGCCCGGGTGCACAGCATGAAGGATGTTTTATCAGCAGCCAAGACCTATATCGAAAAAACGGGCCGCCGGGTGGTGTTTGAATATGCCCTGATTAATGGCATTAATGACAGCCTGGAAAACGCGCGGGAATTGGCATCCAAACTACGTGGGATGCAATCCCATGTCAACCTGATTCCCCTAAATGAAGTCAAGGAAAGGGATTTACGCCCTGCCAAAAAGGCCCAGGTAGAGCGGTTTTTGGCGGAATTGACCAAGCTCAATATCTCAGCCACTGTGAGGCGTCAATTGGGGGATGACATCTTTGGCGCCTGCGGGCAATTGCGCGCGCAAAGGCTGAAGACCCCATTGACGGATGAGGTGGGGGATCACCCATGAACTATGCCGCTCGCACCCACAAGGGTAACCTGCATATTAACAACCAGGATTCCCTCCTGGCCATCAATGATGTCACCTGCCTGTACGCCGTTGCGGACGGCATGGGCGGGCACCTGGGCGGCAATGTTGCCAGCGCTATGGCCATAGAGGCCTTAAGGGCCATTAACATCCTTGTTCAGCCGGATGAAAACAGCCTTGTGGAAGCGGTGAACCGGGCCAATCTTTCCATTTATGAACGCCAACTGCATGATGTCAGTCTTTCTGGCATGGGCACCACCTTGACCGCACTGTGGGAGGGGGAGGACAGCCTCCTGTTTGCCCATGTGGGGGACAGCCGTGCTTATCAGTTTTATCAGGGCAAGTTGGAGCAGGTCACCCAGGACCATTCCCTGGTGGGCGAGCTTTTAAGGTCCGGCGCGATTACAGCTGAAATGGCGAGAAACTACCCCTACCGTAACATCATCACACGGGCTGTGGGGACCGATGCCAGCCTGCAGACGGATGTATTCCGCTTAAACAAAGTAAAAGGCAGCCGCTATCTGCTGTGCTCTGATGGCCTGACCGAATATACGCAAAGCCACCAGCTGGTTCACGCCATGGGCCTGCCGCTGGAGGAAGCCTGTGATTACCTGCTTCAGATAGCGCTGTTTGGCGGAGGCAAGGACAACATCACCCTCATTCTAATGGAGGTGCCCCAATGATTGGCACCATCCTCATGGAGCGTTACCGCCTGGATGAGCGCATTGGCGAGGGGGGAATGGCCTCTGTCTACCGTGCGATGGACCTGCGGACGGGGCATAGGGTCGCTGTTAAGTTTTTGCGCCAGGAATTGCAGGACAACCCAGAGTTTTTGGACCGCTTCCGCCGGGAAGCCACTGCCGCCAGCCGAATGTCCCACCACAACATTGTCAATCTCTTGGACATTGGGGACAACCCTTCCGCACCCTATCTGGTGTTTGAGTTTGTAGACGGCAAGACGCTCAAGGAAATCATCACAGAGCACGGACACCTGCCCCAGGGTACAGCGGTGCAGATTGCCATTCGCATTCTTTCCGCCTTGCGCCACGCGCATGAAGCCGGCGTTGTACACCGGGACATCAAGCCGCAGAACATCCTGGTGGACCGTCAGGGCTATATCAAGGTGTCGGACTTTGGCATCGCGCGCATGGTGGGGGCTAATACCTCCGATATTGAGAAGAAGCAGGGTATCTTAGGTTCGGTTCACTACTTTTCGCCGGAGCAGGCCAAGGGCGGAACGGCCACCTTTGCGTCTGATTTATACTCCGTTGGGTGTGTGTTGTATGAGATGCTCACCGGAAAGGTGCCCTTTGAGGGGGAGACCCAGGTCTCCATCGCCATGCAGCATGTCCAGGCCCGGGCCCAGCCTATCCATGAACTGGTCAAGGAGGTTTCATCGCCGGTAGAAGCTGTGGTGCAAAAGGCCATGGCCAAAGAACCGGCAGAGCGCTATCCTTCCGCCCTTTTGATGGCCCAGGCGCTGCACGCCGCGCTCTCGCCCACCACGACCCTGGATGAGCCAGTTTTTGTGAACAACAAAAGGCAGCGCTTCAAGCAGCGGGTGAAGCCCAAGGTTCTGGGCAGGGCTAACATTCTCCTGGTTTTATTGAGCCTGGTTCTCTTAGCGGGCGTATTTGCCGGCGCCTTCTTTATTTACAAGGACATCGTCAACACCACCAAGGCGCCGCTTTTAACCGGCTACACGGTGGATTTGGCTGTGCTGGAGGCCAACAAGGAAGGCATCAAGACCAAAATCATCCGCAACCCCAGCGATGAGCCGGTGGACACCGTGATTGACCAGAGCGTGGACTTTGGCTCGCCGATCAAGCGCGGGGATGTGCTCCTGCTCATTGTGTCCTCCGGTCCAGTGAGCAAGCCTGTGCCAAAATTGACCGGGCTGAGCCTGCAAAACGCCAGCAGGCAGTTGGAGCGCATTTCCCTAGAGGTCCTGGTGGTTTCGGTCAAGATGGACCCCACGCCCAAGGACACCGTCCTCTCGCAGGAGCCGCAAGAGAACACCTATGTGGACGCAGGCAGCATTGTCCAATTGGTGGTGTCAGCAGGGCAGGTCACCGTGCCGGACTTAAGCGGGCTGATTTGGACTGAGGCCGCTGATTCGCTAAAAAAGGCCAAGCTGGCCCAAGGCAAGGTGGAGTACATCACCGTCACCGACACTGCCCAAAACGGCCGGGTGGCCTCCCAGTTGCCCTTGTCCGGTGAAAACGCGCCGGAGGGCGCTCTGGTGGATTTGGTGGTCTATGTGGCCGCGGCAGACAATGGCATGACGCCCACACCGACAGTGGGGGAAACCCCATGATGACAGGACGTATTGTACAAGGGCGCGGTGGCTTGTATACCGCACGGGATGAACAGGGGGCGGAGTATGTGCTTCGTGCCAAGAACCGCTTCAGGCGGGAGGGCATCACCCCCCTGGTGGGCGACCTGATCGAGTTTACGCCAGGGAAACTTGAGGAGCACGGCTGGGTAGAGAACATCCTCCCACGAAGCAGCCTCAGCATCCGCCCACCGGTGGCCAACATCACGCAGATGATCATTTCCTTAGCGCCTGAGCCCGTGGCGGACCTGCTATTGCTGGACAAGCTGCTGGTCTTCGCCTTTCGCCAGGACATCACCCCCTTGATATTGGTCAACAAAGCGGACTTGAGCGAGGAATTGGCTGACAGCGTCAAAATGGCTTATGAGCCGGCTGGGGTCAAGGTCATTTCAGTGAGCGCCTATGAGCAAACCGGGCTTATTGAACTGGCCAGCCTGATGAAGGGGCAGATCAACTGCTTTGCAGGGCAATCCGGCGTGGGCAAGAGCACGCTCATCTCCGGCCTGACCGGCCTGGACCTGGAAACTGGTGCCATCAGCCAGAAAATCAGGCGGGGCAAGCAGACCACCAGACATATTTCCCTCATTGAGCAGGACGGCATTCAGGTTTTGGATACACCGGGCTTTAGCCTGTTTGAACTGCCCGATGAGGTGGAGCCGGAGCACCTGCGCGATTATTACCCGGAGTTTGTGGGGCTTCAGGCTGATTGCCGGTTTGAAGTCTGCCTGCACAACAAGGAACCTGATTGCGCTGTATCACGCGCTCTAAACGATGGTCTTCTGGACGAAGGCCGGGTAACGCGTTATCGTCTCTTACTTTCTCAACAGACCCAAAAAAGGAGTAACCGCTATGCTTGAAATTGCGCCCTCTGTCCTGGCAGCTCACCCCCTGTATGTTGCAAGGGATGTGAAAAGGCTGATTGACGCTGGGGTGAAAGTGCTTCACCTGGACATCATGGACGGGCATTTTGTACCCAACATTTCCTTTGGCCCAAGCATGGTGGAAGCGCTCCACAAGGAGTTCCCGGAGGTGGAGAAGGATGTCCATCTGATGCTCTCCGAGCCGGAGGATTTTATTGAGGCCTTTATCAAGGCTGGCGCTGATAGCATCACGGTGCACAGCGAAATCAAGGCTGATCTCCTGCCCCTTTTGATGGGCATCAAGCAATCGGGGCTCAAGGCTGGCTTGTCCATTAAGCCTCACACCCCAACAGACAGCATCAGCCCCTACCTGGACCTCATCGACCTGGTTCTGGTGATGTCTGTAGAGCCTGGCTTTGGCGGGCAAAAGCTGATGGCTGCCACCCTCCCCAAAATAAGGCAGCTGCGGGAGAGGGGCTTTCAGGGCATCATCAGTGTGGATGGCGGGGTCAACCGCGAGAACAGCCGGGAAGTGATTTCCTATGGTGCCAACCGCCTGGTCATGGGCACGGCTGCCTTCATGGCGGAGGATCCCAGGGCCTTGTTTGATTACCTGCAAAAGCCATGAGCCATCCCTTGCCAGAGTTCCAATACAAAATTTCCCTGGGTCAAAACTTTATTTTTGATGAAGTTTTATTAAACCAACTGGTGGAGGAAACGCCCATCAGGGGGGATGACATCGTGCTTGAAATCGGCGCGGGTCGCGGGGATTTAACACTGTCCCTGTCAAAAAAAGCCAAGCAGGTCGTCACAGTGGAAATTGACGAGCGCTTGGAAAAAGTGCTCATAGATCGTTTTGTTGGTTTTGAGAACATCCGCCTTGTGATGGGGGACATCATGAAGATGGACCTGACTGAGCTGATGGCCGGGGATTTTGATTATCATGTGGTTGCCAACCTGCCATATTACCTGACCACGCCCATTCTAAGCCGACTTTTCCGGGAGACAAAGCACTTAAAAAGCGTCAATGTGATGGTTCAAAAAGAGGCAGCCCTGCGTGTCTTGGCCGCGCCAGGTACACCGGAGTATGGCCCTCTGGCCGTTATGGCTGCCCTGCGCGGTACGCCGCGTGAGGCGGTCTTTGTGCCCGCAAGCTGCTTTACTCCTCCCCCCAAGGTGGACAGCGTTTTCATGGTCATTCCGCTTCATGAAAACTTGGCTGTGGACGCAAAAGATTTCCCCCTGTTTGAACAGGTGGTTGAAGCGGCCTTCCTGATGCGTAGAAAGACCCTGGTCAACAACCTGATGCGGGCTTTTTCCTTGACAAGGGAAGCAGCGCTTACCTGTCTTTTAGCCATTGGCCTTGAGGAGAAGACACGTGGGGAGACGCTGAATTTGCAGCAATTCCTGAGCCTTTTCCAAGAAATCAAGAAGATTAGAGATTAAAATGTAATAAAATTGTAACATAAGTTTACAAATAAGAAATAATGTGCTATGCTGGCCACAACCCGAACAAAAGGAGAGTACCAGTGAAGCGCGGAATAATTTTGAAACGAATTGGCATTCTTTTGCTTTTGCTCATCATTTTTATGCCTCAAGGCCAGGCATACTCGCCTGATACCCTCTACCTGGGTCAAAGGGGGGAAGTGGTCAAGGCGATGCAGTCCGGGCTTTCTTTTATTGGCTTTGAGGTGGCGACAGACGGTGTCTTTGGCAAAAAAACCCAAAGCGCGGTCATCGCCTTTCAGCGACAACAAAACCTGACCGCAGATGGCCTGGCAGGAAGAAAAACCCTGGATACCCTTTATAAGTTAGCGCCCCAGTTTAAGCCCGATGGCTTGATTGCACCACCTGTTTCACCAGTCACCGAAAAGCCAGCCCCGGCAACAACCAAGCCCGCTGATGAAGGTAGCCAGGCCATCGGGCAAATGGTGGTCAATACCGCCAACAAGGGCTCACTAAACCTGCGCAACCGCCCCTCCCACGGCAATACTGCAATTGCCCAAATCCCATATGGTACCACGGTGGAGGTGCTGAGCACCAAAAGCGGCTGGTCTGAAATCCGCGTATCCGGAAAGACGGGCTATGTGAAATCCTCCTACCTGCGACCTTTGCAGGGCGCAACGCCGACCACCAAACCTGCCCAGCCTACACAGGCACCGGCTATGCCAACACAAAGCCCCAATGACACCGCTTTGGGCAAGGACCAGGCGCAGGTGGTCACGAAAAATCGTGGCAGTCTGAACATGCGCAACAGGGCTTCCAGCGCAGGCATCGTTTTAATCCAGATTCCTTATCTGGCCAAGGTCAATGTCCTGGGCAAGAGCGGATCCTGGAGCAAGGTCAATTATGGAAGCTACACGGGTTATGTCCTAAGCAATTATTTAAAAACCGGAGATACTCCCACCACCAAACCACCGGAAAATGAACCGGTGAAGCCCATCATCACACCCAAGCCAGCCCAGGGGAAGGCTGTGGTCAACAACGCCACAGGGAGGTTCTTAAACCTGCGCTCCAGCCCCTCCCAAAACAATAACATTATCGCCCAAATCCCCTCAGGCAGCGTTATCAACCTATACACCAAAGGCACGGACTGGTGCGAGGTGGATTTCAACGGCATCAAAGGCTTTGTGATGACCTCCTTTTTATCCTTCCAGTCAACGGAGGAGCCGGTCAAGCCGACACAGCCGCCCAAGACAGAAGAACCTGTTGATGAGCCAGATACTCCAGACGAACCACAGAAAGTGTTCCCGCGCGTATTAAAAGCGGGGCTTAAGGGGGCTGATGTCAAGGAACTGCAAACTCGGCTGGCCGCCTTGAAGTACACGGTTTCTATCAACGCTGTCTTTGATGCCATGACAAAAGAAGCCGTCATGGACTTTCAAAAGCAAAACTCCTTAACCGCAGACGGGGTATTTGGCAGCCAGAGCGCCAGCGTGCTTTTGGGCGGCCATGCCAGGCTGGCAACCGACCCCAAGCTCAATTTTAAGACGCTGAGAATTGACAACAGCAATACAAGCGTGACTGAAATGCAAAAAGCGCTTAAGGCGTTGGGGTATCCGCTCTCTATTAGTGGCAAGTTTGATATCCCCACCCACCAGGCTGTGGTGGGCTTCCAGCAGCGCAATGGGCTTCCCATCACAGGGGTTGCCAACCCTGCCACCCAGGCGGCCATCTTTTCCAGCAATGCCCGGGACTATAGCACCAAGGTCTCCGGCATCAGCGCGTCAGAAGGCAAGGGCGGGGGACCGTCTTCCTCCCAGGTAAAGCTGCTGCACTGGTTTGATGACGTGAAAAAGAGCGCTTCCGGTGGACAATATGCGACCATCTATCACAAGGCCAGCAATTCCAGCTTTAAAACCCGCTTTTACTCCATGGGCAACCATGCGGATTCTGAGCCCGCGACCTGGAAGGACACCCAGATTATGAACCGCGCCTTTGGTACTCCTTCCTGGAACATCAACACGGTCTATGTCAAATTGCCAGATGGACGATGGACCTTGGCCGCGATGCACAACCGGCCCCACCTGACCGGTGCTGTGAGCGCCAATGGTTTTGGCGGCCACCTGTGTATTCATTTCCTCAGGGATACTGCGGAGGTCAACCGGAATGACCCGGATTATGGCGCCAGCAACCAAAGAGCCATCAGGAAAGCCTGGCAGGGCTTAACCGGGGAAGTAATCGAGTAAGTTCAATCATAATCAAAAAACTGCACCCCGTCTGGAGGTGCAGTTTTTTGATGTCCAAAAATCATTTGCGGATCAGCATGTAAGCCAGCAGGAAGACCACGCCGAGGGCGAAAAGAATCAACCCGAAGGAGAGGGTGCGCAGCAAGCGGCGCAGGGTGGCTGAGATGTTGGACCAGATATGGGCGTACTGCCGTACATAGTGGTAGTTTTCCCTAGGTTTCATTCCAAAGAGCTTGCGCACAGCGCCACTTGAGACATCCATCGCCCTACCCAAGGTCCAGGTGAAGCGGTTGCCAATCGGCACCAGGGTGGCTGTTTCATAGACCGGCTTTAAGATGGTGCGCAGCAGGAGGACGGAAACGCCATCCACCAGGCTGTCCAAGAGCCTTGTCAAGAAGGTGAACACATAGCCCAGGCCCGTTACGACATATTCCACCGCGTCAAGCGCCCTGGCAATGAAACTTCCAATGGCCACGATAAGGTTTAAAACCGGGCGGTAGAGGCCCTCTTCCAGGTCCAGCCAGCGGGGCCAGGGATTGATATAGGATTTCTTTGTGCCGTCTGTTCTCACATAAAGCAGCGTGCGCACGACAAAGACATACAGCAAAAGGCCGATTGCCAAGGACTTGAGCCCGCCGGACAGGTTGACCCAAGCCAAGTAGACCACATGGTGTTCCGGCTCATGCGCCATGAGGAAGGGAAGGGAGCGGTTGGCCAAGTTGGTCAAAACACCTTCGGGGTAGAGGCCCAAGGCAAAGAGGACCAGGGCAGAAACGCCCAAGGCAACAGCAGACAGCCAGTTCATGGAAGGGCCGGCCATGTCGTACTCCGCCTGACGGGTGGGGTGCTTTTCAATGAAGATGGCGATGAAGAGCTTGAGCATGTAGCAGAAGGTCAGCCCGCCGGTAATGACAAAGAGCCACTCCGCACCCTGATACCAAAGGGCGCTTGCGCCTTCATGCTGCAGGGCATGGATGTATTCAATGATGCCCTCATGCAGCAAGGTTTTGGACGCATAGCCGCTGAAGAAAGGGATGCCGCTGATGGAGGCCGCGCCAACCAAGAAGATAAGCTTCAGCCCATGGCGCTTGCGCCCATAGCCCCTGATCTCGTTGAGATCCAGGGAATGCGTATTGATGTAGATGACGCCCGCGGCCATGAACAGCACCAGCTTGATGAGGCTGTGGTTGAGCATGTGCAGCACCGTGCCAGAAGCGGCCAGGGCATTGTGCTCGCCCAGGAGAGCCTGGGTACCAATACCAAAGAGGATGAACCCAATCTGGCTCATGGAGGAACAGGCCAGGGTGCGCTTTAAATCCGTTGAGAACAGCGCCAAAAGGGCGCCCAAGGTCAAGTTGATAAGGCCCAGAATCAACAGCAGGTTGCCCCAGGCAACATCGGCGAAAAACAGCCTGGTGGAGATGGCCAGGATGCCAAAGACACCCACCTTGGTCAAAATGCCGGAGAGCAGCGCGCTGGCAGGCGCTGGCGCCACCGGGTGGGCCTTGGGAAGCCAGACATGCAAGGGGAACATACCGGCCTTGGCTCCAAAGCCAACCAGGATCAGAAGACCCGGCAGGTAGAGCTCCTTACGGGTAATGGCTTGCCCAGCTTGAAACAGTGTTTCAAAGCGAAGATCACCCAGCTTCATGTAAAGCATCATCAAGCCCATGAGCATGGTCATCCCGCCCAAAATGGCGATGGCCAGGTAGGACTGCCCAGCGCGCCTGGCGCCCGGGGTTTCCTCATGGATGACCCAGCAATAGCTGGTGAAGGAAAGAACTTCAAAAAAGAGGAAGACAGTCAGCAGATCATCCGAGAGGAAGACGCCGACAGTCGCGCCAAAGGTCAGCAGGGTATACAGGCTGTAGCGGCCATGCTTGTGGCCATGGGCCATGTACTGCGGCGTAAACAGGGAGGTCATCAGCCACATGAAGGCGGCGACCAACACATACAGGGAGCGGAAGCCATCAGCTTTTAAGTGAATGCCAAAGCCGATGATCCCACCCAGGGAAAAGGTTACAGGCGTTTTCTGAACGAAAAACAGGAGGGCTGCCAGGGCGGTGGTGATCAAGGTCACAGCGCACATCAGGGTAAGCCCATGGTTGGCCTTTTTGCGGGAAAGGTACCAGGAAGGCACAGCAAAAAGCAGGGGAAGAGCAACCAGCAAAGGCAAAATATATTTCATCTGCTCATCCTCCTTAAATGGACAAAGACGCGGTGCGCGTTAGGAAATCAAGCAATGGCTTGGTGAAGAAGCTGAGCGCGATCATCAAAACACCCGAGGTAACCAGGGAAACCTGATATCCCAGGTCCACAGGCTTGATGGTTCTTTCCTCATGCGCCGGCCTTGAGTACATGGTGACAGCCGGAACCAGGAGATAGACGGCGGTTAAAATCGCGCTGATCAACAGGGCCGTAAGGCCCAGCATGGGCAAAAGGCCGCCGGCGTTGACCGCTGAGATGGCCAGATACCATTTGCTGACAAAGCCAATCAGCGGCGGAATGCCCGTCATGGCCAGGGCACCCAAGGTGAATATGGCGGTGTACAGGGGCATTTTCCGGCCAAGGCCGCGCAACTGGTCCACATAGTAAGCATCCGCGTTCTGGTTGAACACGCCGGAAGTGAAAAACAGAGTAATCTTCATCACCGCATGGAAGAGCAGGTGCATCAGGGCGGCGGTTAGACCATCCTGGGTTAGGAGCATGCAGCCAAAGACAATATAGGAGAGGTTGGAGATGGTGGAATAGGCCAACCGGCGCTTTAAGTGCTTTTCCTTAAGCGCCATGGTGCAGCCAAAAACGATGGTGAAGGCGGAGAGAATCAGTGGGATGTGCTGGGCATAGCTGCCCTTTAGGACGCTTACGCCAAAGCTAAAGAAAGTGACCCTGATGATGGCAAAAACGCCGGATTTGACCACCGCCACCGCGTGGAGCAAGGCTGTGACCGGAGTGGGGGCGACAGCAGCATCCGGCAGCCAGTCTTGCATCGGGAACACCGCCGCTTTCACAGAGAAGCCCAGGAAGGAGAGCAGATAGCCCAGGCGCAATTGGGAGGTATGCTGCAAGGACACGCTGGCAAACAGCCCGCCCGGCACAAACTCCGTCGTCCCGCCAAAATAAACAAGGTACACCAGGCTGATGAAGGCAAAGGCAGAGCCACCAAGGGAGTAGTACAAATACTTAAGGCCGGCCCTGATGGCTTTCTGGCTGCCACCATGCATGACCAGGGGCAGGGTGGACAAGGTCATCAGCTCGTAAAAGACATACAGGGTCAAAAGGTTGCGGCTCATCGCGATGCCCAGGGTGACGCCATAGGACATCATGAAAAAGGTGAAGAAGGAATTCTGCTTCTGCGCGTTTTTCATGTAGGAAATGGCATAAACAATGGACAGGGGCCAGAGCACGGCAATCAGGGAGACAAAGACCCGCCCCAAATCATCCATCTTCAGAGCGATGCTCAGCTTTTCATTCAAGCGGATGAGTTCCAAGCCCTGGATGTCTGAAAACACAGCTACGCCAGCCAAGCAGCTGGTGAACAGGCTGACTATCACCAGGTAGGCATTGCGCGCCTTTGTTGTCAGCTTCAAAGCTGGCAGCAGAGCCCCTGCCAATACCGGCAGCAAAACAGCTAAAAGGAGAATCATAGCTTTCCTTTCACTAGATCAAAACAGGGTGTTGGCCAGGGAGGTGAACATGGTGATCATTTGCCCGGGGAAGATGCCCAGAATGGCAATGGCCAGGGTCAGAATGAAAATGGGCACAACCATGGTGGGGGAAGGATCCATTTTCTCCTTCAGGGAGACGGACTCGCCATGGCTCATCCCGCCAAAGAAGGCGGAGACAGAGGGCGGCAGGAGGTAGCCCGCGGTCAGCATGGCCGATACCAACAGGACAATGGGAATTAGCCAGCTAAACACGGTGACGCCGGAGATCAAAGAGCCCTCAGCGATATACCACTTGGCAATGAAGCCGCCCAGGGGCGGGATGCCAACCAAGGAAATGGCGCAGATGGTGAAGAGCCACATGGTCCAGGGCATGGACTTGCCAAGGCCCTGCATCTCATCCACCCTTGTGATGCCGGTTTTATAGATGATGGCGCCGGCGCAAAGGAAGAGCGCATCCTTGGTGAGGGCATGGAAGACCAATTGGAGCAGCGCGCCGTCCAAGGCCATGGTATCCAAGATAAACAGGCCCGCCAGCACGTAGCTGACCTGGGAAACGCTGGAATAGGCCAGGCGCTTTTTCAACTGCTTTTCACGCAGGGCCAGCATGGAGCCCATGAAGACCGTCACAGCGGCGCAGCCCAGCAAGGTCCACTGCACCCAGGTGCCGCGGATGAACTCCGGCCCGATGACATAGAAAATCATCCTGAAGATGGCCAGGACACCTGCCTTGGTGATGACACCGGATAAGACAGCGCTGGCCGGGGCCGGGGCGACCGGATGGGCGGTGGGCAACCAGCCGTGCATGGGGAACATACCGGCCTTGGTCGCAAAGCCAATGATTGTAATCAGCACCACTGCCTGCATGGCGGGGGTGGACACATTCAGGTTGTTGACCAAAAGGGAGCCGCCCTCCACAAAGTAGGGGGAGGCGATATTGGGCGTGAGCATGAAGATGCCCAATAAGCCCATGGTAGCCCCGGCAACGGAGTAAATTAAATACTTGATGCCTGCGGCTACGGCCTCCTTGGTCCTGGAATGCAGCACCAGGGGGACGGAGATGAAGGTCATGAACTCAAAGAAGAGGTACATGGTGACCATGGTGCCAGATAGCGTCAGCGCCATCAAAGCGGCCAGCGTCATCAGGTAGAAGGCATAATAGGTCTTCTCGTTTTGCTCATGCTTCATGTACTCAAAGGAGTAAAAGCCTGAGATGGTCCACATCAATACCATGACCGCAGAGAACACCCGGCTGGTGCCGTCTGAACGCAGGGCGATGGGCAGCTGCTTTGTCATCTCAAAGAGCACAATGGTGCGCTGAGCATCAAAAGCAACCAGGAGAACCACCACGCACTCCAGGAGCAGGATGGCTGCGACAAAGACATTGCGGTCTTTTCTGCTTTGGTTCAACCAGGGCATGAACGTCAACAGCAGCGACCCAACCGCGGGCAGTAAAATGGCAACCAGTAAAAGAATTCCTTCCATTCAGGCCAACCTCCTTGAATTATCAGGCAAATGTTTGCAAACCTTTTTCAATGATTTTCATAAGCGGCTCAGACACGACGCCCAGCGCCACAACCAGGGCCGCAGAAACCGCCAGCGCTGCCACGGCATACCGGGGCATCTTATCAACCTCAGGATAGACTACGCCTTCTGGCGGCCTGCGGTAGATGGATACCACCGTGTGCAGGAAATACACCGCGTTTAATAGGGTGCTGACAGCCAGCGCGATTAAGACCAGGGCCCGCATGGTGCCACCAAAGACCATGCCAGAGATGGCCAGGTTTAGTTTAACGATAAAGCCACCGGTAAAGGGGATGCCCACCATGCTCATGCAGGCCAGGGTAAAGACAATTCCAGCCGGGACATTGCGATAGCCCGCGCCATGCAGGAAGCGGAAGCGCTTCCTGTCACCGGAAACATTGATCAGTTCGTAGGTGGACAGGAAGAGCAGGGACTTGACCACCGAGTGCACCAGCATCTGAAAGACCGCGGCTTCCACCCCGGCAGCAGTACCCATGCCAATGCCCATATAGATATAGCCAATCTGAGCGACTGAGGAATAGGCAATCATCCGCCTGATGTCCCGCTGGAAGATGGCCATGATGGAGCCGATGATCATGCCGGCGACACCGCAGTAAAACAGGAAGGTGGTGATGCCCTGTGCGACGATAAAGTCAAACCCGACCACACGGTAAAAAAACTTGATCAGCACAAAGATATAAGCCTTACCG
>CAYOOZ010000014.1:0-24173 GCA_964405705.1 uncultured Christensenella sp.
CAACAAAAGACACTTCCAGCCATACGGAACCTGCCTTGCAGGAAGCCTTGATGCAGGAAGGGAGTGAATCCCCCCTCTTGCGGGCCAAGCAATATATCAAAGAAAACCTGGATCGGGATTTAACCCGCCAGCTGGTTGCAGAGCAGGTATTTGTGCACCCGGATTATTTGTCCAGGCTGTTTAAAAAAGACACCGGTTTCTCCCTAAATGAATATATTCTTCACGAGAGAATCAGCCTGGCAGCGCGCTTGCTGGCCCAGACACAGATTCCAGTTTCCCTGGTGGCCTCCAAGGCAGGGTTTCAAAATTACTCCTATTTTTCGCAAGTCTTTAAACGCATCAAAAGCCAAAGCCCGCGCGAGTACCGCCAGAATATACAGTATACCGAATAAATATAGAGCATATATTCAAAAATGTCGCTGTCAGAACATTCCAAGTCTGAATATTGCTATTTACGTCCAGGTGTTTGACTTAAAATAAAGAAAACATCTATAGGAGGGTTTTATGAAAAAAAGGTTATCCATCCTTCTTTGCCTGGTCTTGCTGGCCACCTTGTTTGTGCCTGGCGCCCTGGCACAGGACCGCAGCAAAATGCCTGTTCTGGACCTGGTCATGATGGCGAGCGCAGGAAAAGACGGCTCCAGCGATGTGGTTGCCGCTGTGAATGATTACCTGGCGGAGAAGCTGGGCATTCAAATCAACCTGACCTTTATCAGCTATGGCAATTATGCCAACCAGACCAACCTGATGCTAGCCGCGGGCAATGGCATTGATGTTTTTGCCAACTACCTGACCCCTTTGACCACAGTTGCCAACAACGGCATGATTTTACCATTGGATGAGCTGCTAAATGAGTACGGCAGTGGCATCAAGGAGCAAATCAGCGAAGCCTTCCTCAAGTGCGGCGAGGTGGATGGCGAGTTGTTTGGCATCACAACCGGCCGTGATCTGGCTGCCTCCTATGGTTTTGAAATGCGCAAAGAAATTTGCGATAAATACGGCATTGATTATGCCAACATCAAAACCCTGGATCAGCTGTATGACGCACTAAAAGTGGTACAGGCCGGTGAGCCTGGCCTGGTCATTGTGGTTCCCTCCCATGGCGAACTGGTGCGCAACTGGGGCTGGGATACCCTGGGGGATGCCAGCGTGCCCCTGGGTGTGCTGATGGACTATGGCCGCGAGACACAGGTGGTCAACCTGTTTGAAACGGATTACTACAGGGATTTTGTCACCACCATGCGCAAGTGGTACCTGGAAGGCCTGATCATGCAGGATGCCGTTGCCGACACCGAAAGCGTGGGCGTGATGATGGGCGCTGGCACTGCTTTTGGCGGATTTATGAACCTCAAGCCTTACTTTGAAGTGCAGGAAACCACCAACTATGGCACGCCCATTGTTGTGAGCGAAATTATTCCGGCCTTCTCTGCGACTTCCAATGTCAACATGGCCACCTGGTGCATCGCTGCCTCCACCAAATACCCGGAGCAGAGCATGCAGTTGCTCAACCTGATGTACTCTGACCCGGTCTTGATGAACATGTTGATCTACGGCATTGAAGGACAGCACTACCGCGTGCTTGGCGAGGCTGCCAACAACCAAAAGATGATTGGTTACAAGGAAGGCATGGATGCCACCAACACCACCTACCGTCCCTCCGGCGGCTGGCTGTGGCCCAACCAGTTTATCGGCAATGTCTGGGAAGGCAACCCGCCGGATTACTGGCAGGTCACCCGCGAGTTCAACGAAACAGCCATCAAATCCTCTGCCTTTGGCTTTGTATGGGATTCTGCCATGGTGAAAAACCAGGTGACGGCCTGCACCAACGTGCTGAACAAGTATCACAAGGCGCTAATGTGCGGGGCCATTGACCCGGTGGAAACGCTGCCCAAATTCAACCAGGAATTAAAGGACGCCGGCATTGAAGACATCATTCGCTCCAAGCAGGAGCAAATGGACGCCTGGAGGCTCTTACAAGCTGGTAATTAAGCAAGCCTGAAGAAGGGGCAGGCAGAACCTGCCCCTTCTTCTTTGATTAAAGGAGCAAACATGAGCAGTTTACCGGCAGGCAAAATCAAAAAGCCGCGCAGCAGCCTAAAGCGTTTTTCCGCCTTGTACCTCATGGCGATCCCCGGCCTGATTTACCTGTTCATCAACAACTACATCCCCATGAGCGGGATTATCATCGCATTTAAAAATGTGAACTGGCGCAAGGGCATTCTGGCCAGCCCTTTTGTCGGCCTTCAAAATTTTGAGTTCCTTTTTAAAACACGCGATGCCTGGATTATCACCCGCAACACCTTGCTTTATAACATTGCTTTTATCATCATTGGGATCATCCTGGCGGTCGGAGTGGCCATCCTGCTCAATGAAATCCGCTCCAAACGCGCCAAAAAGGTGTTTCAAACTGTATATTTGCTGCCCTACCTCATTTCCATCGTGGTGGTCAGCTATTTGGTCTATGCCTTTTTAAGCATGGAATCAGGTTTTATCAACAAAACCATCCTGCCCATGCTCAATCAGCAGGCCATTCACTGGTATACCCAGCCCAAGTATTGGCCCTTTATCCTGATCCTAGTGCATTCCTGGAAGGCTTTTGGCTACGATTCCATCATATACTATGCCACCCTGGTGGGCGTTGATGGCAGCTTTTATGAAGCAGCAGTGATTGACGGCGCCAACCGCTGGCAACAGGTCAAGTACATTACCCTTCCCTCGCTCAAGCCCACCATCATCACCCTGACCCTCCTGGCCATCGGCCGTATCTTTTATTCTGATTTCGGTTTATTTTATCAGGTGCCCATGAACTCAGGCCCGCTCATTGACGCAACCAACACCATCGACACCTATGTCTACCGTGCCTTGATTCAGCTCAATGACTATGGCATGTCCTCTGCAGCCAGTGTGTATCAAAGCCTGGTCGGCTTTTTACTGGTGGTTTTTGCCAACCTGGCCGTACGCAAATTCAGCGAAGAAAACGCCTTGTTTTAGGAGCATGAGATGGTAGAGAGAAGAACAGCCTTTCATCCGATAGCTTATACGGTTTTGATCCTCCTGGCCTTGGCCTGCCTGCTGCCTTTTGTGCTGCTGGTGATGTCCTCCATCACAGAGGAGAAAACCTTGATCCAGCATGGCTACTCCTTCCTGCCCAAAAAAATCGGGCTGGACAGCTATTTATATTTGTTCCGCAGTGGCTCAACCATCCTGCGCGCTTATGGCATCACTGTCTTTGTCACCCTTGTGGGCACCACCAGCGCCCTGGCGTTGACCCTGCCCCTTGCTTATTCCCTGTCCAGAAAGGAATTGCCAGGCCGGAACATCCTCTCCTTTGTGGTCTTTTTTACCATGCTGTTCAACGGCGGCTTGGTACCTACCTACATCATGTACACCCGCTATTTGCACATCAACAACACCATTTACGCGCTGATTGTGCCCTCATTATTGCTCAACGCGTTTTATGTGATGATGATGCGCACCTACTTCAACAGCAACATCCCGGAAACTGTCATTGAAGCAGCCCGGATTGACGGCGCGGGTGAGTGGCGCACCCTGGGTCAAATTGCACTGCCCATGTCCCTGCCCATGATTGCAACCATGACGCTCTTAATTGGCCTAAGCTATTGGAACTCCTGGCGCAACGGATTTTATTATTTGACCAATCGGGAATTATATTCCATCCAAAACATTCTCAACACCATGCTGCAGGATGTCCAGTTCCTAAAATCCGGTCAGGCCGGCAGCAACGCCAGTGAAATTGCGGCCACCCTGCCCTCAACTGGCATCCGCATGGCCATCGCGGTGGTCGGTGTCCTCCCAGTATTAATCGTATATCCTTTCTTCCAGCGCTTCTTTGTCAAAGGCATCACCGTGGGCGCGGTGAAGGGATAAAAACAGAAAGGTTGTTTTTGCTATGAAAGTCGGTATCCAGATGTACTCGGTTAAAAACATGATTGCAGACGACCCTGTGTCCGCCTTTGTCAACGTGGCGCAGGCAGGCTATAAATACTGGAAAATCTGCCAGCTATATGACAGAACGGACCTGGACTTTAACTATGGTTTGCAAATGCCACCTGAGGAAGCAAAGGACTTGCTGAAAAACCTGGATGTCCAGGTCATCGGCAGCCACCTGACCCGGGAGCAGCTTCTATCTAAAGAATACTTGAAGGACTGCTTTTCTTATCTGCAGCAAATTGGCAGTCTGGGGGTGGGGCTTGGCGCAACCATGTTTGAATACAATGATATCGATTCGCTCAAAAAGCAATGCGCAACCTGGAATGAAGTGGGCAAAATGGCCCAGGACTACGGCCTGCGTTTTTACTATCACAATCATTTCCAGGAGTTCCAGCGTTTTTCTGGGAGGACGGTTTTTGACCTCCTGATGGAACACACCAATCCAGACTTGGTCAGCTTTGAACTGGACACCTTCTGGGCGCTGCGTGGCGGAGCAGACCCGGTGCAGCTGCTGGAAAAATATAAAGGACGGATTCTCTACCTGCACCAAAAGGATTTCGCGAAAAACTTCCGTTCACCACTCAACCTATACTCTTACTTGATTGATGAAAACGCACCTGTCACCCGGGAAAGCTTCCGGAAAATCAATGAGCCTGATGCCTTTGTAGAGGTTGGGACCGGGTGCCTTGATATTCAGTCCATCATCACCGCCGGCAACAATGCCGGTGTGGAATATATCATCTTGGAGCAGGACCGCACCACCCTGGGCGAGCAAGAAAGCATCCGCATCAGCATGGAGCGCTTCCAACAGTATGATGGAATTACTTTCTGAAAACACTAATTCCGGGTATACTCCCTTTGCGCAGGGAGAAACCCCTGCCATTACAATGAATTGAGAAGGTAGAAAGCCATGTCACACATCACCCTGTACCACTTTGAAGGCTGCGGCGCCTGCGCGCATGCCAAGGAATGGATGAAGGAGTTGCGGAACGAAAAGCCCGAGCTCAAGGACGTTTTAGTCGAGCTGGTGGACGTTCACAAGACCCCCAATTTCAAAGCGCCAGCCCCCTTTTACTATGTGCCCACCTTCTTTGTGGACGGCAAAAAGGTCCTGGAAGGCGAGGTCACCAAGGACAAGGTGGAGGCCATATTGCGGCAGGGCTTGACCGCCTGACCCATCAACAGACACAAAAGCCGGCCCCGTTCGCATAGGACGGGGCCTTTGCATTGGTAGAAAGCGGGATATCCATGAATTCATGTTCATTCTGGTCTGATATTTTTACATCAAAAGGATGGCTTTTTTGGTAAAATGGGGTAAAATGGAGGGGTAGTTCTTTGAAAGGAGCCCGCCACCATCCGTACCAATTATCACACCCACACCACCCGCTGCAAGCACGCGATTGGCAGCGATGAGAGCTATGTATTGTCCGCCATCAAGGCCGGGTACAAAACCCTGGGCTTTTCAGACCATAGCCCCTGGCCGTATGAGGACGGCTTTTCCTCCCATATCCGCATGGATTTGCCGCTCTTCCCGGATTATTTAAGCAGCATCCGCGCGCTTCAAGACAAATACAAAAACCAGATAGACATCCACCTGGGCCTGGAAGCGGAATATTATCCGGAGTTTCACAGCTGGCTCTTGGACCAAAAAGCGGAGCAAGGGCTCCAATACCTGCTGCTGGGCAGCCACTTTGACCGTCCGGATGAGGAATTGTACTTTGGCAGCTTAAGCCGCGCCCAGCAGTACCACCGCTATGCGAAACACACCATTGCGGGCCTTCAGACCGGGGATTTCGCGGCCCTGGCCCACCCGGAGCTGTTTATGATGCTGACCCAGCGCTTTGACCGCGACTGCGAGCTGGTCAGCCGCGACCTCATTCAGGCCGCCGTTTCTTGCAACATTCCCCTGGAATACAATTTATCCGGCCTCTACCCCATCTCCTGGCGCAATGGCTTGGGCTACCCCAACCCGGATTTCTGGCACATCGCGGCCCAGGAAGGCGCAACGGCCATCATCGGCCTGGACGCGCATGACCCCAACCGCTTCCTGGACACGGACAAGTATGATGAAGCCATCAAGTTTTTGGACAGCCTGGGCATCAAGCGGGTAGACACGCTGATCAACAGCCAGCAGGAAGACACAAGGAGGATTTCATGACACAGCCTGTAAACTCTAAAAAAGAAGGCCCCCTGCTCTTCCTCTTCCGCATCATCCAGGGCGCGCTCATTGGCGGCGGCGCCATTCTGCCTGGCGTGTCTGGCGGCGTTCTGGCCGTGGTCTTTGGCATCTACCAGCCCATGATGGCCTTTTTGTCCCGCCCCATTACCACCTTTAAAACGCACTGGAAGCTATTTGTTCCGGTGATTCTGGGCGTGGGCCTGGGCTTTTGGGGCTTTGCCAAATTGGTCGCCTGGCTGTTCTCCGGGGATTCGCCCTATCCTCTGGCCCTCTTTGTGGGCTTAATCCTGGGCACCCTGCCGCAGCTCTACCGCTCCGCCCAAAAGCCCAAGGACGGGTTAAAGCTGACTGAAGGCGAAAAAAGGACCAATGTTTTAGCCCTTGTGATCAGCTTTGTGCTCCTGATGGCCTTCCTGTTCTTTGTGTCCCGGCAGACCAGCACAAAGAGCCTGGAGCCCAATTTGCTCTGGTCCTTTTTGTCCGGGCTGATCTGGGGCTTTTCCCTGGTGGTGCCGGGGCTGTCCTCCTCCTCCATCCTGCTGTTCATTGGCATTTATACCAAGCTCATGGCGGGGGTCAAGGACCTAAACTTTGCCATCATCATCCCGCTTTTCATCGGCATTGCCATTGTGGCCTTTGTGTTCGCCCGCTTTGTGGACAAGCTGTTTGAAAAGCGCTATGGCCTGGCCTCCAACGCTGTGGTCGGCCTGGTGGCCGCCAGCACCCTGGCCATCATCTTCTTCCCGCCGCCTGAATACCGCATTGACAGCCTGGTGACAGGCCTGATTTGTGTCCTGATCATGGTTGTGGGCTTCATCGGCGCGCACTACCTGGGCAAGTGGGGGGAAACCATCAAGCCAGATTAGGCAAGAGCGATATCATCCATGCGCTTTGCGGGTATAATGCCGCCGAGCGCATTTTTGCGCAAAAGAAAGGTAAGAGTATGAGAACCTATGTCAGAAACAGTAATTTAATCGGCAAAACGCCGCTGGTGCACCTGGTCCGCCTGCAAAAGCAGCTGGGCTTACAGGCAGATATCCTGGCCAAGGTGGAGGGGTTTAACCCAGCTGGCTCGGTCAAGGACCGCATCGCCAGGGCCATCGTGGACGCGGCGGAGCAAGCGGGACAACTAAAAAAAGGCGGGCTGATTGTGGAGGCCTCCAGCGGCAACACCGGCATCGGCCTGGCCATGGTGGCAGCCGCGCGCGGCTACCGGCTGATTTTAACCATGCCCGACAGCATGTCCCTTGAAAGGCGGCAGCTGCTCATCGCCTATGGGGCGGAATTGGTCTTAACCCCTGGGGCGGACGGCATGCCCGGCGCCATGCAAAAGGCAGAGCAGATTGTGGCAGAAAACCCCGGCAGCGTCTACGCGCGCCAGTTTGCCAATGAGGCCAACCCCAAGGCCCATTATGAGACCACAGGCCCTGAGATTGAGCAGGCCACCCACGGGCGCGTTGACATCTTTGTCTCCGGTGTTGGCACCGGCGGCACCATCACAGGCGCTGGCCGCTATTTAAAGGAGCGCCATCCGGAGATTGAGATTGTGGCGGTGGAGCCCAGCGCCTCCCCCGTGCTCTCCGGCGGGCAAAAGGGCAAGCACGTCATCCAGGGCATCGGCGCGGGCTTTGTGCCCGAGGTGCTGGACACCGGTATTTACAACCGCATCAAAACGGTGACGGACGAGGACGCCAAGGAAACAGCCCGCCTGCTGGCCAAGACCGAAGGCCTCCTGTGCGGCATCTCCTCCGGCGCTGCCCTGTCCGCCGCCATCAGCCTGGCAAAAGAGGAGCAAAACGCCGGCAAGTCCATCGTGGTCATCCTGCCGGACAACGGCAACCGCTACCTCTCCATGGGCCTGTTTGACCAGAACCCCTAAAACCAGAAAGGAAGGAAAAGTCATGTCGCCGCAGTCCATGGAGCACAGAAAAAACCTGCTGTTTGACCTGGCCAGCCAAAAGCTGCGTTGTGAAAACCCCATCAGCGATGTCAACCAGGTGCCAGACCGCAGGCAGGTGGTGCTGCTGATCAAGGATTTGCAGTCCCTGATGTTCCCGGCCTATTTCCGGCTGTCAGAAAGCCACCAGGATGAGGAAGGCGACCTGTATACCTGGGCCTTTGAGTCCTTAACGGACCTGTTCACCAAATGCCTGCCCCTGTTTGACGTGGATTGCGCGCGCAACGCGGAAACATTGGCCCTTGAGTTCTTGGGCCACTTGCCTGAAATCAAGCGCTTGCTCATTGGGGACGCCAACGCCATTTATGAGGGCGACCCGGCGGCCCAGAGCTGTGAGGAGGTATTGATCTGCTACCCCGGCTTTTACGCCGTCTCCATCCACCGCCTGGCCCACGCCATGTACCGGATGAACATCCCGCTTTTGCCCCGGATTATGAGCGAATACGCCCATGAGAAAACGGGCATTGACATCCACCCTGGCGCCACCATCGGGGAGCGCTTTTGCATTGACCACGGCACGGGCATTGTCATTGGCGAAACGGCCAAATTGGGCCATGACGTGAAGCTCTACCAGGGTGTCACCCTGGGGGCCAAGTCCTTCTCCCTGGACAAGGACGGTAACCCAGTCAAGGGCGTGCACCGCCACCCCAAAATCGGCAACAAGGTGGTCATCTATGCCAATGCCGTCATCCTGGGCGGGGACACGGCGGTGGGGGACAACTGCGTCATCGGCGGCAACGTCTGGCTGACGCATTCCATCCCTGAGAACACCATGCTCTACTACGACGGGGACAAGATGCAGAATAAGCCGCTGCCATAAAGGCAAAAACATGAACCGGGGTTGTAACAAAAATTTGTTACAGCCCTTTTTTTATCCACAATCTTGTCAATTGTGGGGCCTGTATCGGTTATCTGGCGCGGTAGCCGGTGTTCGCGTCAATCTGGGCGATATAAGGCCCATCCGGCCAGGCTTTGAGGTTGTGAATGGCCAGGTCCACCACCTTGTCATAGGTGTCCTGCAAGCTGTGGTGCCCCGAGATATGCGGGGTGAGCAGCAGGTTTTCTTCCTGCCAGAGGGGATGATCCTTTGGCAAAGGTTCTGGCGTGGTGACATCCAGGGAGGCGCCAGCCAGGTGGCCAGAGCGCAGGGCAGACAGGAGGGCTTCCTGGTTCACCGCGCTGCCCCGGCCCACATTGAGCAGGTAGCCGCCCGGTTTTAGGAGGGCAAAGCGCCTCTCATCCATCAGGTTGATGGTATCCGGAGTTTCGGGCAGGCAAAGTGCCACCACATCCATTTGAGGCAAGAGGCTGTCCAGACGCTCCATCGTGTACATTGCGTCAAAGCCTTCCATCTCCCCGCCGGGGGAACACCGAAGGCCAATGACCTCACTGCCCAGGGCGCGCATGCGCTTGGCAAACTCGGTGCCGATGTTGCCAGCGCCCACCACCAGCACCTTCATCCCGCGCGGGGTCTTCACCCCCTGGGTCTTCCAGGCGGCGGACTTCATATCGTCCCTGTACAGATGCAGGTTTTTAAGCAAAGCCAGCAGGGTGGCCAGAAGATGCTCCGCGATGGCCGGGCCATAAGCGCCAGAAGCGCTGCACAGGATTAGGCTCGGATTCTGCTCCAAAAGACCCACATACGGCTTGCCAACGCCGGAGCTGATGAGCTGCAAGAGCTTGAGCTGTTTCATTTTTTCCAGGCGGGAGACCTCGATGTTGCCCACCACGGCGTCAAAGCTTGCCATTTGTTCCTCTGTCAGGTTTTCCTCGCGCGCAAAGGTAAAATTTGCTCCAGGCAGAGCGTTTTGAAATCTGTCCACCATCCCGGGATGTTTGGGCATGCTGACCAGGATGTTTTTAAAAAGCATGGTTTGCCCTCCTTTGATTGTTGTAAGGAATGTACCCAAATATACCATATTTGACTGAACCTGTGGGCAAATGGTTACAATTTAGGTAAATAGCAGGGTTCTGCGACAGGAGGAAGCAAATGAGTTTTCAAAATGAAGTGTACACCCTCACCAACGGGGAGAGAATCCCCGCGATTGGCTTTGGCACCTGGCAGGTGCAGGACGGGGAGGAGGCCTACCAGTCCGTCCTTTCGGCCCTCAAGGCCGGCTACCGACATATCGACACCGCCCAGGGCTATGGCAATGAGGAAAGCGTGGGCCGCGCCGTCAAGGACAGCGGCATCAAGCGGGAGGACATCTTTATCACCTCCAAACTGGCCAACAGCGTCAGGGGCTATGAGGCCACCAAAAAGGCCATTGAGGAGAGCCTGAACAAACTGGGCACGGACTATATGGACCTCTTCCTGCTGCACTGGCCGGTGCCGGTGAAGTACAATGACAACTGGGCGCATGAGAACGCCGAGGCCTGGCGGGCGATGGAAGAGGCGCAGCAGGCGGGCAAGATTCGCTCCCTGGGCATCAGCAACTTCCGCCGTCACCACATTGACGCGCTCTTAAAGACAGCCAAAATCAAGCCCCAGATCAACCAATTGCGCCTTTGCCCCGGGGACACCCAGGAGGAAACGGTCAGCTACAGCCGGGATATGGGCATGCTGCCCCAGGCCTACAGCCCCCTGGGCACGGGCAAGCTCTTTGCGGTTAAAGAACTAAAGGACATCGCCGACAAGCACGGCAAGACCATCGCCCAGGTGGCGCTTCGCTGGAGCCTGCAGCGCGGGTATAACCCCCTGCCCAAGTCCGTAACACCGGAGCGCATCAAGGAAAACCTGCAGGTCTTTGACTTTGAGCTGGATCAGGAGGACATGGATCAAATCAATCAAATGGATGGCGTGGTGGGCTATTCCACCAACCCGGACACCATCACCTGGTAAAGCCTGCGTCAAACACAAACAGCCCCGCTGAAATGGGGCTGTTTTCATGCTGTCATTGCTCACAGACATAAAGCGCAAGGTATGCTAAAATACAACTTATGGAGCAACAACCAAAGGGAGACAGCAAGGCATGAAATACCGCAGCGTCTTTGATATCATCGGCCCTGTCATGGTGGGGCCTTCCAGCTCGCACACAGCGGGGGCTGTGCGCATTGGCCAGTTGGCGCGCAAGCTGTTTGGCCAGGCGCCCCGGGCGGTGGACATCCATTTTTATGGCTCCTTTGCCCATACCTACCGGGGCCACGCCACGGACGTGGCGGTCTTGGCCGGGGTGATGGGCCTTGCCAC
The DNA here is from genome assembly GCA_964405705.1 of uncultured Christensenella sp. GTDB lineage: Bacteria > Bacillota > Clostridia > Christensenellales > Aristaeellaceae > UBA6115. Next base: position 11,278 of record CAYOOZ010000014.1, read on the forward strand.
CTCAGACCCCCGCATTCCCGATGCCTTTCAATTAGCCGATGACCTGGGGCTTGTCTACCAGATCCTTGAGGAAGCGGCCATCCCCGTTCATCCCAACACCGTCACCATCATTCTTAAGGCACAGGACGCCAGGATGAGCGTCACGGGCATCTCCATTGGCGGGGGGCTGGTGCAGATTGTGCAGGTGGATGGCTTTGACCTGCACTTAACCGGTGAATCCCCGGCGCTCCTGATCTTCCACCAGGACGCCTATGGCACCATTGCCTCGGTCACAAGGCTTTTGGCGGAGAGTGCCATCAACATCAGCCACATGGAGGTGGCCCGGGCCAAAAAGGGGCAGGATGCCCTGATGGTGATTGAAACGGACCAGCCCGTTGCCGCGGACCTGGTGCAAAAAATCCTGGGACAGCCCAATATCTTTAAGACCATCAAGCTGGATTATTAGGAGGCAAGCCGTGTTTAAAAATATCACGGAGCTGGTTGAACTGGCCAAGACGCAAGAGCTGCCCCTGTCAGAAATCATGATTCAAACGGAGATTGAGCAAAGCGGGAAATCGCGCGAGGACATCATTGCTGAGATGACCGCCTCCTTCACTGTAATGAAGGCGGCCGCCAAGCGCGGCCTCTTGGGCGTGACCAGCCACTCCGGCTTAACCGGCGGGGACGCCAAACTATTGTACGAATACGCCTCCTCCGGCAGGGCTTTGACGGACAGGGCCTTCCTGCACGCTTTGGCCTACGCGCTGGCCACCAATGAGGTCAATGCGGCCATGGGGCTGATTTGCGCCACACCCACCGCCGGCTCCTGCGGGGTGCTGCCCGGCGTGCTCCTCTCCGCCCAGGAGCGGCTCAACAAGTCCGATGAGGACCTGGTATCAGCCCTGTTTTGCGCAGGGGCCATTGGCTTTGTCATTGCCAACAACGCGATGATTTCAGGGGCCGCTGGCGGCTGTCAGGCTGAGGTGGGCTCCGCCTCCGCCATGGCTGCAGCCGCCTTGGTGGAACTGGCCGGGGGCAGCCCGGAGATGTCCGCCCAGGCGGTGGCCATTGCCTTAAAGAACATGCTGGGCCTGGCCTGTGACCCCTTGGGCGGCCTGGTGGAGGTGCCCTGCATCAAGCGCAACGCGGCCGGCGCCGCCAACGCCCTGGCAGCGGCCGAAATGGCCCTGGCTGGCATACAAAGCCGGGTGCCGCCGGATGAGGTCATCCTGGCGCTGTATACCATCGGCCAAAGCCTGCCCTTGAGCCTGCGTGAAACAGCGGGTGGTGGCCTGGCCGCCACGCCCACCGGGCAGGCCTGGAAGAAGATGCTGGGCCAGAAGGACCCGGGCTTGGGCTAAGCGCTTAATTTCTTAAAGTATATTTTCTTGGCGATTTCAGCCGCCAGGACGTACAGCAAGGTTAGACCAACCAGCGATAATAACAACCAGATGGGCAGGGGCACAAAGCCCAGGGCAGACGCGAAGGGCAGGTAGGGAATCAAAAGGGTGAGGACGGCCGCGATCAGGGTGGACACCCAGAGCACTTTGCCCGGTCTTGAGCGGAAGAAGACCCGCCTGGTTCTGACCACCAGGGCAATGACCAGTTCAGACAGCAGGGATTCCACAAACCAGGCGGTCTGGAACTGGCTTTCCTGGGCCTTGGCCAACATCAGCAGGAGGGCAAAGGTGGCATAGTCAAACAGGCTGCTGACCAGGCCAAAGACCACCATGAAGTTGCGGATGGCCTTCACATCCCATCTCCTGGGCTTGATCAGCATCTCCGGGTCCACGCTGTCCCCGGGGATCCCAATGGCCGGGAAGTCTGAGAGAAAGTTGTTGAGCAAAATCTGCTTGGCCAGCATGGGCAGGAAGGGCAAGAACAGCGAGGCCCCGGCCATGGACACCATGTTGCCAAAATTGGCGCTGGTGGTGGTGTAGATGTATTTGAGGGTGTTGGCAAAGGTGCGCCGCCCCTGCTTGATGCCCTCCACCAGAACGCCCAGGCCCTGCTTTAGGAGGACAAAGTCCGCTGCCTCCTTGGCCACGTCCACCGCTGTCTCCACAGAGATGCCAATGTCCGCGGTGTTCAAGGCCGGGGCATCGTTGATGCCATCCCCCATATATCCCACCACATGGCCCTTCTTTTGAAGGGCTTTGATGATTTGCTCCTTCTGCGCCGGGTCCACCTCGGCAAAGACACTGGCGGTCAAGGCCAGTTCCCCCAGGGCATTTTCATCAAGGCCCAGCAAGCGCTCAGCGGGCAGGACGCTGTCCTCCTGTAAGCCCACGGCTTTGGCGATGTAGCGGGCCACCAGGCGGTTGTCCCCGGTGATGATCTTCACCTCAACCCCCAGGGAATGCAAAGCGCTCAGGGTCTGTCCCGCGTCCTCCCGGGGCCGGTCGGCAAAGAGCAAAAAACCCTGAAAGCTCAGCCCCTTTTCATCCTGATCCACAGTGTAATTGTCCTGCGCCGCAACGGCCTTGGTGGCCAGCCCCAGGACCCGGAACCCCTGGTCGGAATAGACCGCAAAGCGCTGGTTAATGTCGTTTTTATGGTCTTCATCAAGGGGCAGGCTTACTCCCGCAATTATGACGCTCTCACAAACCGCCAGCACCATGTTCAGCGCGCCCTTGGTGATCATGACAGGGCCACTTCCAGGCGTTTGCACCACGATGCTCAAGCGCTTGCGCTGAAAATCATAGGGGAGTTCCTCCAGCTTCTGATAGCTGGCGGTATCCGGCATCCGCTTTTTAACGATGGCCTCATCCAAGGGGTTTTTGATGCCAGTCTGAAAGGCGGCGTTGAGCGCGGCCCAATGAAGCACCTCCTGATTGTCCACCCCTTTGATATCTGGGGTTTCGCCCAATTCCACCACGCCATAGGTCAGGGTGCCGGTCTTGTCTGTGCAGAGAATGTCCATGCTGCCCAGGTTTTCAATCGCGTTGAGCCGCCTGACAATCACGCCTTTTTGGCCATGCTGGCGGCGCCTTTTGACAGGCTGATCGAGATGATGGCAGGCAAAAGCTCCGGCGTTAGGCCCACGGCCAGGGCGATGGCAAAAAGGAGGGAATCCAGGAGGGGCCTTTGAAACACGGTGTTGATGATAAAGATACAGGTGATGAGGGCCAGCATGATTTTGGACAGCAAGGCGCCAAAGCGGCGCACGCCCTTTTCAAACTCGGTCTCCTCCGGCCCTGACATCAGCTTTTGAGCGATCTGGCCAAACTCCGTGGACAGGCCAGTTTTCATCAACAGCACCTCAGCCGTGCCACTGCGCACGCTGGTGCCCATGAAGACCTGGTTGCCCCGCTGGTTGAGGGGGGCAGTCTGCCCTGAGAGGCCGGGCTGTTTTTCCACCGGGAAGGTCTCCCCGGTGAGCGCGGCCTCATTGACAAAGAAATCCTTGGCGGTGAGCACGATGCCGTCCGCGGGCACCAGGCTGCCGGCGGACAGGAGCACCAGGTCCCCGGGCACCAGGCTGCTGGTGGGCACTGAGATAACCTGGCCCTCCCGTTTGACAGAGGTGTTGAGGGTGACCTGGGAGCGCAATTTTTCAACCGCCTTGCCGGCGGAATATTCCTGGGTAAAGCTCAACAAAGCGCTGGCCAAGACAATGGCAAGCACAATGACCATGTCCATATATTCAGAAACCAGGGCTGAGATCAGGGCCGCAAAGACCAGGATTAAGACGAGGGGGTTCTTAAACTGCCCCAGCAGCATATGAAGCGCGCCTTCGCGCTGTTTTTCCTTTAAGGTGTTTTCGCCATATCGCAAAAGCCGCGCCGCGGCCTCTTTTGCGCTTAAGCCTTGGTCGTTTACGCCAGCAGACAAAAGAAGCGCGGAGGCGTCCTTCGCCCAGTATTCACCCTTGGAAAACTCCGGGATTTCTCTGCTTAACTTCATGTGTTTCACCCCCGGCAGACTGCTGATTCACTTGGAATATACGCCCACTCCGGCAAAGAAACAAGAGCCAGTTTACATCACGCGCAGAAGGAGCATGTACAGGGCCGTCGCGCAAAAAACGCTCAGCAGGGTGTTTTTCTTAAAGTATTGCAGCAGGGCCGCGGTCAGGACGCCGGCCAGGGCTGGGATGCCATAGGGATAGGCAGAAAGCGTGACCCCCTTTAAGCTGAACACGACCAACAGGCCGATGATGGCAGAGGGCATCGCGCGGGTTAAAAACAACACAGGCTCTGGCAGATGCTGGTCCTTGCGGCCCAGCAGATACACAGGCAAAAGGCGGATGAGGGCCGTCACCAGGGCCACCACCAGGATGATCAAAAAAGGGCTCATGCGCCAGCCTCCCCCGGATTCATCCGCTTTTTGAACAAAAACATCAGGCCAATGATGAGCAGCATGGCGGGCACGGTAAAGCTGTCCGCCCCCAAAAGGATAAGGAAAAGGAGGGAGGCAGCAAGGCCCAGGAGCACTGGAAGCCTGGCCTGCTTGCGCCGCCATTGCTCCGTCAGCATCACCACAAAAAGGGCGGGCATGGCAAACTCAATCCCGGATAAATCAAAGGGCAATAGCTGGCCCAAAACGGAGCCCAGAAGGGAGCCTGTGACCCAATAAATCTGGTTTAGGAGGGAGACAGCCGCGAGAAAACGGGGCTCATCCACGCCCTCTGGCACCTGAATCAGGCTTAGGAGGGCAAAGGTCTCATCCGTTAAAGAAAAGGCCAGGTAGGGCTTCCATTTACCGCTGCCCGCGTACCTCCTGGCCATGGTCAGCCCATAAAACAGGTGGCGGGCGTTCACCATCAGGGCCATCAGCGCGCTCTCCATCAGCCCGGCGCCTGCGACCAGCAAATCCACCGTCACATACTGCATGGCGCCCGCGTAAATGCCCGTGCTCATCAATAGCGACCAACCCGCCCCATAACCGGCCTGGCTTAAGACCACACCAAAGCCCAGCCCCAAAAAGAGGTAGCCCGCCATCACGGGCAGGGTGAGGGGAAAGGCCGCTTTCAAGGCGCTGCGCAAACTGACCTCCAAAAACACAAGATTGAAGAAGTATAGCACAGCAGTCCAGGAAATCCGTTTAAAATCCAAGTAAAAAACTTTATAATAGGGCACCAGGCGGTAAAATCCAAAAGAATGCGTGAAGGAGGGACTATGGCAACAAGGCTGGTGGATCATTACGGGGCGGAGTACGCGCGCTTTTTCGCGGACAGGATTCTTCCAGCCCTGCCCGCCTTTGACAGGGACGGCTTTGTAAGCCACATGGCAGGCGTTTTGGGCGAGGAAGGCCTGCTGGCCCGGCAGGATCTGTATGTGGACGCGTTGGAGCACTATCTTTCCCTTCCATATGAGGACACCCTTTCTCTGTTCACCCTGTTTTGGGGGGAGGAACTGCAGCAGGACTCCGGGATGTTCAAGGAAGGCTGGTGGCTGTGGCCCCTGGGGCGCTATGTGGAGAGGCATGGCCTAAAGAACCCGGAGGCCTCCTACCGCTTTCTCCACGGCTTCACCAAGCGGCAGACCGGGGAATTTGCCATCCGGCCGCTGCTCATCAAGAACACCCGGGAGACCATGTTAACCCTGCAAGCTTTCTCCCGGGATGAAAATGTGCACGTGCGCCGCCTGGCTTCAGAGGGCCTGCGCATCTCCCTGCCCTGGGCCCAAAAGACAGTTGCCGCGCTTTTTGAGTTAGAAATCTATGCCGATATCCTGGGCCATTTGAAGGATGACCCCTCCCGCTTTGTGCAAAAAAGCGTGGGCAATAACCTAAACGACCTGTACAAGTTTGACAGCAAGCTGGCAAAAATGCTGGTATCCTCCTGGGAAACGGGGGAATTGACCGCCCAGGCGGCCTGGGTTTTGCGCCACGGGCAAAGAAGCCTGCGCAAAAAGGGTGAACAGGCGTAAACCATCCCCTTTGTGATATACTACACACCGAATGATGATTATGTCTATGCAACAAAAGGAGGCGGGCTTGTGCTGCGCATCGTGACAGATTCAGCCTCGGACATCACGGCCCTTGAGGCAAGGGAAAAGAACATTGAGCTGGTCTACCTGAGCATTTTTTTCAAAGACGGCGAACACCCTCAGAGGACCAAGGCGGACTACGCCTCTTTTTATGAGTTGCTGCAATCCTCCCGCGACCTGCCCAAGACCAGCCAGCCCTCACCGGAGAGCTATCTTGCAATCTATGAGGACGCACGGCAAAAGGGGGACAGCGTGCTGGTGCTCTGCGTGTCCTCCGGCGTGTCCGGGACCTATCAGTCCGCCTTGATCGCAAAGGAAATGAGCGGGTATGAGCGCATCCGCGTGGTGGATACTTTAGCTGGCATCTCTGCCCAGCGGCTTTTGGTCTATGAGGCCGTTAAGCTGAGGGAAATGGGCGTGTCCTTCCTGGACATCGCGGACACCATGGAGCAAATGAGCCAGAAGGTCAAAATCTATGGCCTGGTGGACACGCTGACCTACCTCAAAAAAGGCGGCAGGATTCCCCCGGGCCTGGCACTTCTGGGCAACACCTTGCGGCTAAAGCCGTTGATTGGCATCAAGGACGGCAAATTGACCTCCCTGGGCAAGGCCTTGGGCCGCAGGGGCGGGCTGAAGCTGTTGTATGAGAACCTCCGCAATAACCTGCCGGATTTGAGCTACCCGGTCTTTTTCACCTATTCCTCCAATGAGGAATTGGGACAGCAATTTATGGAAGACACCGTTTTAAAGTTCAACCTCAAAAAAGAGCAGACCGGTTTATTCCAGGCCGGGGCCGTGATTGGCACCCATGTGGGGCCCAACTGCGTGGCCGTTTGCTATATCGGCAGATAAAACGAATCATCCAGTCCGCCGGGCATTTGCCCGGTGTTTTTTTGTTTTAGAAGAAGGCTTTGACCAGAAGCCCGGCCAGCCCGCCCAGCAGAATCAGCCAGAAGGAGTTGACCTTAAAGCGCACCATTAAAAAGAGGGAGATCCCCATCAAGGCCAGGGTGAACACATCCATCACGGCGCTGATGCCCAGTTTGACGCTGACCGCGGCCATCAGGGCCAGGGAACCGGCATTGACCCCGTCCAAGGCCGCGCCCAACCAGGAGGATTTGCGCATCCTGGGAATCAAGGGGTTTAAGAAGTAAACCAACAGAAAGGACGGCAGGAAGATGCCCAGGGTGGCAAACAAGGCCCCTGGGTAGCCGTTTAACAGGAAGCCGATGAAGGTAGCCGTGGTAAAGACCGGGCCCGGGGTGAACTGCCCGACCGCCACCGCGTCCAAAAGCTGTTGATGGGAGAGAACCGCAAGGCCGGTGACAAACTCCCGCTCCAAAAAGGCCAGAAGCACATAGCCGCTGCCATACAGGAAGGAGCCAATCTTTAAAAAGATCAGGAAGATGCTGGTGTTGCCCAGCGAATGAACCGCCTCTTGGGCGGGCGGAAGGGCCTGGGCCAGGAACAGGGGCGGCAGGAGGGGCAGGGAAAAGAGCCGGGGCTTGATTTTATCCCAATTCTTTATCATCATCACCCAAACCCCAGCCACAATCAGCAGGGGGATTTCCGGCAGGCCCAGGAAGTATAAAACCACCACCACGCCAGCGACCAGCCCCGGCAAGAGGGACTTGAGCACCGATTTGGACAGGCGCAACAGGGCCTGGATGATGACCGCCAGGATGACAGGCTTCATCCCGTACAGCAGGCCCTCTACCTCCCTCACCTGGCCATGGGCTGCATACAGGGAGGCAAAAATCAAAACGATCATCATCGCGGGCAAAATGAAGCAAAGCCCCGCCAACAGCAGGCCCCAAACCCCGCCACGCAAAAAGCCTACATGGATGGCCATCTCCGTGGAGTTGGGGCCGGGGATCAGGTTGGTGGCGCTGAGCAAATCCAGAAAATCCTCCCTGGTGAGCCAGTTGCGCTTGTTGACCGCCTCCTCCTCCAGCATGGCGATGTGGGCCGCCGGGCCGCCAAAGGCCACCAGGCCCAGCTTTAGAAAAACGCGGGTGATTTCCAACAAGCGCTTTTTCTTTTCCGCCTGGCCCAAGGCTTTGTACGGGGTTTGTGACATGCCTGCTCCTTTTTCTCCATAAATCCACTGGAAAGATACCCCAAAAAAGGCGCAAAAAATGCCCTGATCCAGGGCAGATGGTGTTTCACCGATATTTTACAGGGCCAGGTGCCTTCCGGCCAGAATGCCGCTGGCCCAGGCAAACAGCAGGTTAAAGCCGCCCGTATCCCCGTCCACATTGAGGATTTCACCGCTTGCATACAGGCCAGGGACCAGACGGGATTCAAGGGACTTGGGGTCAAACGCTGCGCAGACCAGGCCGCCGGAAGCCACCTGGGCCTGGTCAAAGCCCTTGACCCCTGTGACAGGCAGGCGCAGGTCACACAAAAAGGAGACAGCCTCCTTCATGGGCTTGTTTTCAAGCAGACGGGCCATCTGAGACGGCAGCAGGCCAGTGTAGAGCCGGTCTTTCCCAAGCTTTTTCAAACGTGCTTCCAGGAGGCTTTTCATCAAGGCTGGTTTCGGCTGCGCCCATTCTGCCTTATTCAACCGGCGATATTCCGGCTTCTTTAAGCCCAGGAGCGCTGAAAAATCAAAGCCCAGGTTGACCGCCTGCTTGTTTTTTAAGCCTTCCCCAGCCTTCCTCGCCAGCTGCATCGCGCACAGGCCGCTGACCCCGTAATCAGCAAACAGCACCTCGCCCGCCGCGGCGTCCACCGGGTTTTCCCCAATATACAAGGTGAGGGTGGCGGGCACGCGCAGGCCAAAGAGGCCCTTGATGGCCTGGGTCTGCGTGATGAGCGCGCACAGGGCCGGCTCAAAGGGCAGGGCTTTGTGCCCCAGGGCCAAAAGCGGGGAAATCAGGCTGTCCGTCCCGCCCAGTTTAGGGGAGGCCGGGCTGCCGGCGGCTAAAAGCACCTTGTCCGCAAAATACTTGCCCTGATTGGTTGTCACCTCAAAGCCGTGCTGTGCTTTGACCAGGTTTTTTACCTCGCATTCCATGCGGATGCTGGCGCCTGGAAAGCCCGCGATACCTGCCAAAAGCGCATCCAAGACGCTGGCCGCCTGGCGGGAGAGGGGGTAGCAGCGGCCCAATTCCTCCTCAAAAAAGGCCAGGCCGATGGACTCAAAAAAAGCGCCGACCTTCCTGATTCCACAGGCGGAGAGCACACTTTTGGCAAAGCCATCCTCGCCAAAATAGACAGCTTCCCCGGTGTTGAACAGGTTGCAGCGCCCATTGCCGGTGGCCAGGAGCTTGCGACCCAGCTTTTTTTCTTTTTCAATCAGCAAAAAAGGCGTCTTGTTTTGCGCCAAAATATTGGCGGCGGCGAGGCCGGATGCCCCGCCGCCGATGATGATGACTGGAAACTTATTTTCTGCTGGGCGCTGTGTCATAGGCGTAGCGAATGGCCTTCATGTGATCTGAGTCCACGGAGCCCGAGGTATGGGTGCGGCTGTTGTAGAAGTGGACGCACAATTGGCCGTTGAAGTTGTTGTTGGCAATGGTATCACCAGCCGGGTAGTTGTGCGGCACGCCGTAAAGGCTGGCGGCAAAGGTGCGGCCCTTTAAGGTAATCCAGACCGAGCGGCGCTGGTAGAGGTTCTTTTCCAAAATCTCCTGGGCGCTGGACACGCCATAGATTTTATTGAGGGCCGCGGTGTCCGCCGCGGTTAAGGGCTCACCGTCCATGTGGTAGGCGCCAGCCCAGCGCTTGATGCGCAGGGAGATGCCAGTCCTCACATCGGTCATGATGGCCACCTCGCCCCGTCCCCAGAAGGCGTTGATGTCGCCCTTGTACCAGTCCACCATTTCAACCGGGTTTAAGGTGGGGGTGACGGTGCTGCCGCCGCCTGGGGTGACCGTGCCCTCCGGCACCGTGCCATAGATCTTGTGCTGGGTGTTGCTGCCGGCAATGCCGTCCACCGTTAAGCCGTTGTTTTGCTGGTAGGCGCGCACGGCGGAGGCCGTTTCAGAGTTGTAGGTGCCGGTCACATAGGCGCTGTTTAACAGACCCAGTCGGTTTAATTCATTTTGCAGCCTGGTCACGTCCTCGCCCGAGGAGCCCAACTGCAGGGTGCGGTAGCTGGCGGGGGTGGGGGCACCCGGATCGCCACCGGCGTTTAAGGCCGCCTCCTCTTCCTTGGTTAAGATGCGCAGCAAATCCCCTCTGATCCAACCGTTGATGCCGTTGACGCGCACGGTGTACCAGGTGTCCTTGCCCACCAGGGTGGATTGCCCGCGCAGGGCGACCACGGTGCCCATCTTGTAGATGATGGCCAGGTTCTTGCTGGCGGTGGTAGCCGCGGAGCGGATGATGACCTTCTCAATGCTGGTGAGGGCCGTTGAACTCAATTCAGACAGCGGGGGGATGGCCGTTGGCGCGGCCGTGGGCACGGGGGTGGGCTGGGTCTTGATATACTCGATGTATTCGGCGTTGGTCATCATGCGGGACACGGAACCCAGGATAAAGCCTTCCTGGTTTTGGTAGCTGACCTTGTACCAGAGCCGGCCGCCGGAGGTGATGGTGGACAGCAGCGGGAAAGCCGTGCCCTCCTTCTCCACCAGGGTTAAGGTTCTGGCGTCCTGGGAGGCGGTGGCCCTTATATAGACCTTTTCAATGGTGGTCACCACATAGCCGGTGGAGGCCTGCCCGCCGGGGGCGGGGTTGGTGGTGGAGGGAATCTGACCGTTGTTTAAGTAGCCAATCAATTCGGTGTTGGTGAGCAACCTTGCGCAATCCCCGCGCAGGTAGCCAGACTGGCCGTTGACCGTGACAGGGTACCAGCTGTAGCCGCCGGAGGACTGGATAACGCCGTTTAAGGCATAGACCTGGCGGATATCCACCTTGCCAAGGACGGGGGCATTGACCTGGGCGGTTTTGCGCAGGTTGATTTCGGACTTGGTGGTGATGATATAGCCCTGGGCGGTGTTATCCACCGGCACAGGTGTCACAACAGGCACGGGTGTCCCAGAAACAAAGGCATAGCAGTCTGAGCGCACATAGCCGTATTGCTTGCTGACATTGTCATAGGCATAAACCCAGTTGTAGCCGCCTTGGGCGGTGGGCACGCCAAAATAGGGCAGGATGGCATTGCGTTCCAATACGGCCAGAACAGTGCCGCCAGGCGCCTCGCGCAAATTGGTCTTGCCCAGGGTGATGCGGATGTTGGCGGTGGCTGTACCGGTGGTGGGCGCGGGGGTGGCCTGGGCGCCAGACACGATAACATAGCAGTCAGAGCGCACATAGCCCTTGAGGTTGCGGGCGGTGTCCGTCACATAAGACCAGTAATAGCCGCCGGAGAAAACCGGCGCGCCGGTGAAGGGCAATACGGTATCAATGGGGTATTGCCAAAGGGAAAGGCCGCCGGGCTCCTTCCTCAGGTTGGTGCTGGTCTTGGTAATGCGCAGGGTGCCGGAAGTGGCGCTGGGCGTTGTGCTCTCGCCCGGGGGGGAGGTGACAGTGCCGGGGTCTGAAACCACTGGGGTCAGGCCCAAAAAGGGCTGCTGCTTGGTTTTCAGCCAGGCCGCTTCTTCCTCCACGGTTAACATGCGGACAAAGTCCGCCCGGATATAGCCGGTGTCCACCCGGTTGGGCGATGTGGGCGTTGCGGCCTCCGCCTTGTACCAGGCGTAGTTGTCATAGTCCACCTTGGACAAGGTCTTGATGACCCAGCCGGTGTCCAGGCGATCCCAATAATCGCTGCCTGTGACCGTCTTGCGGAAGAGCACCTTGTCCCCGGTGAGGACGCCATGGGTGGGCTCCGCGGCCAATGCGGGCAGCAGCGTCACCATCAGGATTAAAGCCAACAGCGCGCATACGCCGCGGCGCAGGCCAGCCCTCCAGTCAGTTAAAGCCATGCGATTTTCCTCCAGACTCACACTCAGCTTGCCAAGTGACAGATATCTATTTGATATTCTATTACAAAATCATTACAGGGTCAAGGCGCAAATCAGTTTTATTAATAGAAACATGCGGAATTTATCTATCCTTTAAATTTGTAAATAATTACTATATTCTATGTTACACATAAATAACAAATGCTTCTACCCGATAATGTTGTATGAGAATCATCCGTAGTTTTCAAGATACCTAATACTCCAGTCTCCAAAAAACCAATTCTTCATCTGGTATTGTTATTGTTCTTCCGTTTGTAAGGTGATATTTCTGTATAGCAACATGCAAGTTTTTCATGGCATCAAAACCATAAACTGTTCTTTTTTCAGAGTACAATGATTTGCCCGATTTTACAGTTTGATTATATATCTCATACTGATAATAATCTCCAAATCCATGTGCTTTAATTTTATTTCCATAAACATCTGTTGCATAAAAAACCAAGGTGAACCCATCTATTGTATAGCTCTTGCTAATGTTTTTAACTTGATATTTAAACCATGGATAACCATATGACTTTCCCCAATCAGCATAATCTCCATCTACTAATGAATATTTTGGCTCAACAAACGGCGTCGGAGATGGTGTTGGCATTTTTACTGGTCTAGGACTTGTTTGAATAGATGTGTTGTTTTTTGCATAACTTTCAACTCGGTAGTAATAAGAGAACCCAGGTTTTAGTCCTGTATCAATAAACTCTAAAGTTTTGACCGTACTCAGGAGATGAAACGGGCCTTTTATAGAATATGAACGATAAATTCGGTATTCTTGAGCTCCTTCAACTTTTTTCCATGTAACTTTTGAACTAGTTGCTGAAAGCGCTTTAACAATAACATTTTTTGGGGCCGCTATACGGGGTGTTGGTTTTGGAGTTGATGTTGGTTTTGGGGACGGCGTAGGTTTTGCTATAGCTTGAATACTAAATAACATGATTTGATCATCAATTGAAGCTATACCATCCTGTTTGAATCCATGTGCCTTTTCAAATAATTTTATTGCAGATTGAGTATTGGAATCATATTTAGGGCCTGCTGAAAATCCCTAAACCCATTGAAAACACTGGATAAATCG
>CAYOOZ010000015.1:0-8999 GCA_964405705.1 uncultured Christensenella sp.
AGGCGCGCAGCACCAGGTAATCCATGCCGCCATGGCCACCCCGCATTCCAAACTCATGGTAATCCTTCCACAACTGGGGGCGGTACTCCTCCATATAAGCCTGGTCCTTTTCCCATTCGTGGGTCCAGTGATTGGGATTGACCGGGCTTTTGCCTTCAATGAAGATGGAGCGGTTGTCCTCCATCCAGATGCCGCGGGTGCCCTGGACGCGGCCACCCCTGGAATAGGGCCGGGGCAGGGTGCAGTCATGGGTTAAGAGGATGGTTTCGCCATTGGCGCAAAGAATCTGGGTGGTGATGATGTCCCCTTGATTGACCTGTTGATGGTTGAGCTCCGGCCGGTCTTTTCGATGTTCCCCCATCCAGGCAGAAAGGCCCCTGGCCTTGGAAGAAAAGGAGGACAGGCTGATCATGCGGTTGCCGTAGTTGAGGTCCAGGTAGCGGGCGATGGGGCCCAATTCATGCGTGGGATAGAGCTCGCCATTGCGCTTGAAAAAGTGGTGCTGCCGATAATGGCGGATGAGGTCACCTTGGCCTACCTCATCCCGCAGGTCGTGCTCATAGCCGCCCCGGCAATGCACCAGCTCGCCAAAGACGCCCTGGCGCACCATGTTGAGGAGCGTTAACTCAATCTCCCCGTAATTGCAGTTTTCTAGCATCATGCAGGGCACCTGGCAGGTTTCACTGGCGGCCACCAAATCCCAACATTCCTGCACACTGGCAGACCCCCCCACCTCCATGGCGGGCTTAAGGCCCCGTTTCATGGCTTGGATGGCCAGCGGGATATGGTTTTCCCAGTCCGTCATGATGACAACGGCTTCAATATCCAAGCGATCCAAAACGGCCTGGGCGTTCTGCGTGCCCTCCGGCACGATAAGCCCCTTCTCCTTTAAATGGTTTTGCGCGCGCAGGATGCGATCGGGGTAGCGGTCAGACACCGCCTTGATGACTACATCCTCCATGGTGGAGAGCAGTTTGACCTGCTCTATCCCGCGATGCCCCAGGCCAATCACACCCAGGTTGACCTTGCGGCCAAAACTGCCTAACTTCATCTTTGCTCCTAAAACTTACTTCCGGGCGACGCCGCTTTCCCGGGCGGCATTAGCAACAGCATTGGCCACCGCCGGGCCCACGCGCTTGTCAAAGGCGTGCGGGATGATATAGCTATGGCTGAGCTCCTCATTGCTGATGAGACCGGCAATGGCCTCGCTGGCCGCTAAGCACATGGCCTCGTTAATCCGGCTGGCGCGCACATCCAAAGCGCCCCTAAAGATGCCGGGGAAGGCCAGGACATTGTTGATCTGGTTGTCAAAATCACTCCGCCCTGTGCCCACGATGGCTGCCCCGCCCAAAAAGGCCTCCTCCGGGAAGATTTCGGGGGTGGGGTTGGCCATGGGGAACAATATGGCATCCTTGTTCATGCTTTCCACCATTTCGCGGGTGACCAGGCCAGGCCCCGACACACCCATGAAGACATCAGCGCCTTTCATGGCATCCGCAAGGCTGCCGGACAGCTTTTCAGGGTTAATGCGTTGGCACAATTCCGCCTGGTCAGGGGCTAAATCGCCCCGCCCGTCATAAAGAATGCCCTTCCTGTTGGTCAGATAGATGGAAGGGCTTGCACCCATGTTCAACAAATGCTTGGCAATGGCAATGCCGGCGGCGCCGGCGCCGGAGATGACGATCTTGATCTCACCAATCTTCTTGTTGACCACCTTGAGCGCGTTGATCAAGGCCGCGCCCGCGACAATGGCGGTGCCGTGCTGGTCATCATGAAAAATAGGGATATCGCAAATCTCCTGCAAGCGTTTTTCAATTTCAAAGCAGCGGGGGGCGGCGATGTCCTCCAGGTTGATGCCGCCAAAGGAGCCAGAGAGCAAATAGACCGTGCGCACAATCTCATCCACATTCTGGGACTTGACGCACAAGGGAAAGGCATCCACATCGCCAAAGGCCTTAAACAGACAGCACTTGCCCTCCATCACCGGCATTCCAGCCTCAGGCCCGATGTCCCCCAGGCCCAGGACGGCGGAACCATCGGTGATAACGGCCACCAGGTTGTGGCGTCGGGTCAAATCAAAGGAAAGGCTGGGGTCCTTCTGGATGGCAAGGCAAGGGGCAGCCACGCCCGGCGTATACGCCAGGGTGAGGTCCTTGGCGTCATTGACGGGCACCTTGGACACCACCTCAATCTTCCCGGCCCACTCATAATGCTTGCGTAAGGATTCCTGCTGACGGTCCATAATATCCTCCCTATGATTCAATTTTCCAAGGAAAAGGCTATCACAGCCGACCCAAAGTGTCAACGAAATCACAGGGAGACCCACTTGCATGAACAGGTGTTCATCCTTGCGTCAAGCCCCGTTAGTTTGCCCGCATCGCTTGACAAAAGCCCCTAAAATCAATTATACTCTCTTCAAACACACAGGATGAAAGCCTTTTATCAGCGGGAACGGAATGATGAATCATTTTATTTTTCATCTGTTTGTGTAATTGTATCTGGCCGGCGCCTTTCTGACAGTTCTTATAGAAAGGATGAAAACGTCCTATGACACAAAAGGAAAACCAGATTTTACCCTATTTGCAGCTCAAGAACATATCCAAGACCTTCCCGGGTGTCAAAGCGCTCTCCAAGGTGGATTTTGATGTCCGCTTAGGGGAGGTGCACGCCTTGATTGGGGAGAATGGCGCAGGCAAATCCACCCTGATCAAGATTTTGGCCGGTGTGTACAAACCCGACCCGGGCGGGGTCTTGATGGTGGACGGAAAGGAATACGAAAGCCTGACCACCAAGGAATCCATGCACCAGGGCATCATCGCCATCTACCAGGATTTTTCGCTCTTCCCTACGTTGAGCGTGAAGGAAAACATTGCCTTCTCAGAACAGGTGGAGAGCAAGGGCTGGCTGATGAACTGGCGTAAGGTGGAGAAGACCGCCCGGCAGGCGCTGGAAAACCTGGGTGTTGATATTGACCTGAACATCAGGGCCAACATGCTTTCCACCGCCAAGCAGCAATTGGTAGCCATCGCGCGCGCCCTGGTCTATGACGCCAAAATCCTCATCATGGACGAACCCACCTCCGCCTTATCCTCCGGCGAGGTGGAGGCCTTGTTCCAGATTGTGGATAAGCTTCGGAAACAAGGCATTGGCATCATCTTCATCAGCCATAAGCTGGATGAATTGTTCCAGATTTCTGACCGCATGACTGTCATCCGGGACGGCCAGAAGATCGCGACCGCGCCGGCATCTGATATGACCCGCAACAAGCTGATTTCCTTGATGGTGGGCCGGGAGGTCTCCGATGAGCGGTTGCTGGGCGCAGGCGGAAGCGAAGTCCTCCTTGAGGTTAAAAACATCTGCAAGAAGGGCAATTTTGAGGATGTTTCCTTTGATCTGAAAAAGGGGGAAATCCTGGGCATCACCGGGCTGGTAGGCGCTGGGCGGACAGAAACCATCCAAGCCCTGTTTGGCCTCAACGCGCCTGACAAAGGTGAAATCTTCCTGGAGGGCCAGAAAATTTCGCCAAAGTCCCCCGCTGAAGCAGAAAAGCTGGGCATCGCCTTTGTGCCGGAGTCCCGGCAGACCGAAGGGCTGATCCTCCAACAAAATGTGGAGAACAACATCACCCTGCCCATTTTACGCACCTTTGCCAACAAGCTGATGCGCATTGACTTTAAGCGCAGGCGCAAGCGCGCTTGTGAGCTCATCAAACAATTGGATGTGCGCCCCAGCTACCCGCACATGGAGACAAGCAAGCTCTCCGGCGGCAACCAACAAAAGATTGTCATCGCCAAGTGGCTGGCCACCAACCCCAAGGTCTTGATTGTGGATGAGCCCACCAACGGTATTGATGTAGGCGCCAAAAACGAAATCCACCGCCTGCTGCGCACCCTGGCTGACTCCGGTATGGGGGTTATCATGGTGTCCTCTGAGCTCCCGGAAATCCTGACCGTATCAGACCGCGTGCTGGTTATGCGCCAGGGCCGGGTTTCCGCGATTGTGGAAGGGCACAGCGCCAATCAGGAGCTCCTGATGAGCCACTCCGTCCAGGGCGGCCATCGTGAACACAAGGAACAGGAGGCGCGCCATGAATAACAGGATGAAAAACCTATTCAAGGCAAAGGAAGTTTCCATCGTCATCATGTTGTTGGCAGTGATCATAATCGCTTTCCTGATGAACAACACCTTCCTCTCCTTTGAAAACCAGATGGAAGTCCTCAAGCTCAATGCCGTTTTGGGCATTGCCTCCCTGGGCATGCTGGTTGTGATTTTAACCGGCGGCATTGATGTATCCATCGGCGGGCAATTGGCCCTGGTGACAGTTTTAACCGGGCAGCTTATGAGGGACACGGGCTTTGACAACCTGCTGCTCATTTACCTTTTGGGCATCCTGATTGGCGGTATGATCGGGCTTTTGAACGGGCTGATGATTTCAAGGCTCAATTTGCCCCCCATCATCGCCACCCTCGGCCTTAACACCATCATCAATGGATTCTTGAAATACTATACAAACGGTGCCTGGATCAACCAACTACCTCAGAAAATCATTGATTTTGGCAGCATCAAGCTGTTCTCCACACCAGGACAGGTGGGCGGATCGGTGGGCTTTCCTATCCAGTTTCTGCTGTTCATCCTGGCCATGCTAATCACTTGGTTCATGCTCAAATGGACAAAGCTGGGGCGCTCCATCATGGCGATGGGCGGCAACCGCGTCTCTGCTGAGCGCGTGGGCCTTAACAACAAAAACCTGACCACCTTTGCCTATGTCTTCTCCGGCATGATGGCTGGCTTTGCGGCCATCACCTATACTTCCATTATGAAGTCGGTGGACCCCAATGCCTTTATCGGCTATGAGATGAAGGTCATCGGCGCGGTGGTGCTGGGCGGCGCGCTTTTAACCGGCGGCTCCGGCTCGGTCTTGGGCACCTTCATGGGCGTGATGATGTTCGCCTACATCTCAAACGGCTTAACCCTGGCCAAGATTTCCGCCTACTGGCAGGATATCATCGTGGGCGCTATCATTCTTTTGGTGGTCAGCTTTGACATGGTGAAGCTGCGCCGGGAAGCCAGGCGGATGACCAAGGTGGACATTGTCCCCATCAGCGATTGAGAGGTAATCACATGGAAAATGCAAAGACAAATCCCCCCAGCTTCAAGGATAGGGCGCTTCAATTTGTTAAAAAGGACCCCAAGATGGTGTTCCTGGTGTTTTTCCTCCTGGTGCTCATCCTGGTGATGTCCATCCTGGCCCCCGGCCGCTTCCTGACGGTGCGCAATTTTAAAAACATCGGCTTTCAGATGGCGGAGTTTGGCATTCTGGCTATCGGCATGTCGGTGGTCATCATGACGGGCGGCATCAACCTTTCTCTCCTGGGCTCCGCCATGCTCAGCGCCATCGTGGGCGCCTACCTGATGCGGGCAATGAACCAGGCCGGCTCCATGAGCGACCCGGTCATCATTATCCTGGGCATCGCCTCTGTCATTGTTGTATCCGTCATCTGCGGCCTGGCCAACGGCTTCTTTGTCGCCTATGTGGGCGTGGTACCCCTCCTGGTCACCCTGGGTACACAAACAGTGTTTAACGGCATATCGCTCAACATTACCAGGGGATCGGGCATTTCGGGCTTCCCAAAAGTTTTCCAGCGCATCGGCGCGGGTACACTCTTTGATATACCGTATACCTTATTGATTTACATCCTGGTCATCCTGGCTGCCTGGTACTTGATTCACAAGACCCCATGGGGCGTGAATGTGTACATGGTGGGCGGCAATGAAAAGGCCACCCGTTTCTCCGGCGTGAACACCAAAAAAGTGCTCACCATGGTCTATGTCTTCTCAGCCGTCATGGCGGGCATTGCCGGCATCCTGATGATTTCCCGCTACAATTCCGCCAGGGCGGACTACGGAACCAGCTACACCCTCCAGGCGGTGGCCGCGACCGTCCTGGGCGGAACGGACATCAACGGCGGCAGCGGCAAGGTTTGGGGCACGGTGCTGGCAGTTTTGATCCTGCAGATCATCTCCTCTGGCTTTAATATCATCGGCGTCAACCGCAACATCACCGACATCGTCACTGGCTTGATTTTAATTGCAGTTTTGTCCATCAACCATGTAACCGCGAAGGAGCGCGTCAAAAAATCCAAGTAAGGCAATGACCAGCATTGGGCCGGGCAGCAACCCCTCTGCTGGATGAATGAACAATTATAAGGAGAAAATCACATGAAAAAACTGACCGCGGTACTGCTCTCACTCCTGCTGGTTTTATCCGGCGTGGCCGCCATGGCCGAGACCATCGTTGTCATGCCCAAGCTGGTTGGCATCCCCTACTTTAACGCCTCTGAAACCGGCGCGCTGGAAGCGGGCAAGGAACTGGGCATTGAAGTGATTTACACCGGCCCCACCCAGGGCGACGCCGCCCAGCAGGTGACCATGATTGAAGACCTGCTCATCAAGGGCATTGATGCCCTGGCCATTGCCCCCAATGACCCAGACGCCGTCTCCCCCGCGCTGCAAAAGGCCATCCAGGAGTACGTCCTGGTGGTGGACTGGGATACGCCCGCCAGCGGAGATGACGTGAAATACTCCATCCATCAGATTGATGACCAGAAGTTTGGCGAGATCATCTGGGACAAGCTGGTGGAAGCCATGGGCACTGAAGAAGGCGAATACGCCATCGTCACCGGCTACTTAACCGCCGCCAACCTGAACACCTGGATTAAGTACGGCCTGGAATATGCCGCCACGCGCTACCCCAACCTGAAGCTGGTCACAGACCCCGTTCCCTCTGATGAGTCCGCACAGGAAGCCTACAGCCAGACCTTGGCCCTGCTGGGCACCTATCCCAACCTCAAGGGCATCGTCGGTATCTCCACCCCTGGCCCCATTGGCGCTGCCATGGCCGTCCAGGAAAAGGGCCTGCAGGACAAGGTGGCCGTGGTTGGCTCCTCCATGCCCAAGGACTCCGCGCCCTATTTGAAGGATGGCTCCCTGGACTTTGGTATCCTCTGGGATCCGGGCAAATTGGGCAAGCTGACCGTCTACGTCGCCCACTATGAGTTAAACGGCACCCCCATCACCAACGGCATGGAAATCCCGGGCGTGGGCGCTATCACCGTTTGGGAAGATGGCAAGACCATCATCATGGGTGACCCCTCTGTCTGGACTGCTGAGAACGTGGATCAGTTCGACTTCTAATCCGTTTTTTTGAATCCCAGGCGACGCGTATGCGATTCTGCCCATCGCGTGCGCGTCGCCGCTCTTTATTGAAGTTCAACGATGAGGTGAGTGTATGAAATATGGCATCTATTACGCCTACTGGGAGCAGGACTGGTCGGCTGACTACCTGCCCTACATTGAAAAAACAGCCAAGCTGGGCTTTGACGTGCTGGAGATCGCCTGCACCCCCCTGCCCACCTACAGCACTGAGCAATTAAAGGAAATCAGGCGCGCGGCCAAGGACCGGGGTATCACCTTGACTGCCGGGCATGGCCCTTCCGCCCAGCAGAACCTGGCGTCCAAGGACGAGGGCATCATCAAAAACGCCAAAGCCTTTTACTTTGACCTCTTAAAGCGCCTGGAAATCCTGGACATCCATACCATTGGCGGCGGCATATACAGCTATTGGCCGGTGGATTACTCCAAGGAGATTGATAAGCAGGGCGACTGGGAGCGCAGCGTGAAAAACGTGCGCGAGGTGGGAAAAGCGGCACAGGACCATGGAGTTGATTACTGCCTGGAGGTGCTCAACCGCTTTGAGGGCTACCTGTTAAACACAGCGGAAGAGGGCGTGCGGTTTGTGGAGCAGGTAGATGTGCCCGCGGTCAAGCTGCACCTGGACACCTTCCACATGAACATTGAAGAGGATTCCATCGGCGGCGCCATCAGGACGGCGGGCAAGCACCTGGGGCATTTCCACACAGGTGAGGCCAACCGGCGCGTGCCCGGCAAGGGCCGCATCCCCTGGCATGAGGTTGCCTGTGCCCTTAAAGACATCAACTACCAAGGCAATGTGGTCATGGAGCCTTTTGTGAACATGGGCGGCCAGGTGGGCCGTGACATCAAAATCTGGCGCGAGATGAACGAGGACCCCAGCATCAAGGCGATGGACGAGGACGCCAAAAATGCCGTGCGTTTCATGCGCTATGTGTTTGAGGGCAAGTAAAAGGACAAGGGGGGCGGGGATGAGCATGCGGCAGTATTTCATGGGTGTTGACCATGGGGGCACCAGCAGCAAGGCCGTCATTTTTGATGACCTGGGCAGGATGGTAGCCTCCGCCAGCCAGAGGCTGTTGATGCAAACCCCGCACCCTGGCCACACCGAAAGGGACATGGAAGACCTTTGGCAGGCGCACTGCGCTGTCATAAAAGAAGCCCTCCAAAAAAGCGGCTTGAACAAGGAAGATATCAAAGCTGTTTCCTTTACCGGACACGGGAAAGGAATCTACCTCTGGGGAAAGGACAACAAGCCAGCCAGGCCCGGCATCATCTCAACCGACAGCAGGGCCGGGGACATCGTGGCCGCCTGGCAAAAGGACGGCACCAGCGAGAAAGCCTACCCGCTGATCTACCAGAAGGTGCTGGCCAGCCAGCCGGTGGCCTTGCTCAAGTGGCTGATGGACAATGAGCCGGAGGTTATTCGTAAGACACAGTATGCCTTTGGCGTGACAGATTATGTGCGCTTCCGCATGACCGGGCAGGCCCAGGCCGAAATCACCAATATGTCCGGCTCCTGCCTGGTGAACCTGAACACACGAGAATATGATGAAGAAATCCTTAAAATTTTCGAGCTTTCAGGCATTAAGGGCATCTTACCGCCGCTGATTGAGTCAGACGCGCTGGCAGGGCGGGTGAGCAAGGAGTGCGCGGACATCTGCGGGCTGATGGAAGGAACGCCGGTGGCCGCCGGGATGTTTGACATTGACGCTTGTGCTTTGGGGATGAATGTCTGCGATTCCAGCCGCATTGCTGTCATTGCCGGCACCTGGGCCATTAATGAGTAT
>CAYOOZ010000015.1:9009-21294 GCA_964405705.1 uncultured Christensenella sp.
CCGGTCAAGGACAGGAGCGTCCAGATGAACTCCATCTATTGCCTGCCAGGTTACTACCTGCAGGAGGAATGCTCCCCCACCTCAGCGTCCAATTATGATTGGCTGCTCAACAACTTTATGCGGGAAGCTGCAAAAGACGCGGGCAAAGGCCTGTATGACTGGGCCAATGAGCAGGTGGACTCTGTCCGGCCGGATGAGCAGGAGATCCTATTTTTGCCCTATTTGTATGGCGGGATAGATGACGCTAGAACCAAGGCGCTGGTCTTTGGTCTGGAGGCCTGGCACAATAGGGCCCAGGTGATCCGTGCGTTTTGTGAGGGCATTGTGTTTGGCCATCGGATGCAGGTTGAGCGGCTTCAACGGAGCAGGCATGTGCCTGTTGACACGGTGCGCTTGGCCGGCGGGGTGGTGCGATCGGCAAACTGGGTGCAGATGTTTGCGGATATCCTGCAGCTGCGGATTGAAACCATTGAGGCGGATGAACTGGGCGCGCTTGGAGCCGCAATGACGGCAGCCAGGGTTTTTGGCCGGTATGAGAGCCTGGAGGAAGCGGCAGCCACAATGTCCAGGGTGGTGAAGACCTATGTCCCCAATGCAGATGATAAAGGCAGCTATGACAGGAAGTTTGGGCGCTTTTTACAGGTGTCGGACCTGGCTATGGCATTTTACACAGGGCAAGGAGGAACAAAATGAGCAGATACCTGCTGGGCTTGTACGAGAAGGCCATCCCCGAGGGAATGGGCTTCTTAGAGCGGCTGATGACCGCAAAGGAGGCCGGTTTTGATTTCCTTGAAATCAGCATTGATGAAACGGATGCCCGCCTTGCGCGCCTTGATTGGACGCGGGAGGAGCGGCAAAGGCTGGTGGAGACCATGTTTAAGGCAGGCTTGCCCATCAAGACCATGTGCCTGTCTGGCCATCGAAAATATCCCCTGGGCAGCCATGACCAAGCCATACGTGAAAAAAGCCTGGACATCATGGAAAAGGCCATCAAACTAGCCTGTGACCTGGGCATCCGGGTAATCCAGTTGGCAGGCTATGATGTGTACTATGAGGAAGGGGATGAGCAGACGCGCGGGTACTTCCTCACCAATCTGAAAAAGAGCGTGGACCTAGCCGCCAAAATGGGGGTCAGCCTGGGTTTTGAGACGATGGAAACGCCTTTTATGGACACCATCACCAAGGCCATGGCCTATGTGAGTGAGGTTAACTCCCCCTACCTGGGCGTGTACCCTGACCTGGGCAACCTGACCAATGCCTGCTATTTATATGAGCGCTGTGTGAACCTGGAGATTAAAGCCGGGGAAGGCCACCTGATGGCCATGCACTTAAAGGACACGGTGGAGGGCGTCTATCGAAACATGGAGTTTGGCGAGGGGCGGGTAGACTTTGAGGATGGCATTATGGTAGCACTTGAGTCAGGCGTAAGGCTGTTCACTGCGGAATGCTGGTACACCGGCAAGGCGGAATGGAAGGATAACCTGAAAAAGGGCAACGCGCTGCTGCGTGGGTATTTGGAAAAATAAAGACTAATGAGAAAAGCGCTTGGATGAATGCCTCACCACAAGCGCTTTTATTTGTTGTTCTTCTGTTTCTTTTCTTTCAAAGAAAAGAAACGTCCCCCACGTCCCCTTCCTTACAACAAGGACCTGAACGGAATGTTCTGCGGCGCCCCAAAGCAGTCTTCAAAACCACGGGGGTGATGGTAGGCCTTCTTGTTCTGATCACGCGGGTAGACGTACTTGCCGCCAACCTCCCAGAAGAAGGGATGGAACTGGTAGTCCAGCCTGTCCTTCTTTAAATCGTAAAGCACCTTGATCTCGTTGACATCCGCCATGAAGTTGGTCCAGGCATCATAGTGGATGGGGATGACGACCTTGGTTCGCAGGGCTTCAGCCATGCGCAGGATGTCGATGCTGGTCATCTTGTCGGCCATGCCAATGGGGTTTTCGCCGTAGGAGCCAAAGGCAATGTCAATGTCGTAATCCTTGCCGTGCTTGGCGTAGTAGATGGAGTAGTGGGAGTCCCCGGAGTGGTAGATGTTGCCGCCAGTGGTTTTAATGAGGAAGTTGACAGCCTTCTCATCCATGTCCGTGGGGCAGATTCCGGTTAATTCCTCACGGTCAGGGCCGGTGGAATCGGTGGTGACCAGGCAGGTGCGGTCAAAGGAGTCCAGGGCGACAATTTCAATGTCACGGATCTTGACGGTGTCCCCGGGACGGACGACAATGCAACGCTCCACGGGTACGCCCCACTTGACCCAGAGGTCCACGCTCTTTTGCGGGCCAATGAAGGGCACGGGGATTTCTTGGCCGTTTTTATCGACGGTTTTCATGTCCGACTGGATAACATGGGCAGCCCATTCGGCTGACATATGGTCTTGATGATAGTGGGTGGCGAGGACGGCATCCACAGTTTTAAAGGCAAAGGGGTCAAACACATAGGGAACAGCGCGCAGGTTGGGCTGCATCTTGCGGGCGCCGCACATGTTGGCCATCTGGTGGCCAACGGCCATCTTGCCATTGCCATGGGTGCGCTTTCCGTTGCCTGTCCACAGGTCAATGGAAATCTGGGCGTTGCCCTCGGTCTTCAGCCAGATGCCGGTGCAACCCAGCCACCACATGGCGACAGAACCTGGAGCTACGACTTCTTCTTCAATCTCTTCATTGAGCCAGGTCCCCCACTCCGGAAAGGTGCTCATAATCCATTTTTCCCGGGTGATTTCAGATATTTTGCTCATGTTGTTCTCCTTTGATTTGGTTGTATGTCAAGGTGTATAAAGCCACCTGGTTGGTTTCGCGGTTGGCGGCAATGACGCGGTCAAGGCCGTCCCTGGTTTTGAAGCACATGGCATTGGCAGGGCCGACATCGTGGTCGATGGTGGTGGCCTTGTACCCGCCATCCTCAAAGGTAATCATTAAGAGATCGCGCTCGCCCTTGCGGTCCCCCACCAGCCAGGCGGGCTTGCCAAGAATCTGGCAGGCGTAGGTGGCGTGCCACATCTGATGGTTGCCGTCCTTTGCCCAGACTTTTTGATAGACACCATTTTTATCTTTCTTGAGGATGAAGAGGTCGTTCCCATGAAAGGGCGCCAGGCAACCCAGTTCCTCTTCACCGTCCTGGTCAAAGTCCATGAGGACTGCATCGCTGACTGGCTGGTCATAAAGCTGGGTGATGGCCCATTCCTGGCCCAGGGCGCTGGGCGGAGAGAAGCGGAAAATGCCGTTGTCCGCGGAAATAATGGCAGACTGCCCGGTTTCATCCTCATAGATAGAAAACCCATGGTTGCGGGTGAGGTTGTCCTTAATGAGGGTGAGGGGCAGCTGGTTGTCCTGGTTGTAGGGGGACAAATCTGTTGGCAGAAGGGCGGCAAAGACCTGGCCGGGAGAGGTCCAGTCCTCTTTGTAGGCATGACCGCTTTTGAGGCAGCAGACGATGAGGTAGTGCGCGCCATGGCTTTTCATGATGCCAAAGCGGTGCACAAAAGGCGCGTCCACCAGGGTGCGGATGTCCCAATTGTTTTTGTCCAAGCGCTTAGCGATGACAATGCGCGCTTTTGCAGAATCATTGGGCGAGTAAAACTGGTGTGTGGCCAGAAAGCTATCCGCGCTGCCAGGTACCTGCACCATGGTCATTACGCCGCCAGGCGTTGTCCAGACCGTTTCTAATTGGTTGCCATCCTCATCAAAGAGGTAGCAAGGGTCCTTTTTTTCCGCGGCAACCAGGAAATGAAAGCCGGAAGGCATCACAAATGGCGCGATGGAGTAACAAAGGGGCAAGTTGGAGATGACCTTTTTTTCAATCCGCATGGCCGCTTTCCCTTTCTACTACAGATTTGCTGAAAATCTTATCCATGAAAACGGAAGGCCAGGGGCAGGTCGTTATCCCGGGCAGCCACCTGGAGCAAGAGGCCGCCCTCTTCCTGCCTGGTCTCAAATTGGACACGGCTGTCCAGCGCCTTTATTGGGCCTTTGAGTGAAGGGACGCGCACAGAAAAGGCTTCCTTTGGGATATCGGTGAACATCAGGTAATGGGTGTCGTCCTTTTTGGTGAAATGGGCGGTGGCCTGGTCCAGCTTGACGGACTCCCTGTCAGTTATGCGGGTGTTGTAGATGGCTTCGCCGTTGATTTGCATCCATTGACCCAGGCCCAGGAGCAATTCCTCCTGCCAATCCGGGATGGTGCCGTCCGCCTTGGGGCCGACGTTGACCAGGAGGTTGCCGTTGTTGGCGACGGTTGAAACCAAAAGGGCGACAAGGTCGCGAAGCTGGATGGCGTTGTCCCGGTTTTCCATTTGGTTGTAGCCAAAGGACAGTCCCAGGCCCCGGCACATTTCCCATTTCTGCTCACGGGACGCGACGCCGGACTTGTACTCCTTGGTGAGATAGCCCTGGTAAAATCCGGAGAAGCGGTCATTGACCACAGCATCCTGATTGGTGTTGTAATAATGGGAGAGCAGGTGCTTTAGGTGCTCCTCCCCCTGCCTGGGCCAGCCCACATCGTTCCAGAAGAGGGAAGGCTTATAGGTGTCAATCAGCTCCCTGCTCTGCTTGTACACAAAATCCGCGTACTCATAGGTGGGGCTGCAATAGGTGTTGATGTTTTTCTTGCTAAACACCGGCTCATCATCAAAGGTCCAGTTGAGATAGCCTGAATAATACAGACCCATCTTCATATCGGTCTTTGCGACTTCCTCGCACAATTCACCCGTGATGTTGCGCATAGGCCCGCGGTTGACGGAGGAAAAATCCGTATGCTGGCTGGGGAAGAGACAGAAGCCGTCATGGTGCTTGGTGACCAGCACCACATACTTGGCTCCGGCCTTTTCAAATAGCCTTGTCCATTCACCGGGCTTCCAGTTTTCTGCCTTCCATTCATCAGCGAAATTCTCATAGGGATAGTCTAAGCCATAGGTCTTCTTGTGGTGCTCATAGGTGGGGCCTTCCCCCACGCGCACGGAATTGGCGTACCACTCCGAATAGGGGTTGTTGATGTACCAGTCCTTTTCAATGGGGATTTCGCCCAGCTGATAGGAAGGGTTGGCAAAGGCGGGAACGGAATAGATGCCCCAGTGGATAAAGATGCCCAACTTGCAATCTTCATACCATTGCGGGATAGGATGGGCGTTGAGGGACTCCCAGTTGGCGAAATACCTTTGACTCATGTAAAACTCCTTTGAGATTATTAGCCTTTGACTGCCCCGGCCATGCCATAGACAAAATACCGCTGGAAGAGAAGGTAGGTGATGAGCACCGGGACAATGGACAGGAGGACGCCCGCGTTGAGCAGGCCATAGTCCACGCTGAACTCCCCAAAAAAGCTCAAAAGGCCATTGGGCACGGTCTTCATGGTGTCCTTGGTGATGAGGACGCTTTGCACCATGAACTCGTTCCAGGTGTTCAAAAAGTCGATGATGAAAACGGTCGCGATGGCCGGCTTGGCCAGGGGCAGGATGATAGAGGAATACAGCCGCCAGCTATTGCAGCCGTCAATCAAGGCGGCCTGATCCAACTCCTTGGGGATGCCGTTGAAGAAACCCCGGAAAATGAGCGTGCCCAAGGGGATACCAAAGCCGATGTAGGTATAGATCAGGCTTAAGTAGGTGTTGGTCAGGCCCAGGCGGGAATAGCCGATGTTTAAGGGGATGAGCACCACCTGCAGGGGCAGCATCATACCGATTAAAACATAGATAAAGATGGCGCGGCTGCGCTTGACCTCCAGCCTGGTTAAGGCAAAGGCCAGCATAGAGGAGATAAAGATGCCCAGGGGCACCTTGGTCAGACAGACGATGAGGCCGTTTAGCATATACATGCTCATCCGCCCGCCTACCCAGGCATTTTTGAAGTTGTCCCACTGGGGCACTGCCGGCCATTCAAACAGGCCAACGCCGGAGTAAAAATCAGTCGTGCTCTTGATGGATGTTAAAAACACTGTAAAAATGGGCACCAGCCAGACGAGGGCCAACAGGGTGAGGCTGGTATAAAAAACAACCTGCTTGAGAATGGGCTTTTGCTGTGTTCTTTGCATGCTTCCTCCTATTCCGGCCTTGTGGTAAAGAGGATGTAGGGCACAATGACCACCATCATCACAAGCATCATGATGGTCGCAATGGCGCTGCCCGTCCCCAGGTTGGAGAACTCAAAGGTCTGGGAGTACATGTAGGAAGCCAGGGTCTGGGTGGAATTGGCCGGGCCCCCGCCTGTCATGACAAAGACCACGTCATAGACCTTCATGGCGGAGATAACCAGGGTGGCAAAAACGATGACAAAAGTTTCTTTCAACTGGGGAATGGTGATATGAATAAAGCGCGACCAAGTGTTGGCGCCGTCCACATCCGCCGCCTCATACAGCTCATGCGGGATGGCCTGAAGCCCAGCCATAAAATACAGCATGGGCTGGCCGGTGGACTGCCAGAGGGCTGCGATGAAGATGCAGTACAGGGCGATGTTTGGGTCTGAGAGCCAGGTGATGTTGAGGTGGCCCAGCCCAAAAATGCGGAGCATTTCGTCCAAAAAGCCAATGTTGGGGTTATAAATCCATTTCCAGATGATGCCGATGACCACCCAGGAGAGCATGTATGGAAAATAGAAGATGGCGCGGAAGGCCGTTCTTCCCTTGAATGCGCGGTTGAGCATCAGCGCAAGCCCTAAGGCCAGGCTGGTGGTGAAAACGAGGGTTAAGACAATCCAGATGAGGTTGTTGGACAGGGCCGTTTGAAAGACCGAGTCCCTGGTGAACAGGTTGACATAGTTGCGAAAGCCGACCGAGGTAATTTTGCCGATGCCATTCCAGCGGAAAAAGCTCAGCACAATGGAGTAGATGGCCGGGATAACGACGACCGAGCTATAAATCAGCAAGGCAGGCATCATGAATCCGGCCTTGGCATACTTCTTCTTCAACCCACTTCCTCCTTTTTGTTACGAGCTTTTCCATGGACCTCTGCCCCGGGCAGGCCCCGGGGCAGAGAAAAGAGTTAATTGTCGAGCTTGTAGTTTTCCACATCTACCTGGATTTCGTTGCCGGCGTTCTCCGGGGTGACACCGCCCAAGAGCACATTGTCCAGCACCGCGAAATACCTGGCCATGACTTCAGCGGGAACTTTCAGGTCCATGGTGGCATAGCCGCCGTTTTCGCTGATGAGTTCCAGCATCCCCTTGGCCAGGGCATAGTTCTCCGGCAAGGCGGCGCCGATACGGGCGGTGGGCTGCTCAATGGCCGCGTGGGCAGAAAGGCTCTCATCGCTGTAGTAGTAATCCCAAAAGCGCATGGCGGCTGCCAATTTGTCCTCGGGAATGTTCTTGTTGAACTGCACCAATTTCACGTAGGCAGACAGGCGGCCAGGGCCATCCTGGCTGGAGGGGAAGGCAAACCAGCCATACATCGCCGGGTCATAGTTATTGGCAACAATTTCAGAGGCCATGCCCGGGTTTTCCATGATCATGGCAGCAGCACCAGAATAGACATACATCTTGGCGGTTGAGGTATCAGAAGCCAGGACATCAGAGGGGAAGTAGCCCTTGTCGTACCACTCCTTCAGTTTGGCGAAGCTTTGCTTGATGGCTTCAGACTGACCCCAGTCCGCGTTTAAGAGGAGCAGGTTGTCATGCTCTTCTTTGCCGCCAAAGTATTCAATGAGGGCCTCGTGGTAGCGCATCATGTGCTTGTTGTAGGAGGAGAAGGGGGTGACGCCGTTTTTGACCAGGACATCAGCAGCGGCTTCCAGCTCGTTAAAGGTGGTGGGCACAGCGATACCATACTTCTCAAACAGGTCAACGCGGTAGTACATCACAAGGCCCACCAGGTTCTGAGGCAGGCCGATGAGCTGGCCGTCGTACATGCACTGCTCCAGCGCGCCGGCCAAGTACTTTTCATTCCAGTTGTTGTCCTTGGCGTACTGGGTGAGGTCCAGGCTCAGGCCGTTCTCCGCATAGAAATCAGCCAGAACGCCGCCCCAGTTGTACCACATGTCCGGCAAGGTGCCAGAAGAAGCGGCAATCTTGGTCTTGGACTTGATGTCATCAGAGGAATAATAGGTGACCTCAACCTTAACATCGGGGTTTTTCTCCATGAAGTCGGCGATGATGGGCTCTTCTGCAGCCTGGCGCCAGGTCGGGGTCCAGAAAGTCAGGGTGACGGGCTCTTGGGCCAGGGCCAGGCCGGACATGCCCAAAAGGAGCGAGAGGGCCAAAAGCAGGCTAAAGACTTTTTTGTTCATGGGGTCTTCCTTTCTTAATTGGGTTTAATGCGTTTCATTGGTAGGGTAGATGCTCACTCTGCGCGGATTCTGCGGGGTTCACCTCCTTGTTTTTCAGTGGTTCATTGCTTTTTCTACTTCACAGGGGACTTCGTGTTCAATAATCTGCCCGGCGGTGTCCGCGTCGGTTATCAGCACCTGGATGTGCTGTCCATGCAGGGCACCCAGAATGGGCAACACCTTTTTGGGCCCGGCCGCAACACCGATGGTCAGGGGGATCCTGTGCATGTCCTCAAAGGGGATGGCGACGCACTTGCGGTTCCACTCGCAGTCCAAAAGCTCCCCTTTGATGTTGAAATACTGGGCGCAAATGCTGCCCACTGCCCCTTGGGCCTGCAGCTCCTCCCGGTGCTCAGGGGTCATGTAGCCAAACCAAACCGGGGCATCCTCGCGTGTGGAAAAGCTGCCAATGCCGGTCACAAGCATATCCAGCCGCTTCATATAGGCCAGCACCTTGCCCACATTGGGGTCCTGCATGAGGATGTTTTTGGCATAGAGATCATCAATGCATAAGGGAGTGTTCAAATAGTGGCCTGAGGCGGACAGCAGGGTTGAGATATGGTTGACCAACTCCCGGGCTTCACCAGCGATATATTGGTTGGCGGAAGCGCCGATGACCTGAACGGCGTTTAGTCCCTTGACCTCCACCTTGGGCATTTTTTTAATGACGCGGTACACCGTGCCGCCGCCAGTGATGCCCATATTGATATTGTTCTTTAAAAGCTGGCTGACATACAAGGCAGCAAAATTGGTCAGGCCCTCATCAACTTCCCCCGCAGTGTCATCCCCGCCGGAGAGGACAATGACCTCTTTTAAGTGAAACAGGTCCTTCATCTTCTGCTCAATGCTGGTCAGCCTGTCCTGATAGCGATTGACACGGATGTCTACCACGCCCAACTCCCTTGCCTTTTTCAGCATCCGGGAGACCTTGGGGCGGGAGAAATAAAGACGCCGGGCAATTTCTGGCTGCTGCATTTGCAGGTTGTAATACATATGGGCAACCTGGGAGATGATGCCCAAATCGCTCATATTGACCTTGTTGATTTTCATTCTTGCCATGACAATCCCTTTCAGACTTGGGTCGACAAAGAGAAGAGATGGTTGTATTGCTTCAGGTAGCTTTGATAGGAAAGGTGGGCTTCCTGTGAGGGGGTAAAACGCTGGATGGTATCGCTTTTGCGCGCGGCGAGCAGGGCCTGCTCATAGGAAGCGTAATTGCCCAGGGCCACAGCAGCGGACGCAAAAGCGCCAATGGCCGTGGCTTGCGCGTTGTGATACCTAATCAAGGGGATGCCCAGCATATCACAAAGAATTTGGTTGAACACAGCGCTTTGGGACAGACCGCCGGATAAGCTGATTTCTTTAATGGTGGCTTTATCAATGGGCATAAACGCTATGCTGTTCGCGATTTCAGCAGCAATGCCCTCATACAGAGCGCGGGCGATGTCAGCCCTTGAGGTGGACAGGCTCATGCCCTGGAAGGAGGCGCGGGCCTCGGGGCTCCAATGACGGGTGCCGCAACCGGAAAAGAGGGGCAGGCAGGTGAGCCCGTTGGCGCAAAGAGGCGCTGAGGCCGCCAGGTCGTTGAAGGCTTTAAAATCGGGCTTGCCATCCTTTTTTAAATCCGCAAAGAAGGTGTCCATGGCCCAGTTTAGGGCAGAGGCTGCCGTCAACACATTGCTTTCCAAAGTGTATTTGTCATGGACTGCCGCCACATTGCAAATAATAGCGGGCTCTGTCAAAACCGGTTCATCTGTTAGCGTTAAGATGAAAGCGCCAGTGCCCAGGTTGATGATGAGGCGGCTTTTGTCCGTCACGCCCAAACCCAGGGCGCCGCACTGCTGATCCCCGCCGGCTGAGATGACCGGAATGCCCTCTTTTACACCGGACAACTGAGCGAATTTAGCTGTCGTCCTGCCAGCCACAGATCCCTGGGGGATGAGATCGCAGAGCTTGTCTTGTTCAATATCAAAGAGCTTGCAAAGGCCATCATCCCAGGTTTTGGATTCAAGGTCCATCAGCAGCGTGCGGCTGCCATAGGTATAATCCGTGGCAAAAACACCGCTCATAAAGTGCAGGAGGTAATCCGGCACCACCGCGGCCTTGTACGCCTTTTGCCAGGCATCCGGGCGGTTTTGTTTCAGCCAGGTTAACTTGCCGGCGGTGAACACGGTGTTGATATTAGCGCCGCAGATTTGGTGCACCAAATCATTGTTGCAGGAGAGGGATTCGCAGATCTGCTGGTTTCGCCTGTCCTGCCACATGATGAAATTGGTAAGCGCCTGGCCATCCCTGTCCAAAAGTGCAGGGGCGGAGCGATAGGCTGTCAAGCTGATGGCGTCAATGGTGAAGGAGGACAAGATAACGCGACAGATTTCAAGGAGAGCATCTGTAAAAACAACGGGGCTTTGCTCAATCTTTTCCTCAGCAAACAAAAGGGGCGTGGAAACAGCATGGGAAACAAGGGTTTCCCCGTCCATGGAAAACAGGACGCCCCGGATACTTGTTGTGCCAACGTCAAGGGAAAGAATGTTCAACTTGATGCCTTTCATTTGTCGTCAGGTTTAGATCAATGAGCTTGTTGAAAATAGTATAGCAAGGGTCAAATTGCGGGTCAACAGAAAAGGGTGTTTTTGCACATAATTTCATCTCAAAACATCATTTTCACCAATATTATCCCATTTCAAGCATTATTTCTTAATTTTTCGTGTTATTATGTTCGCTGATTGTATTCGATTAAAACCAAAAACCGCCGCTTAATCGCGGCGGTAAATTGGTAATGGTAAGTTAATTTGCGTCAGCCTTGAACGAGGAAGGCGGCCACATGGGCTGGGTCCAGGCGGTACTTGGACCCCAAGCCCTGGAAGAAGCCATGTTTCAAAATCAAGTGTACAGCCAGATCAGTATAGACCAGTTCCTCGCCCTTGCTGTTCTTGAGCGTGGTGTTGCGCTTGGCAGCGCGGTGGTCACGAAAGGGGCAGCCGATTTTGCCCATATACTCATCCACCTTGACCTCAAAGCCGTTCACTGCCACCCACTCCCCCATGCCTTCCAGGCCGACCTTGGTTAAATCCGCCAGCTGCTGCCCCAAATCCTGGGCGGTAACGCCCAATTCCGCAAGCAAGGCAGCATCGTCCTCAATAATCTGGGGGTAGAGGCGTGTATCGGTACCCAGGAAGCCGTCACGGGCCAGGATGCCGGCGCGCAGGTCTTCCAAAACCGGGATTTCTTTTGGGTTTTGCTTCATGCTGTCCTCCCCTTAGAACTTGTCGTAGAAAATGGTTTCATCCGTGAAGCCTTTCTCTTTGAGAATCTTGATGCAGGCATCCAGCATGCCCGGGCTGCCGCAAAGGTAGGCCTCCTTGCTGGCAGCGTCCTCCACCTGCTCTTGCAGGGCCACGGTGACAAAGCCTGTGACCCCCTGCCAATTATCCTCAGGCGTGGGGCGCGCAATGCAGGGGATGAACTTGAACTGGGGATAATCCCGCTCAATCTGGGCAAATTCTTCCTGGTAGTAGAGGTCCTTTAGTGTGTTGGCGCCAAAGAAGAAGCGCATCTTATGGGGCAAGCCCTTCTCAATGACATCATAGACCAGCGAGCGGATGGGCGCTAAGCCCGAGCCGCCGGCAATCATGATCAATTCATCGCAATTGCCGCGCAGGTAGAAATCCCCGTAGGGACCGGAGAGCCTTACATTATCCCCCACCTTTAAGGCGGTATGCACATAGGTGGTGCAAATGCCGTCGGGCACCAGGCGGATGAGCAGCTCCAGATGGTCCTTTTCAGAGGCCTTGGAGGAAATGGAATAGGCACGGAAAACCTCTTCCTTGACCTTGCCATAGGGCTTGGTATAAAACTGCATGAACTGGCCGGCCTTAAAATCTATGGTCTGACCTTTGGGCAAGCGCATTCTCAAGCGCTTGATGTCATAGGTCATGTCCTCCATCTCCACCAGCTCACAAACAAACTCGCGGATGTTGAACAAGTCCTCCGGAATTAAGAGCTTCATGTTGCCCTTGACCTTGACCTGG
>CAYOOZ010000015.1:21304-22613 GCA_964405705.1 uncultured Christensenella sp.
ATATGCTGTTCGCGCTCTTCCTTGGTGATATAGGGCTCCTCCGTCAGGAGCAGGGGGCCAGCTCCCTCCAGCACAGCCACCTTGCACAGGCCACAGGTGGCCTTGCCGCCGCAGGCAGAGGGGATGAAGATTTTTTCCCCGGCCAGGGTGGACAAAAGGGAGCTGCCGCCGGAAACAGACAGCTTTTTCTTGCCGTTGTTGATGTCCAGTTCACAGGTGCCATAGTTGTTGAGCACCTTTTCCGCCAGGGAGATGATGAGGCTTAAGCCGGCGGAGACCGCGCTTAAGATGCCCACGGTCAGTAAAATAGTGTTGAAGTTCATGTTGCCCCCTTACTGGATGGTAAAGATGCCGGAAAAGCCAATGAAGGCCATGGCCATGATGCCGGTGATGATGAAGGAGAGGGCCGGGCCCTTCAAACCCACAGGCAGTTTGACATTGGCCAGCTTTTCACGGATGGCGGCCAGCATGTTGATGGCCAGCCACCAGCCCAGGCCACTGCCCAGGCTGAACAGGACGGACTGGACGAAGTTGTAGTTGCGGATGACCATGAACAGCGTCACGCCCAGGATGGCGCAGTTGACTGTGATGAGCGGCAGGAAGATACCCAGTTTGGCATGCAAATCCGGCATATAGCGGTCCATACCCATTTCCAGAATCTGCACCAGGGCCGCGATCACCATGATGAAGATGATGTATTGCAGGTACTGCAATTCCGGCGGGACGATGATGTAGGTATAGACCAGCCAGTTGATGGCCGTGGTCAACACCAAGACCAGGGTGACCGCCATGCCAAGGCCGGTGGCTGTCTTGAACTCGGACGAAACAGACAGGTAGGAACACATGCCCAGGAAGTTGGACAAGACCATGTTGCTGGTGAAAATGGAGGCGATAAAAATGATGATGGGGCTGATGTTGGGCGCCATAATGTCTCCCCTCCCTTATTTGGACTGCGCGGCGGCCTTTTTGGCAGCCCGGGCGGATACAAACCAGATCATGCAGCCAATGATAAAGAAGGCAGCCGGCGGCATAATCATGATGGTTAAGTAGTTTCTGGGATCGGTCACAATCACCTGGAAGCCAAAGAGGGTGCCAAAGCCGGTCAGCTCACGGATGAAGGAAATCATCAAAAGAATCATTGTGTAACCCAGGCCGGAGAAAAAGCCGTCCCAAAGCGCGGGCAGCGGCGGGTTGGACTGGGCATAGGCTTCTGCCCGGCCCATGATGATACAGTTGGTGATAATCAAGCCGACATAGGGGCCCAATTGCTTGCTGATGTCCGGCAGGAAGGCCTGCAAAAGCAAATCCA
>CAYOOZ010000015.1:22623-23073 GCA_964405705.1 uncultured Christensenella sp.
AAAATGACGTAGGCCGCGATGACCAAGGTTTGCACCAGCATGCGCACACGATGGGGAATCAAGCTGCGCATGGCGGAGAGGGTGAAACTGGAAAGCCCTGTAACAAAGGCCACGCCCAGACCCATGACCAGGGAGTTGCGCATGGTATTGGTGACCGCAAGGGAGGAACAGATGCCCAGCACCGCGCGCAGCACCTGGTTTTCAGTGAACATCCCGCGCTTAAAGATAGCGCCGAATTTTTCATTGGCCATTTAGTTGCCCTCCTTGAGGAAAAGGTCGGACGAAAGCAATTCATTTAAGGTCTTGATGACCGCGTTGGAGGTCTGGGTGGCGCCGGTAACCGCATCCAATTTCGCGTCTCCAACCGTGCCATAGCGCAGAGGCTGCCCGGCAGTAATCGGCACGCCGCGGAACTGTTCCTTGTACCAGTCCTCATCAATGCGCCCGCCC
>CAYOOZ010000016.1:0-15433 GCA_964405705.1 uncultured Christensenella sp.
CAATCTGCTCGCCGCCGTCATAGGTGTTGGTGATGGTGAAGCCAGCTGCCATGTCACCCGACACTTCAGCCTTGTAACCGTTGGGAATGATCACTTCTTCAACGGTGTAGGTGATTGCCTGGCCATCTGTATCAAAGCTTGGCAGGTCGGTAAAGGTATGCTTCCATTCCTCAGCTGTGTTCAGGTTGTAGGAGCGGTTGCTGTTGTCAGTTCCCTTCAGAGAAACTCCAACTTCCGCAGGCAGTTTGTCTGTGATAGGATCACCATTCTGGTCTTCCCATTTCTTGGTTACAGCAATCTTAATCTGCTCGCCACCGTCATAGGTATTCGTGATGGTGAAGCCAGCCGTCATGTCGCCAGACACTTCAACCTCGTATCCATCAACCTTTGTCACTTCTTCAGCAGTGTACTTAATTAGCTCGCCGTCCGTGTCATAAGTGGGCAGGTCAGCAAAGTTGTGCTTCCACTCATTGGCAGCATTCAACGTGTAGGGTCGGTTGCTGTCGTCAGTCCCCTTCAGAGAAACTTCTACTTCTGCGGGCAATTTGTCGGTGATAGCCTCGCCATCCTGGTCAAGCCAAGCCTTAGTGACAGCAACTTCAATCTGCTCGCCACCGTCATAAGTGTTGGTGATAATGAAGCCAGCTGCCATGTCACCCGACACATCAACCTTGTAGCCATCAACCTTTGTCACTTCTTCTGCGGTGTAGGTGATTGCCTGTCCATCTGTGTCATAGCTGGGCAACTCAGCAAAGGTGTGCTTCCACTCATTGGCAGCATTTAAGGTGTAGGGTCTGTTGCTGTCGTCTGTTCCCTTCAGAGAAACTCCAACTTCCGCAGGCAGTTTGTCTGTGATAGGATCACCATTCTGGTCTTCCCATTTCTTGATAACAGATACTTCAATCTGCTCGCCGCCGTCATAGGTATTGCCGATGGTGAAGCCAGCTTCCATGTCACCCGACACTTCAACTGTGTAGCCATCAACCTTTGTCACTTCTTCAGCCGCGTAGATAATGGCTTTGCCGTCTGTGTCAAAGCTGGGCAATTCTGTGAAGGTATGCTTCCATTCCCCTTCACCTGTCAAGGTGTAGGGTCGGTTGCTGCTGTCTGTTCCCTTCAAGGCAACTTCAACTTCTGCGGGCAGCTTGTCCGTAATAGGATCGCCATTCTGGTCTTCCCATTTCTTGGTGACAAGAACTTCAATCTGCTCACCGCCGTCATAGGTGTTCGTAATGGTGAAACCAGCCGTCATGTCGCCTGACACTTCAGCCTTGTAACCATCAACCATTGTTACTTCTTCAGCAGTGTACTTAATTAGCTCGCCGTCCGTGTCATAAGTGGGCAGGTCAGCAAAGTTGTGCTTCCACTCATTGGCAGCATTCAACGTGTAGGGTCGGTTGCTGTTATCAGTTCCCTTCAAAGCAACTTCTACTTCTGCGGGTAGTTTATCCGTGATAGCTTCGCCATTCTGGTCTTCCCATTTCTTAGTGACAAGAACTTCAATCTGCTCGCCACCGTCATAAGTGTTGGTGACAGTAAAGCCAAGCTCCAGATCCCCGGTGATATCTTTGGTGTATCCCGGCAGGATCTGTGCCTCATCCACTTTATACTAAATCTGGACAGGTTTCATGTCCGCGTCCATTTCATGGGTCGGCCAAGCGGTAAAGGTGTGGCTAAAGCCGGTCACATCGAAGGAAACCGGGCTAAATTGATCCACTGTCTGGCCATTGGCCATCAGCACCAGGGTCACTTTGGGCAGGCTGGCGCCTTCGGGCACATCGGCCCACTTCTTGCTGGCCAAAACATCAATCAGCTTGATGTTGTGCTGGTCCATGCCATCTGGCACGTTTTGGAAGCCCTGCGGAGCAGCAACCTCCTGGGTGGTGTACACATAGGGCTGGCCAGCGGGGTCAAACTGGTCCACCGTCCAGGTGTGCTCAAACACCAAGTCGGGATCATGACTGCCGCCTTCAATCCGCCAGGGCGCGCTTTGATCTTCATCAACCGGTTCCTGGCTTTGTTCATCAAGGCCACGGTACAGCTTGATAAGGACCTCTGGCCGGGTTTCCTCCTCTTTAAGGCCGTGCCAGAGTTTCCGCGCGGTCACGTCCTTTTTGGGGCTTTCAAAGATGTTGGTGATGGCAAGCTCATCCGTAACATCCTGCTTGACCCGGTAGATGTACTGCCCCTCGCCCACCCACAGGGTGGAGGGCTCGCTCGCCGCATCTGTTTCTACGACAGAATAGATATATTCGCTGCCATCCGGGGCGGCCATGGGCAGGTCTTCCCAGGTGAGGGTCACCTCATTTGGCATAAGCGGTACCGCCTGCCTGGCTTCCTGGCCGTTTAAATCTTCCGCAGGCACATCCACGGCTTCTTCTGGGTCTTGGCCAATGGTTCTGCGCTGGAGGGTGAAGTAAAGGCCAGGCCCAATGCCGTTTTGCCGCTGGGCCTCGCCGCCCTCCCAGGTCTTTTTGGCGGTTATATCCTTGATCTGCACGTTGATGAGCCTTAAGGTGCCATCCTGATACAAGGCAAAGCCTTGCGGCGCGCCAAGTTCACCATCGCTGTCCACCTCACGGACAAAGTAGGTGTAGCGCTTGCTCAAATCGGGCACAAGGTTGCCCTCATGGTCCGTTGTGTTCACAAACCGGGGCATTTGAGCCCAGGTATAGGCCCAGGCGCTTAATTCCCCGGTGCCATTGTTGTTGTCAGTCAAGCCATCCAGATGAACGATGCCGCCCACCTTTTCAGATGCCTGGCCTTCCACCTCGCGATAGAGCTGGAACCAGGTGCCATTGTCCGCCGGCTGCCCGCCCCAGACCTTCTGCGCCGTCACCGGCGCTTCAACCGCCACGTTCCTGATGTAAAAGCCTGTGCTGTTCTCAGTGTCCAGGACAAAGCCTTGGGGCACCGCAAGCTCCCTGGCGTAATAGCGGTAGGAGACAGGTTGGGACGGGTCATTGTCCAAATTCCCATTCAAAACCAGGTTATTCCAGGTGTACTCCCAGGACCTGGATTCACGGCCGTGTTCGCCCGGGGTGAGATCCACTACGCCATCAAGGATGGCGTCATGGTTGTCCACGTACTCCTGGGACTTGTTGCCATGCTGATCTGTAACTTCGCGCCACAGTTGCAGGGTGACGCTTTGGGCCGGGCTGGCCGTGCCCAGGTCCCAGTACTTCAAGACAACAATGGTGCCATTGTGGTAAGTATTGGTGATTGCAAAGGTATAGTCGCCTGTTTTGCTGATTTCACGCCGATAGGGGAAATCACCCTCGGGGATGAGCTCAGTCACGGTGTAGATGTGTTTTTCGCCATTCTCGTTATACACCGGCAGGCTGGGCCAGATGCCCACGCCGGGCAAATCGCTCTCATAAGGGGTGTTGGGGGCGACATTCACATCCTGAACGCCGTCCAGCTCCATGCGGTGGATTTCTGTCCCATCCTGGAAGATGACAATGGTTACCGGCGGGCGGACAATCGTACCTGAATAGACTTTGCTGACCTTGAGGTCCGCTTTTTGGAAGGTGTTGGTTACCGTAAAGCCGCCAGTTACCGCGACAGGCTCACCCTTCTCATAGCTGGCTGGAACCTGTGTCTCCACGACAGAATAGGTCAGCTCCCGGTTTTCACTGTCAAACTTGGGCAGGGCACCCCAGGTGTATTTCCAGGCGGAAAGCTCACCCGTGCCTGTGCCCTTTGGTGTGCCATCCAGCACCACGGTGTCCACCAGGGTTTTGTCCGGCGCCGTCTGGCCCTCATATTGGCTGTACAGCTCAAAGGTCGCAGTGCGCGCGCTCAGGTTATAGGCGGGAGAGGGCTCACCTTCCCAGATTTTCTGCACGCTTATGCTGATGGTCTGCCAGGTGTTGTAGACAGACATCCCGATTTCGCTCTTTTGATAGTTGGCCGGGGCAGAAGGCGTGAACACGCCATCCACCAGGCGGCCTTCAACCACCCGGTAGGTATACGGAACACCATCGCTGTCCCGCTCGTCTACCTGATTCCAGGTCACCTGGGTTTTGGTCTGCCCAAGCTGGGTCACTACCTGCTTTTCAGAGCCTGAAACTGGGGTAAACTCGGCTGTGGCACTGCTCTTGCGCTGCAACTGGAATACAACCGTGGGGTAGGGCTCAGGCCCTTGGCCCAACCAGTTCTTCGTAGCGGTTTGGTCAATCTTGGGGCTTTGGTAGGTGTTGATGAGGCCCAATTTGTCGGTCATGGGCGTGGTCACATAGTATTCGATGGCGCTTTGTTCAAAGTTTCCAGCCGCATCAAGGAAGCCTTCAAGCACCTGGAAGGTGTAGGGCTTTCCGTTTTCATCTGTCTGCTCCACAGCCTCAAAAACCAGGCCGCTTTGCCCGCTGGGGAGGAGTTGCGCCTGAAGACCTGGCACATCTACAAAGGTGTCCCCATCTGTGCTGCGCTGAAGTGAAAGCCAGATATCAGGCCTGGGCAAGGGCCCGTTCACCCAGGATTTGAAGGCTTCCACGTCTGCCTTTGGCGGGACATAGGTGTTGGTGATCTGCAGGCTGTTTTGGCCGGAAACCGTATAGTGCTGCGGCGCGCGCGGCGTAAAGACGCCGTCTGCAAGCAGGCCTTCCTGGGCGGTATAGACATAGACATCCCCGTCCAAATCGGTACCAGGCAGGCCAGTCCAGGTCACGCTGTTGCTTTCAGGCAGGGACACAATGGCCCACTGGCCTTCTGGCATCTCACTTTGGGGCATGGGAGCAAAGGCAGACGTGTCCACCAGCCTGCGCATCAGGCGCAACCAGACCTCAGGGCGGGTGGCAGGGCCTTTTTCCCAGGTTTTTTGTACGGTGATTTCCACATCCATGGGGATTTGATAGGTATTTGTAATGTAATTGCCGGAGTCATTGTAGGAAACCAGGTATTTTGAGCCTTCAATATCAATGATATCCCCGTGCTCAACATCTTCCTCCATGACATAGAAGGTGTAGTCCCGGCCTTTGCTGTCCCTTTGCGTCAGGCCAGTCCATTCATAGATAAATTCAGGGGCTTCGCCATGCCAGAGCGGCTGATCCTCCTTTTGGGGGACTGGTTCATCGGTGACCACCTCGTAATCCACAACCACCTTGCGCCAAAGGCTTAATTTGAT
This sequence comes from uncultured Christensenella sp., assembly GCA_964405705.1. Classification (GTDB taxonomy): domain Bacteria; phylum Bacillota; class Clostridia; order Christensenellales; family Aristaeellaceae; genus UBA6115. The sequence goes on from CAYOOZ010000016.1 coordinate 5,126, forward strand.
GGGCAACTGGTTGCTCTCTGGCCCGTTTTTCCACATCTTGGTAGCCTGGTGGGTGCCTTCCATGGGCGGCACATAGGTGTTGGTGATGGCGGTATCGTTGTTTACTTCTGTATATTCAACCTTATATTTATCCTGATTAAGGGTGACAAAGCCGCCGCTTTCGCCCTCTTCCCTCACAAAATAGGTATAGGGCCGGCCTTCCTCATCCGTATCCTTAAGCCCTGCATACTGATAATGGTAGATCCCGTCCACCAGGGTCTCAGTTGGCTCAACCAGTTCCTCCATCGGGACCAGCTCAGGGCCTGTTTGTGCTGTTTTCCGGTAGAGAATTAAGTCAACGCTGGTTTTATTGTCCTCTGGGCCGTCCACCCAGGTCTTGGTGGCGGTGGCCTTGGTGGTTTGCGGGCTGACATAGCGGTTTTCAAGGGTCAGGCTGCCTGCGCCAGCATCATACACAAAATTGCCTATTTGAGCGCTTTCCTTGAATTCACCATTTTCCATCACGCCTTCCACCACATAGAAGGTGTAGGGCTCAGCGTTTTTGGTGGTGGTTTCAAGGCCAGTAAAGGTATAGGAATAATCCACTTGTTCCTTGATGTTGACAAGGGCTTGGCCCAGCACCACCTCAGGCTCGCCGGTGGCGGTTTTCCGGTAAAGCTGGAAATAGACATCGGGCTTTTCCACCTCGATGCCCTGGGTGAAGACCTTTTTGGCGATGGCGATACCATCCGTCTTGATGTCAAAGGTGTTGGTGACCACAAAGTCAAAGTGTTCCCCGTCCACCATCTGGTTTTGGGCATAGGTAGCCGGCTTGTAGCCTGGCACCTGGTTGTTCTCCAGCACCCGGTACTCATAGGCCCGGCCGGCGCTGTCCGTCAGGGGCACGATGCCCTTCATCTTCCAGGGCGCGTATTCATAAGCACCGGTCATTTCGCCAGGCTCGGTCTCAGCGCTGCCATTCAGGTTTTGCCCGGGAGACAGCGGATTGGCATTCACCCAATCGCTCTCACCTACGAGCCTGCGCTGCAGGCGGAAGGTGACGGTGGGCCTGGTAGCGCCACCATCCCAGACCTTGGCCGCCTTGATTTCCTTGGTCGAGGAGATATAGGTGTTTGTAAAAGTATACTGGGTCTTATCCTCTGACACCTTTGTGTCTGTCAGCTCATAGCCGCTGGGCGTGTCCTCTGTCACCTGATAGACATAGGCCTTCCTAACGCCGTCCTCCGTGTAAAAGCGGGGCAAGCTTTTGAAGGTATAGGCCCAGGCCTCGGTTTCATCAGCAGAGATAACGCCCTTGAGGGTAAACTGCTGGGGCTCAAATACAGTGTCCAGCGTGGTTCCGTCCACCAGATAGCGTGAAAGGGTTAGCATGACCTCCGGCCTTGGCAGGGCTTCGCCGCCCACCCAGACCTTTTGGCCCGTAATATTGGTAAAGAGTGAGGTGTTGTGGACAACAGTTGAAGCAGCAGTGACCGCATCAAAGCGCAGGTTGTATTCTGAAGAAACCACTTCTTCTACTGAGTATTTGACCGACTGGCCGCTGTACTCCGTATCAAGCCCTGTCCACACCGCGCGCCAGGGGGTGTCCTCAAAGAAGCTGGCGGAGTTGGGCCTTGGGGATTCTTGATCATCCGGGATGCCGTTTAAAACCAGGTCCATCTGCATGTCCGACCAACCGTTGACCGGATCCTCCACCTGGCCAGCATCATCCAAGAGCCATTGCAGCAGACGGAAGGTGACCGGGGCAGTGCCATCCTGGGTATCCCAGTATTTAAAGGCGCGGTAGGTGTCCTGTCGATACTCATTGGTGATGACAAAGCCATCTTCCATATCCCCCAGGGTGCTGAGGCGCAAAAAGCCAGAGGGCGGGTTGGGCTCGGTCACGGTATAGGTATAGGGCTGTCCGTTTTCATCCAGTTTGGGCAGGTTGTGCCAGGTATAGTGCCAGTTTGCCCTGCCTTGCGTGTCTACACTGGGCGCGGTCTCCCCGCTGCCGTCCAGGGCAGGTGTATCAGCAATGCCCTTTAGGCGCACAGTCTGTGTCCAGCCGTCATTGCGGGTGATCACAAAGGAGAAGGAGGTGTTCTCAGGCAGATTGCCCTCGGGCAAAGAAATCACCTTGGTGGCAGAGATGCTGATGCCTTCATAGGTGTTGGTCAGGGTGTCCACCCCGTCCACTTTTTCAGGGCCTGTGGGCGTGTAACCGGGCAGGCGGGTTTCCGTGAAGGAGTAGGTATATTCCTTACCGGAAGCATCAGCAACCGGCAGGTTGTCCCAGGTATGGTCGGCCTGATTTTCGCTTGTGGCGGGCTGGAGGACAGGATTGCCCACCTTTTCAAGGGGGGTGGTTTCAGACTCCCGCCACAGCTGTATGGTGAGGGCAGGGTGAACCTGGCCGGCATAGCCGCCCTGCCAGATTTTCCGGGCGGTATAGCTCTTTGTTTGCCAGGTATTGGTGACAGTGAAGTTGTCCTGATCATAGGTGACCACATAGTTGCCGGGCACCACAAGCTCCCTCACCTCGTAGGTGTAGGACAGGCCGGTCTTGTCAAACTCCGGCAGATTGGTGAACTTGGCCTGCCAGCTTTCAAACTCTACAGCATCTGTAATGCCATCCAGCAGCACGCTGCCCACAGCATTTTCTTCTTCATTGTCAGACCTGCGCCAGAGCTCCAGGGTGACCTCTGTCCCAGGCGCGGGCAGGGTGCCGGTGGTCTCCCATTTCTTGTAAACGACGATGTCCTCCCGCAAGGGGGAGTTATAGGTGTTGGTGAGGTCCTTGGTGCCCGCGCCAAGCGTCAAAACAAAGGGCAAGGGGCTGCCAGGGGTGAAGGTGCCGCCGCCATAAGTGCCCTCCTCCACCGCGAACTCATAGGGACGGCCCAGGTTGTCCGTTTCCTCAAGCTGATTCCAGGTCACCTCAAAGGGCGCTTGCGTGGGCAAAGTCAAAACCGACGCATCCGGCACAGGGGCAAAAGCACCACCGCTGATTTTGCGCAGGAGGCGGAAAACCAATTCCGGTTTGGCCATGTGTTCGCCGTCCACCCAGGTTTTGGTGGCGGTCACAGTCCCCTTCTTGGGGATGACATAGGTATTGGTTAAATGGAGGGTGTCTTCGCCTGTCAGGTCGTAATTGACAGGTGTTCCTGGTGTAAAGGCGCTGCCATCCCACTGGCCTTCCTTGACAAAGAAAGTGTAGGGATTGCCTTTGATGTCCGTTGTTTCAAGGCTGGCCCATGAAAAATTGGTGTTGCCGGTGGCGTTTGCCTTTTTCACCTCAGCGCCGGGCACAGCCTGAGGCGCATCCAAAGCCGCATCCCCGGTTGTGGTCTTTCGCCAGAGCTGCAGCCACAATTCCGGCCGGTCGGAAGGGCCGCCTGTCCAGGTTTTAGTGGCAGCGGCCACGCCATTTTTCGGGATGACATACTGGTTGGTGACCGTCAGGCCAGTTTGTGTCTTGATATAGTTGAGTGGCTGGAAGCTGGTGTCCCCACCGGCATTGACCTCTTGAACCGTATAGATATAGGGCTTGCCCTGGGTATCCTTCTGCGCAAGACCCAGCCAGGTGGCGGTGGTGGTGCCGGATTGCAGCCTTTTAATGGAGGCGTTTTGCACAATTACAGGGTTCTGGCCCTCAGTATTCCGATAGAGGCGCAGCCAGATGTCCGGCTTTGTTTCCGGGCCATCCAACCAGACCTTATTCGCCGTGATCTCCACCACGGTGTTTTCAAAATGACTACCATCATTTGCGGTCTGCACATAGCCTGAGGGGATGATCTCCTCCGCCTTGTACAAGATGGGATGGCCGCCGTCATATTTTTTAAGATCGTTTACAGTATAAGTCCAGACGTTGGGCGCTGTGGTCTTATCCCAAGCGATGTCCGGCTGCTCCGTCATGGGGACAAAGTCCGCGTCCCCAAACGCCTTTTTATAGATGATGAGGTCCAGGCTAGCCGGGCGGGGATTAAAAGCACCGTCCATCCAGTCCACCCATGTCTTGGTGCCGGTGAAAGTGAAGGTACCGCCATCCAAGGTGTTGGTGAGGTTGGTGCCGTCAAAAGTATTCTTGTCCACAAAGGTGTTCTGGTAGAGTGGGGGCACATCTTCCCGCACAGTGTAACGGTAGGCCTGGCCATGATAAGCCGCTGGTAGGTTTAAAAAGGCGTATGTCCAGGTATCCCCGCTTTTATTCCAGGTAAAGCCGGGCTGGGGATCCATCCTGACGCCATTTTGGTAAATGGTGAGCTTCAGGCTTGTGGGGCGCTTTCCTTCAGCGTCGTCATTGTCCACCCAGGTCTTTTGGCCTGTGACCGCGATTTTTTCTGCTGTGTAATAAAAGGTGATGATCTGGGGGGTAGCGCTGTTCTCGTCCACTTCATAGGTGGCTGTAGACACATAAGCCCCGCTGCCGGATACCGAATAGCCAGCGCCCGCATGGGTGCTTGTAAAACTGGCTGGCAGATAGTTGGCAATATCCCGTGCCCGCTCCACCACGTTATTGTTGGTGGTCACCACATGGCGTTCCATCGCTAAGGGGGTGTTGGTGCCCTGCTCCAAATACCGTACATAATAGTGGTACTTGATCAAAGGCTGGTAGTAGAAGGTCAACACATTATCACTGGGTGTTGTGGTCAGCTTGAGCGTCTTTTCCGCGCGATCAGGCAGGAAATCCATATAGACCACGTGGTTCCCCGGCATTTGATAGGGAAAGTTTTGGATGGTCTTGGCTGTCTCGGTCACCTGCATGCTGGCTGCGGTCTTGGTCACAGGCGCAGACAGCAAAACCAAGGTATCATTTTCCAGGTAGTGGACGGTATACGTCAGGGCAGCCTGGGGGGTATCGGTATACCAGAAGATCAATTCGTTAACGCCCGCGCCAATGGTCAGGGTTTTTGAGCGTAAATCCGGCACCAGGGCGCCGCTCTGGGGCCAGAGCGCTTCCTCTGTCACCTTGGCGCCCATGGTTTGCCCGGACACGATTTTATCTGGGAAGACAATGCTATTGTCCGTAGCCTTCAGGTAGCGCACCTTATAGGAAATATTGGTGCTGGGCACATAGCGGCCGGTTAAGACCAGGCTGTTATAGATGTTTGTATCAAAATGGAAGGGCGTGTTCGTGCCCTGGTAGTACCAACCGTCAAAGGTATAGCCGGGGATGACGCTGGGACCAGTGGGTCGCGTCGCCCGGCCGCCGGGGAAGACCCGCTGGGTAGGCTCAGCGCCATTGCCGCCATCTGGCAGGGGATAGATAAACTGCACCGCATAGGTGGGCGGAATCCACTGGGCAAACAATTTCAACGCCGGATAAGGCATCCGGTCTGTTTCCCAGTTCACCCTGGTTTCCGGGATGGTGGAGGGGTGGTAGTACCATCCGCCAAAGGTATAACCGGGCAAGTCTGCCGGGGTGGGCGGGGTGATGTAATAGGGCTGCAGGGCCCGGTCATAGGGCACCATGAAACTGGTTGATAAAGTGGTGCCAAGGGATTCAAAGGTCAGGGGATAGCTTAAGCGGTTATAGTACAGCCTGTACTCAAATGTTTTGGGGCCGGGGGGGACAGGTTGCGCGGTTTCAGATCCATCCCCCGCCTTGCTGGTCACCTGAAAGCCCGGGAAGGCAATATAGTCCGAAGCTTTGAGCTTGGTGTTATCGCTGGCTGTGAAGGTATAGGGCGGCTTGATGTACTCATTTGTGCCGTTTTCGATGTAATTGATCGTATAGAAGGCGTTGCCTTTGGCATTGCCGTAGAACGTCAGGTTATTGGGCGGCATCAGGGGGGCAAAGGTGTACAGGACCTGGTTGTTGGTGGCCGTGTACCAGGTATACTGCGGGTAGTCCCTGGTCATCTCATTCCAGATGTCAACGATGAAGGTACCCTGCTTGACATTATAGAAGGTTTTGATGTGGTGGTTGTCGTTCCCGTCCTGGAAGATCACGTTGTAGCGCCCACGGATATAATAGACATTGACCACAGAACTGCCATCCCCCTGGATGACCACTGGGGGGGTTGTTGCTCTTTTGTGTGTCCAGGGTGAAGCCGGTATAGGTCTTGGCCTCATAGGTCGCCAGGGTGCCAGAGGTGCCGTTCCTCTTCACCGACTCCACAAAGCCAAAGCCATCGTCATAGATGTTTTCCTGCCAGTAGATGACCGTGTAATCGGCTTTCCCCGGGGTCCATTTGGCAATTAACTGCCAGCTTTGGGTCAAGGTGGCGGGCAGGGTCTTGTCCCAGCCGGCAAAGGTATATCCGGCGCGAACGGGGTTGGCAACTGCCGGGATCGTTGTGCCATAGCGGGCCATAAAGGGCGGGATATAGGTGCCGCCGCCCGTGTCATAGGTGACCAGGTGCACTTCCCGGTCATAATACATCTTCACCACCGTGGAGCCATCCGGGGCGACTGTCACGCCCTGGGTGAGCGTCCTGGGGATAAAACCTGCCCTTGACACGCTGTTGACCAGGACCTGAGCGCCGCTGGTGGCGTATAAATTCTTGGTCAACGACGCGTCGATGGTATAGTCCGGCCCGGACAGATTCTGGAAATAATGCTCCACGCGGTAGGGCGTGCCGGTATCAACCGTGTAATACACATTGTAGTCAAGCGCTGTGCTTCCAGAAAGGGAGGTGCCTGCCTTGCCGGTGATGGTGGACTGGGCCGTGTTTTTCAGATGATAGCCAATAATCTCAGGGGAGTGCGCTGTATAGCTGTCCCCATAGGTATAAATCCCGGTGTAGGGCGGGGCAGCCTGGCTGTTGTCCGCTTCATAAAGGTAGCGGATGTTTAAATAATAGACTGTATCGCTGGTGTATTGGGCCGTAAAGTTAAAGGTGCTTGCCTCATTGGCGGTCAAATAGGTTTCCGCCGGAATCCAGCGGGTGAAGGTGAAGCGCTCACGGGCTGGCGCTGTGGGTGCGATGGTAGACAGCCTTGTGCCATCAGGAATGTTGGTGATGGAGTCAATCAGGACACTGCCATCAAAGGAATAAAAATTGGCAGTGTGGGTATAGGCCGGGCTGACAGCCTCCTCCCCCATCTGATCGCTGAAGGTAAAACCCTCCGAATAGACTCTGTCCTCCGCCAGCGCCGAAAACGGCAGCATTTGGAAAAGCATCAAAAAAGCCAGCGTCAGCGCGAAGAAACGCCTTTTATTAAATGAGCTGATAAAATCCGGTTGTTGTGCCGTCTTCATGCTTTTACCTATTCCTTTTTTAGTCCGTAATGGTCACACCCACACGCCAGTAGCCGGCTGCGTTGCCCTTGGCTACCTCAATGGTGAGCGTGCTCTTGTTCGCGCCGGGGATGTCCTGCCAGGTTTGATTATCCGGGGAAAACTGCCACTGGAAGGCAGGGTTTTGCCCGCAGTTGATGGCCTTGGCCGTGAAGCGCACCTCATCGCCAAACTTCAGGGTTTTATCCTTGGGAAAGTTGACGTAAATCCGCACCAGGGGCGCGTTTTCAGGGTCTGCTGCCGGGGACGGGCTTGGCTCCTGGGGGGCTGGGGTTTCGGGCGCCGGGGTGGTTTCGGGGCTGATATAGGCCGCCTTTAAACGGGTTAGGCCAAGGGCGGGCTTCATAAAATCATAGGGCTGGGCAGGGTCGCCATGGAGGCTTTCATCCACCTGGTACCAAAACTCAAAAACCTGGCCCTCATACGCGGGGGTCAGGGGTGGTTTTGCTATCAATTCACCTTTTTTAACCGGCTGGCTTGTTAAAAGGCTGTTGTCCTTATCATAAAAGCTGACCAGGTAGGTGTCTACCTCAGTTTCACCAATGAGGGTGCCCTCATCCGGCGCTTCGGTGGCTTCGGGTTCCTCTGTCACTTCTGGTTCTTCGGTGGCTGCCGGCGCTTCCGTAACTTCCGGCTCTTCTGCCACTTCTGGTTCATCGGTGGCAAACGGCGCTTCGGTGGCTTCGGGTTCCTCTGTCACTTCTGGTTCTTTTATGGCAGCGGGTTCTTCGGTGACCTCGGGTTCGTCTGTGGCTGCCGGCGCTTCGGTGGCTTCAGGCTCCTCTGTCGCTTCTGGTTTTTCGGTGGCAAACGGCGCTTCGGTGGCTTCGGGTTCCTCTGTCGCTTCTGGTTCTTCCGTGGCTGCCGGCGCTTCCGTAACTTCCGGCTCTTCTGTCACTTCCGGCTTTGCTGTCGCCTCCGGCTCAGCCTTGGGCTCCGGGCTTTTTTCCTGCGCTGCAGGGGAGGGCGTGGCCGGGGCGGCTGTTGCTGGGGGCGGTGTTTCAGAAGGCACTTCCTCCGTCACGATTGGGGCATAGGCAGCCTTTAACCAGGTGTCCCTTTCAATCAGGGTACTGAAGCTGAACTTTTGGGCGGCATTGCCCTTTTGGTCCTGGTCCACCTGGTACCAATGGCTAAACTCCTGCCCGGACATCGGAGGCGCTGTGGGCGCCTTGGACGCTTTTTGGCCCGCTTCCACCGTGTCTCGGCGGATCAGCGCGCCATCCGGGCCAAAATAATGCACCTGATAGCTGATGGCTTCTGATTCGCTCAAGGCCAGCGGCAGGGTGCCTGCCACAAGGGACAGGACCAGCAAGGTGGTCAAAAGGACGCTCTTTAAGCGAATTTGCTTCATGTATTCCTCCGGTTTTTCTGTTGGCGTACGTCACGGTTTGTCTTTTATGCGCGCACAATTAAATCTCTTGGTTATAGGCAAATAAATACCCTTTGTATATTAAACGATTTTTTGTCAAAAAGCAAGCACTTACAACAATTATTTTCATCGGTGCATAAGCGATAACATTATTTAGGCGTTATGTTGTTTTCCCAAAATTATAATACCTGTCTCCGCTTATCCCTCCGGATAGAGCGTGGCGGTCAGCCGCACGCTTTCCCCGATGGCTTCCTTTAGAACATCCAGGTTGATATCAGACAACTTGTTGACATAGACGCAGCCCTTGGACACCTTGTGCTTGCCCAGGCGGGAGAGGATGTCATCCAAAGCGCCCTCATACAAAAACAAATAAAAGGTGATGGCTGCCTTGCGCGGGGAAAAAGCCGCCCTGGCGGTTTCCCCCTGATGGCCGGTCTTGTACTTGTAATGGTAGCGCCCAAAGCCGATGATGCTGCTCCCCCACATGGTGGCCGGCCAGCCCGTCACTTCCTCGTGCAGCTGCACCAAGATTTTTGCCTCCTCCTGCCGTTTTTCTGATGGCAGGGTAGAAATATAGTCTAAAACAGTCTGATCTGTGGGCCAGGTCTTTTGCTCGTATGCCATCATTTCTCCTCCTCTTGTTTGAGAGAATGTACCCAAACCAAAACGCCCCGGACCATTTGACGGCCCAGGGCGATAATGATTGATCAGCCTACTCTTGAGGTGGCAGGGTGGCCAAGTGGATGGGGTTTTCAATGCTGCCAGTGCCGCCCAGGCTTTGCAGGAGGGCCAGGTTGATGGTGATCACCGGGCGCACCCCCATGTCCTTGGCGGTCACGCCCAGGTAGCCCAGGTTGCCCTCCAATTTGATGGAGCGATGGGCGAACTTCTTTTCAGAGGGCGTGCGCGTCCAGTAGGGGCTGTGGCCCTTGTGGCGGTAGTAAAACAGGCCCTCCTCATCCGCGTAAACCGTGCCCAGGGCACGGCGGGTCATGTTATCCGTGAAGCCAAAGTCCTTGTTTTTTAAGTCGTCATAGCTGGGCAGGGAGACCAGGCCATAGTCCTTTTCCACCAGGGCTGTATGGGCGAGGGGAAAGGCCTTTTCCACAAATTCCTTTTGCAGCCAGGCGTTTAAATCCGCCTTCTCCCATCCCGGGTAACCCTGAGCCACATTATGGATGCGGGAGACCTCCAATATTGCGTCACTGAGCAGGTAGGCCTCCTGCCCGGAGACAGCCAGCACCCGCCAGATGATGGGGTAGGTGTTCTTGTCCTTGTCCTGGGGGTAGGAGCCAAAGGCCACATAGGTATAGCCTTTCTCCTTGCTATAGCCTTGCAGTTCCACTTGCGCAAGCGCTGTGGTCATGCCCAGGCACAGGGCCAAAACCAGCAACAGGGCGAAAAATCTTTTCAAATCTGCCTCCTTATTTCAAAAAATAGGTCATCATGTAGCCAGTGGTGTCGCGGTACTTGACCTGCGCCCATTCCCCGCCGGCGATTAAAACGGTGATCTTGCTGCCATGGGGCACGCGCAGGGTGATAGAGCCGGAAGCGCTGGGCCTGGTCCTCAAGTTGACATAGCTGCGGTCCGGGTGGGTGACGGTCTTTTGCGGGGTGACAGGCAGGCCATACAGGGTGAGGTAGCGGGTCATCATGTAGCCAGTCTTGCCGGAAATGGGCACGCTCACCCGGCTCCACACGCTGCCCTGGG
>CAYOOZ010000016.1:15443-21233 GCA_964405705.1 uncultured Christensenella sp.
GAGAACGCGGATGGCCGTTTCGCCCCGGTAGCTGCCCAAAACGCGGCTGCCGGTGTTGGGCTGCTCGCGCAGGTTGAGGCTGCGCCCGGTATTCGTAACAATGGCATTGGTGGTGCTGGGCACAACCACCGGCGGGTTGGGGTAGGGGTTGCTGCCCGTGCCGCCAGAACCGGTTAAGTAGGCGGCATCCATAAAGCCCTGGGTGCCGGCCAAGCTGATGTACCAAAACTTGTTGCCCTTTAGGTAGACAGTGACCACAGCGCCCGGCGCCCCGGAGCCAATCACGGAGGAGGAATAGGAGGGGGCAGAGCGCAGGTTGACGCTGCCGCCGTTTTTGCTATAGATGGTGGCCGAGCCCGAAGAGCTCATGCCGCCGGAGACACGCAGAAACTCCTGGCGGAAATACCCGCGCATGCCCGAAATTTCCACATAATACCAGCCGCCGGATTCACCCAGGATGGTGCAGGTGGCGCCGTTGTAGAAGATGGCCAAAACCGCGGAGGAATAGGAGGGGGACTGCCTGAGGTTTAAAAAGGAGGTCGGGTTGGGGTTGTTGACCACGGCGGTCGTGCCCACGCCGCCGCTCCCCGGCACAGCCATCTTTAAAAAGCTGGTGCTGAAATAGCCGGTCATCCCGCTGGGCATGACCCGGCCCTGGGCCCAGGTGCCGGTGGTATTGTACACCTCCACCCACTCCCCCCGGGGGACGCTGCCGATGACAGAATACTCCGTCCCCGGGCCTGAGCGGATGTTGAGCCTGGTGGTGTTGGTGACCAGGGCGTATCCGGAAGAGGCCGCCAAGGCAAAGACCTGCGCGGAAAGCAGCAATGCCAGCGCCAGGACAAAGGTGAGTGCTTTTTTCATGGGCTGTCCTCCTTGTGGAATCAAGTTCCCCCAAATCTTCGGGAAAACGGCTCTTTTATAACAGTATAACGCATACAAGGGAAAAAATCTTGCCTCAAAGACGGATTATTCTGGCATCAGATCCAAAAGCACCCTGTCCATCAGGTCAAAACCCAGGGGTGTTAAGCGCAAACGGCCCAAATCCTGCTCCAATAACCCCCCGCGCAGGTGCTTGTCCAGCGCCTTGGGGAAGGCTTCAAACAGGGTTTTGCCCTGTCTATTTTCAAATTCCGCGATAGACAGGCCCTTTGTCAGGCGCAGGCCCAGCATCACCTGTTCAAAGGCCTGCTCCTGTTTGGACAAAGGGTCCAATTGGGGTGCCTCCCCCGATAGATAGCCGCCCAAGCTGACAGAGTTTTTTTGCCGGACACCCTGATATAAAGAAGCGGCGGACAGGCCAAAGCCCAGATAATCCGCGTATTCCCAGCAGTTTTGGTTGTGCAGGCAGGCATAGCCAGGTTTGGCGAAATTGCTGATTTCATACTGTTCATACCCGGCCTTTGAAAGATAATTATTGGTGCTGTGCACCATCTCCCGTTCTGTTTCCTCATCGGGCAAAAAAAGCTGCCCCTGCTCCAGAAGGTGATAAAACGGCGTATCCTCCTCAATGATCAGGCTGTAGCAGGACAGGTGGGTGGGGTTTAGGCGCAGGGCTTTTTCAAGCGTGGCTTGCAGTTTTTCCCAGGTCTGCCCGGGCAGGCCGCTCATGATGTCCAGGTTAAGGTTTAAAAACCCCATCTCCCGCGCCAGGTTCACCGAGTTTTCCACATCCTGCCAATCATGGATGCGGCAGAGCAGGGTTAGCTCCTCCTTTTGCGCGCTTTGCGCGCCCAAGGACAGGCGGTTGACGCCGCCCGCCTTGATGGCGGCCAAAAATTCCCGGTTTAAAGTGCCCGGGTTGGCCTCGCAGGTGATTTCAGCTTCAGGATGAAGGTCAAAGCTGTCCCTGAGCGTTTGGAGCACCCTGGTAATCAATTCCGGCGGCAAAAGGGAGGGCGTGCCCCCGCCTAAAAAGACGGTGTCCGCCTTGGGGCGGGACAATTCCAGGCCCTTTGCCCTGATTTCTTCGCATAATTGCTCCACATAGGTGGGCATGCGGCCTTCCTCCCCCGCAAAGGAGGGAAAATCGCAGTAGCCGCACTTGCTCTCGCAAAAGGGCAGGTGGACATACAGCCCAAGGCGCTTGTCCATCAGTTTTTCAAAACCTCCGGGTTTAAACACTGTAAATCATCCGGCACAAAGAGGCCGTCCTTCCTGATGAGTTCGCCATCAAAATACATCTCCCCGCCGCCGTATTCAGGCGTCTGGATCATCACCAGATCCCAGTGGACCACGGATTTGTTGCCATTGGGCGCGTTGTCATAGCACATTCCCGGGGTAAAGTGGAAGCTGCCCGTAATCTTCTCATCAAACAGGGTGTCCAGCATGGGCTTTGTGATGTAAGGGTTCACGCCAATGGCAAATTCCCCGATAAAGCGCGCGCCCTCATCGCTGTCCAAGATCTGGTTTAACAATTCCTCCTGGCTGCCGGTGGCCTTGATGATCTTGCCATTCTTGAAAGTGAAGGAGATGTTCTCATGCCGAACCCCCTGGTAGAGGCTGGGCGTGTTGTAGGTGAGGCGGCCCTCCACGCTGTTCTTAATAGGGGAGGTATAGATCTCCCCATCCGGGATGTTCAGGTGACCGGCGCACTTGATGGCGCTTTGGCCCTTGATGGAAAAGCGCAGGTCGGTGTCCCTCCCGGTGATGCGCACCTGGTCGGCGCTCTCCATCCGTTTTTTCAGCGCGTCCATGGCCTTGTCCATCTTTTGATAATCAAGGGTGCAGACCTTGAAATAATAATCCTCAAAGGCCTGGGTGCTCATCCCGGCCAACTGCGCCATGGCCGGGGTAGGATAGCGCAGCACCACCCAGCGGGTTTTGGGGATGCGGATTTGCTCATGCACGCGGTGAAAGTAGGCGTGGTCATAGCGCTTGTTCTGCTCATCCGGGACATCGGACAGCTCAAAGGCGTTGTCAAAGCCGCGCACGCCGATGTAGCAGGCGCACTGGACCATAAGCCTGGCATCCTCCTCCCCCAGCCAGTCCATCTGCTCCCGGCTTAAATGCAGCATCATCTGGCGATGGATTTTGTTGTCCGTGACGCGGATATAGGGCAGCCCGCCGGCCTTGAATACCTCTTTTACCAGGGCTTCGCCCAGCATATGGTCCACGCCCTTTAAGTCGATATAGACCTTTTCGCCCTTTTGCACCTTGCAGGAAAAATGCACCAGAATGTCCGCCAATTTTGAAACCCGGCTGTCTAACATACGTCTGCTCCTATCTGTTTGATGGTTTTGAAAACGCCCTCTTGATCAAAGGCCGCTCAATTGCGTAGGTGATGAAGGTGGAAATAATGAAGGTCAAGCCCAGAACCAGACCCAGGTAGGATTGCTGCCAGGACAATTCCCCCACCAGGTGGGGCTCCTGATGGACGCTTCCCGGCACGCCCCAAACGCGCAATTGCAGCGCGATGACCTGATGCCACATATAGACCTGGTAGCTGATGGCGGCCAGGTAGCCAGTGACCTTGTTGCCCATGATGAGGCGAATGCCGCCCAGACCAAAGGACAGGCCCAGAATGACCAGGGAGGTCAAAACAGACTGGGTGAAGCGGATCATCATCTGCCGCCGCCTGATGTCCACCATTTCCCGGATGGCGGCCTGCTGATTGACCAGGGAAGCCAAGCCAAGGACGGCCGAAAACAGCACGGCGGACATCATCACGCGGGAATAGCCCTCATCCCGGGTCCGTTTTTCCATCAATGCGTAAACCTGCGCTAAGACAAAGCCGTTGAGGTAAACATCCAGGAAGGCAGGCAACTGGTTGACCCACATGGTGGCGTCCGGCAAGCTGATCGCATAGCCCCGGAATAAAAAGGCCACAAGCGCGCAGGAGCCCCAGGTCAACAGCGGCATTTTAAGGAAGGCGCGCGATAAAAAGGGGAAGAGCAGGTAAAACTGCACCTCCACCCCAATCGTCCATAAGGCGCCGTTGAGTGGCGTATGCATGTTGCTAAACGCGAACAGGGGGTGGGTGAAGCTCAAATGGGCCAGCCAGTCCAAGAGCCCGTGGACAAAGGTGGCATAGCGCCTCTGCGGCAGGGCAACGACAAAAAAGACAACGACCAGGTGCAATAGGTAGGTGGGCATAATGCGAACAAAGCGCCGCTTGAAAAACCCTGGCTGCACAAGGGCTGCCCTGCCGCCCGCTTTGGACCTGGCCAGCGGTAAAAACAGCAAAAAGGAGGAGAGCAGCAGCATCCCATCCACCCAGAGGTAGCCGGTGCGCAGGTAGCTATACAGGCTGATGTGCTCGCCAAAGACGCTGAAGGTGGGCGTCAGCCAGCTTTGCTGCCAGAGGTGAAAGGCCAAAACGGAGAACACAAAAAAGGCGCGCAAGCCGTCCAGCGCCGGGATTCTGCCATGCTTTTGAAGGGCGGCCCGGGCGTGGTAGCGGGATATGAGCGTCCCTTTTTCCATGTTCAGCCCTGTTATTCGTCCACCCGCGTGCACTTGTACTGCACGCGCGTTTTGGTGTTGCGCAGGGTGAGGGTCTTATCTCTGATGTTGACGATGGAGTAATCGGTGTTCAGCTCATCCGGCGTGGTGCCCACCTGGATTAGATACTGGCGGGCGAAATAGTACATCTCCTTGCCCAGCACCTTGGCCGTTCCGTCTTCCCGGAAGATGAACTCCGCGCCCTTCTGGCTCTCCCAGGTGCCAATGACCCGGTACGCCACGCGGTCCAACTTGCGGGTGGTGACATCCTTGTACTCGGGAATCATCTTGTAGTAGACCAGCGCCTCGTAAGGCTTTTGCTCGCCATACAGTTTTTCGGCGTATTGGTAGATGGCTTCGTTCAACATCTCGGGCAGGTCGGCATAGCTTTCGCCCGTGTCAGCCATGTCCAAGTTTTGCAGCGCGTCGATGACGGCCTTGTAGTCCTTTTTCTTCATGCCCTCCCGGGCGGTGGTGGCGGCGGACTCAAAATAGCTGGAGAAATTGCTGGTGCTCTTTTCCGCCGCATCCTGGTATTCAGGAATCAGGCCATAGAGCCTGGCCGCCTCCCCGGCGTGGCCGGCGGCTTCCTCTGCCGCCGCCTTTTGATAGACGGCGGATAAGTAAAGCTCATTGGCATTGCCATGGCCGCGCGCTAAGCCCAAGTATTCAATGGCCTTGTCCATGTCCCCGGCGTTTAGGGCGGCAAGGGCCAGCCCATGCCAGGCCTCCCGCGCGCGGGAGGCGGCGTCCATGTAGTCGCCCAGTTCCAAAAACATCTGGGCTGCCTTTTCATGCTCCTTGTTTTCAAGGAGGGCCTGGGCCTGCTGATAGCGCGCCTTGTTTTTCAAATCCTCGCTTTGCCCATAGTCCCCCAGGCTGGAGAAGGCCTCATAGGCCTGCTGGTTTTCACCCGCGTCCAAAAGAGCGATGGCCTGGTTGTACTGGGCAGAGATCAGCTCCTCCTGAGCGCCTGGGTAATCCGGGATCAGGGTGAACAGGGCGACGGCCCCGGCATAATCCTTTTGGTTTAAAAGCAGGATGCCCGCGTCATAGCGCGCCTTCTGGGCCAGGTCCTGCGCGTCCTTATGATCCCCGGCCAGGGCAAAATGCTCCGCCGCCTTTGACAGCTCGCCTGAGGACAGCGCCATTTCACCCAGGTGATAGTAGGCGGTCTTCAAGGCCTCCTGCGCCTCCGGAAGGTCCGGCGCTTCCTCCAAATAGGCAACAGCCTTTTGCCAGTCCTGTTTTTCAATCTCGGCCAGGCCCAGCTGATAGGAGGCCTGCTGGGCCAGGGTGGCGCTGTCGCGGTAGGCCAGAATCTGGTCCAGGTAGGACTTGGCCTTT
>CAYOOZ010000017.1:0-3354 GCA_964405705.1 uncultured Christensenella sp.
AGGCTGACCGACGCATTGCCCAGGCCCGCGCTGAAGAGCGCCGCGCCATGGCCGTTGCCCGCGAGCAGGAAATGAAGGCCGAGGTGCAGGAAATGCGCGCCAAGGTGGTCGAGGCAGAAGCGCAGGTTCCCCTTGCGATGGCGGATGCGCTGCGCAGCGGCAAACTGGGCGTCATGGACTACTATCAGCTGCAGAACGTCAAGGCTGACACACAGATGCGCGACGGGATCGCCAAGGCTGCGGATGCCAATGACCCCACTGAAGATGAAAAACGCGGAAACAAGTAAGATGAGTTTCAACTCTCCTGACCGTTCCGGAAAGGAGCATCCTGATGCCTGAATTCAGTCCGTTTCTGCTGCTGATCCTGTTCTTTGGGGTTTCATGGGTCGCTAAAAGGATCAAGCTGATCAAGACCATGACAGAGACACAGGCCAGGCGTGCGGTTCAACCACCAGTTCCACAGCCCGCTTCCTTTATGGAAGCCGCGCCTGTTACAGCCAGGCAACCTGAGTATACAAGCCAGGCGCAGGGCGCGCAGGCCATCAAACCGGAGAGATCACAAGAAATGTCTTCTGCGTTTGAGGGAAGATCTTTCCAGGAAGGCCTGCGGGCCGAACCGGTGTGGGGCGAGGCAGCTGAAGAGAAGTACCAGCCCGCCAGGGCCGCTGCCCCGAGGAAACCCCGATCCCCGATTATCCCCCGGTTCACAGGAAGCTCTGTGGTTCAGGCAATCGTGACCAAAGAGATCCTGACCCGTCCGCGCTCCGCGAAGCGCCTGGGCCACTCCTGAGGGTAAATTTACACTTGCGCCATCCTGTCGCAGTATGATATGATTATTCTTGCGACATTGGACGGTCCGCTGTATCCAGGCCGATGCATGAACGTCTGTATTTGAAGGAGGAAGCCCCAATGAGTGAGATTATCAGGTCCCTGGAAATGCAGCAAGTGCGTGACGACCGCATCGACTTTGGCATCGGTGACACCGTGCGCGTGTTTGTGAAGGTAGTTGAAGGCACCCGCGAACGCCTGCAGGCCTTTGAAGGCACCGTCATCGCCAAGCGCAACGGCGCCAACCGGGAGACCTTTACCGTGCGCCGCGTGTCCTATGGCATCGGCGTGGAACGTACCTTCCCGCTGCACTCCCCGCGCGTTGACCGCATCGAGTTGGTCCGTCCGGGCAAAGTGCGCCGCGCCAAGCTGTACTACCTGCGCACCCGCCAGGGTAAGGCTGCCAAAATCAAGGACGCCTCCCAGCGCTAAGCTTTTTAAAGCTATTAAAAGACCCGCACTCATGCAGGTCTTTTTTTATGCCCTAATTTACCGCCAGGTCAAAACTGGTATGTCTGGCGCTTTAAGCCTGGCTTTCATGTGCGGGTTGCACAGGAAGGGATGCCCCACCATGGACAGCATGGGCAGGTCGTTGCGGCTGTCCCCGTAGGCAAAGGAGGCTTCAAAATCCGCTTCCACTTGATTTTCTTTTAGCCAGGCATTGATCTGCCGGTTCTTTTCATCCCGAACCACATTGATGATCACCTGATGATGCTCATCGGTCTTTGTGGCCAAAATAGCGTCACAGGGCAGCTCATCCTTCATATATTGTAAATAGCAAAGGGGAGAGGCAGACACCAGCAGCACCAGGTCGCCTTCTTCCTTGTGTTTCTTCATGGCCGCAAGGCCCTCCTCATAGATGAAAGGCGCTACCTGTACTTTGACAAATTCACGCAAAAACGTCTCCGCTTCCTCCGTTTTTAGGCGGTTAAGGGGGGAGAGCGCGTGAGTTTTAACCGCTTCCACTGGCATTCTCCCGGTTTTCCACAAAATGGTGTTCCAGATGGAGCGCAGCATCTCGCCCCCTGTCATCAGTCCCCTAAAAAACATATGCCGCACCAGCCTTGCGATGCTGTCGCCCTTGATCAAAGTGCCGTCAAAATCAAACAGGGCTATCCGTCGCTTCATCCTGTCCTCCTTGTGTGTGACCTCTATTATACTACATCCCCTGTGTTTTGGGCTTCCATCACGAAATATGGGCATATAGCGCAGGTTTTAGTAAAATTTGAATGTTGGCTTGACGGCGAAGCGGTGCAGATGCTATATTCATGCTGATTTCCTTGGTTTCCATAGTAAAACATCATTTCAGGAGAGCTCATTATGAAAAAGATCGTATCGGTTTTCTGTTGCTTGCTTTTATTATTAGGGTTAATACTGCCCTTGATGCCCACAGCCCAGGCTGTTCTGGCCATCAAATTCGTTGGCACGGTCAAGGCCTATGTCGGGGACACCCTGTCCTGGACGGTGACAGAGGTCTTAGGTGGCGGCCCTTATGACTACCAGTTTGATTTGTACAGGAACGATCAGTTGGTAGGCAGCTCAGGTAGCATCCCTTATAACAATCGTCAATTCAAAGCGGATGCCATCGGGGAGTACAAGTGCGTCATCACAGTGTATGACAGGCGCTTTGGTGATACCCGCGTTTTTGCGGATATCCCCTTGGCGTATGTCACTGCCATGCCCGCAGCTAGAATCCAAAAGGTGGAGGCTATCAGCGCTTCTGCGCTCAAGGTCTCCTGGGCGGCTGTCCCCCTGGCTACGCGCTACGAGCTCTACTCCGCCACGGCAAAGAACGGCCCCTACAAATTGGTCAGGGCCACCACGGCCACCAGCCTTTCGGTTGGCTCCCTAAAGGCCGGCACCCAGTACTTCTTTAAGCTGCGCTACTTAACCGAAGGCGGCACCTTAAGCCCCATGGGGCCTCTTGTGACCGGCGTGCCCATTGGCCGCGCCGCCATCACCGGGATTAGCTCGCCCGCCAAAGGCCAGATTAAGCTGGTCTGGGCCAAGACGGCTGGTGCTACTGGCTATCAGGTGCTCACCAGCGCCAAGTCCACCGGCCCCTTTAAAGTGGTGAGGACCTTACCCGGCACCCAGACCAGCTTCACCGGCATCAAATCCGCCTCCCGCCTCTTTTTCCAGGTGCGCCCCTACAAGAAAATCTATGCCACCGTCCATTATGGCTTGACCTCCGCAACCAAGTCCGTCCTGGTAAAATAAGCCCTTCACTCAGCCGCGCGTCAGCGCGGTTTTTTTTGTTGGCGTTTTGCGTTCATATAGTTGACGATACTTATGAAATTGCCTATGATGAGGGCATCACAGTGGAAATAAAACATAGTTCACAGGAGGACTAAATGGCTAAACTACGGGTCGCTTTTATTGGGGTTGGCAGCATCAGCGGTATCTACCTTGAGAACCTGACCAAATTATTCAAGGAAGTGGAAATCGCCGGTGTCTGCGATCTGATTCCAAGCCGTGCCTTGGACGCGCAGGCAAAATACAAGATTCCAAGGGTCTATGAGGACA
>CAYOOZ010000017.1:3364-6066 GCA_964405705.1 uncultured Christensenella sp.
TGTTTGAGGCCTTCAATGACCCCACAGTGGATATTATCTTAAACCTCACCCGTCCCCACCAACATTTTGAGGTCAGCCGCCTGGCCCTGGAGCACGGCAAGCACGTCTATACCGAAAAGCCCCTGGGCATCACCCTTGAAGAGGGCGACGCCCTGGTTCAACTGGCCAAGAAGCGCGGCCTCCTCATCGCCGGCGCGCCGGATACCTTCATGGGCGCGGGGCTTCAGTCCGTGCGCAAGTACATTGATTCTGGCCTCATTGGCGATCCGGTGGGCGCTGCGGCTTTCATGATTTGCCGGGGCCATGAAACCTGGCATCCGGACCCTGATTTTTACTACCAGCCTGGCGCTGGTCCGATGCTGGACATGGGCCCCTACTACATCACCGCCCTGGTCAGCCTCTTAGGCCCGGTCTCCCGCTTGGTGTGCGCTGGGAAGCGAACCTTTAAGGAGCGCCTCATCACCAGCCAGCCGCACGCGGGCACGCGCGTTGACGTCAACACGGATACCTATGTCGCTGGCACCCTGCAGTTTGAGTCCGGCGCCATTGGCACCATCTTCACCACCTTTGATGTCTACTACCCCACCCAGGCCCGCCTTGAAATCTATGGCTCAGAGGGCACCTTGATTTTGCCGGATCCCAATTATTTCAACGGTCCCATCCAAATTTTCCGGCCGGAGACCAAGAAGTTTGATGAACTGCCCCTCCTTTTTGACTATCAGGAGAACTCAAGGGGCTTGGGCCTGGCCGATATGGCCAAGGCTTTGCAGTCCGGCCGTGAGGTCCGCGCGGGCATGCAGCAGCTCCACCATGTGCTGGAGATTTTGACCGGCTTTGAAACCAGCGTCAAACAGGGCGGCTGGCTGGAGATGAAGACGCCCTACCACCGCCCCCTGATGATGAAGAAGGCGGACATCCAGGGCATCCTCGACTAAATATAAATAGACATCACCAAAAGGGCAGCTGCGGCTGCCTTTGTTTTGTCCTTAAAAATTAACAAATTCTTAATAAATGTTAATAAAATTTCATGATTTGACCATTTATCACAAATAACCTATCCCATCATCGCTGAAAATGTGGGAAAACCTGCTTAATTTGCACAAAATCTCATTTTTCTGACATAGACAGGTCTGAAATTCTGTGATACGTTAGTGCCAATGCGAGAGGCAGAGCAGTTTTTATAAGATGATCATCGAAATGTCTGGAAAGGATATTGACGTGGATAGAAGGACTGCCCAGAAGTTAGCCAAAGAACTGGTTGCACAGATGACCCTGGAGGAAAAGGCTTCCCAGCTTCGCTATAACGCGCCTGCCATCAAGCGGCTGAACCTGCCGGAATACAACTGGTGGTCAGAGGCTTTGCACGGCGTAGCCCGTGCCGGCACTGCCACGGTTTTCCCGCAGGCCATCGGCTTATCAGCGATGTTTGACCCGGATTTTCTCTATGAGATTGCGCAAACCATCGCCCTGGAAGGCCGGGCAAAGTATAACGAGGCCGCAGCGCTATCTGATCGCGGTATCTACAAGGGCCTCACCTTCTGGTCGCCCAACATCAATATCTTCCGGGATCCGCGCTGGGGGCGCGGGCATGAAACCTATGGGGAAGACCCCTACCTGACCACAAAGCTTGGCATCGCCTTTGTCAAAGGCCTCCAGGGAGAGGGGGAGTACTTAACCTCCGCCGCCTGCGCCAAGCATTTTGCTGTGCATTCCGGCCCAGAGGCTCTGCGCCATGAGTTTGACGCGGTGGTCAATCAAAAGGATTTGTGGGAGACCTATTTGCCCGCCTTTGAAGCCCTGGTAAAGGAAGCGGATGTGGAAGCGGTCATGGGCGCCTACAACAGGGTCAATGGTGAGCCGGCCTGTGGCAGCAAGACCCTGCTGGTGGATATATTGCGCGGGCAATGGGGTTTTTTGGGCCATGTGGTCAGTGACTGCTGGGCCATCAGCGATTTCCATAACTTCCATAAGATTACGGATACCGCAACGGAAAGCGCGGCCCTGGCCATCCAAAACGGCTGTGACCTCAACTGTGGCAACACCTATTTGCACCTCTTATCAGCTGTGCAGGAGGGCTTGGTCACGGAGGAACAGATTACAACAGCCTGTGAGCGGCTGATGGCCACGCGCTACCGCTTGGGGATGATGGATGAAAATTGTGCGTACAACAGCATCAACCTTTTGTCCAATGACACAAAGGAGCACAATGAGATGGCCTACAAGGCCGCCCTGTCCTCCATCACCCTGCTTAAGAACGACGGCCTCCTGCCGCTTGATAAAAGCAAGCTAAAATCCATTGCGGTCATTGGCCCCAACGCAGACAGCCAATTGGCCCTGGAGGGCAATTATGCCGGCACCTCTTCCCGCTATGTTACCTTCCTGGAGGGCTTAAAGGCCGCCTGCGGTGAGGAGATCCGATTGTTCTATGCCCTGGGCAGCCGCCTGTTTGAGGACAGGGACAGCCCCATCACCGAGGTGGACAATCGCATTTCAGAGGCAGTGGCATGCACGAAACACGCCGATGTAGCCGTTTTATGTTTGGGCTTGGACGCCTCCATAGAAGGGGAGCAGGGGGACACTGGCAATGCCGATGCCTCTGGGGATAAGCTGGATCTGGAGCTGCCCGCTGTTCAGCGCCGATTGCTCAAAGCGGTCTTGGACACCGGCAAGCCTGTCATCCTGGTGCTGTCCTCTGGAAGCGC
>CAYOOZ010000017.1:6076-13013 GCA_964405705.1 uncultured Christensenella sp.
TTCGGGTAGCAGAGGGGAACGCCATCCTGTGGACGGGCTATCCAGGCCAAGCAGGCGGCCGGGCGCTGGCGGACTTGCTCTTTGGCAAGGCTTCCCCTTCCGGGCGCTTGCCGGTCACCTTCTATCAGGATGTGGAGGATTTGCCCGCTTTCACCGACTACAGCATGCAAAACCGCACCTATCGCTATTTCACGGGGGAAGCGCTTTATCCCTTTGGCTATGGCCTCTCCTACACCACCTTCGCCTATGGCAAGGCGGACTACGCGGGCGAAACCTTGTCTGTTGAAGTCACCAACACCGGCGCGATGGCGGGGGATGAGGTGGTTCAGGTCTATGTGAAAAACCACCATCCCTTAGCGCCCTTAAACCCTGTCCTCTGCGGCTTTCAGCGCGTTCAGCTAAACCCCGGCGAGACAAAAAGGGTGAACGTAGCCTTAAATCCCCGATCCTTTACGCTGGTAGATGAACTGGGCCAAAGCCAAATTCATGAAGGCAGGAGCACGCTCTTCATTTCAGGTTATCAACCGGACAAACGCAGCCTTGCTTTAACGGGCAGCGCTGTCCTCACAATAGAAGTAGGGAAAGAATGATGAAAAACAACCAGGAAAAGGACCTCTGTTTTCTGCCCCGGATCACCTATTTTATCCACCGGCACTGCACGCCGGAATGGCATCTGCCAAAAGAACAGCTGGACTTCCATGACCTGACCTTCATTGTGTCGGGCAAGGGGGAGTACAGGGTGGATGATGTAGCCTATCCTGTCACCGGCGGGGATCTTATCTACATCAAGCCCGGTTCCTTACGGGAGGCTTCCACCAGCACCAAGGATCCCATGCAGCTCTTTGCCTTTAACATGCACCTGATCGGGTCTGATTTTCAGCCCACCACCCTGCCCCTGCCTGCCCTGAGCCATTTGAGCTATGACCCCAAGATTGATCACCTCTTGGAGCGCATCAAGCAATACTTTGCCCTGCGCGAGCCCATCATGAAGATGCAAACCACGGCGCTCCTGATGGAGGTGTTTACCCAGGTGCTCCTAAACACCGGCAATGTCCAGGGCGCGGGCAGCGATCCACGCGTGCACGCGGCGGCCGCTTATGTGATGGAAAACATCTCCCGCCATATCTCCGCGGCGGAAATTGGCAAAGCGGTTGGCGTTCATCCAGGCTACCTCAATAAACTGACCATGAAGCATACCGGAAAAACGGTCAGCCGCTTCATCACCAGCATCCGGGTCAACCTGGCAGAGGATGCCATTGTCTATGAGGGCCTCACCGTCTCCCAGGCGGCCAGCCGCTTTGGCTTTTCAGACATCTACCACTTCAGCAAGGTCTTTAAAAAGTACAAGGGCTATCCGCCGTCCACCTCCAAGATCTTGCTGCGGTAAACGATTGCTTAAAAAGGCTTCCCTGCGAAGCCTTTTTTGATGGTTATAGTAGTATTTTATTCGCTCAGGAAGCGAAAGGCGTGCAGGTCCAGCTTGCAGCCGGGCAGGAAGATCAGGCGCAGATTTATGGCTCCAAAAATGCTTTCCGGCAGCTCAAAGACTTGGGTGTTCCCCTTTGTGGGGCCTTTTAGGTTCAAGGCCAGGCGCGTCTGCCCCTTGTCGTGGTTGATTTGCAGCTGGGCCGGGTTGTCCTGGTTGTCGCTGTCATAGCGGATTTCGATTTTGGAGGCGCTCTCTGGCAGCCTCAAACCGGTGAATCCGACGGTGGTGTTGTTGCCAATGCCCGTGATGCTGTCCTCTGTCAGGGTATAGTTATCCCCATACAGCTCAGACTTGAAGGAGGCCTTGACCCACTTGGTGGCGTCCGCCTCGTTGTGAAAGACAAACCCTCGCAGGTGAACTTTGCGCTCAAACACCAGGCTGAGGCAAGACACGCCTTGCATCCTTTTTGAAAGCTGGATGCGAAACTCCTTGTAAACCATCCATTCAGACCCCAGGTCATAGGTTTTTTGGGCCAGGAGCTGTCCGCCTTCCTCAGGCACGCCCTCATAGACCTTGACCGCAAAGGGGTCAAGATCCATCACAAAGAGGAACATGCTCATCTCGTCTGACCCCTTGTCCCCAAAATCCAGGTTCTCATAGGTGATGACAGAGCGCAAAAGGCGCGGCGTCGCGATGCCGCGCTCCGCCCCGCTTTCCAATTGCACATTGCTTTTGGTATACAGGCTGCTGGAAACTTCCTCATAGGGGTTGATGGTTGCGCTACCAAATCCCCTGATGTCATATTGAATTTGCGCGTAAAAATCCAGGTGGGGCTTGTCATTGTTGACCCCGCAGCGCACAAAGACCGCCCCATTGGAGATGGGCTTCATGCGGATGGACTGCAAATCAGCGCTTACTTCGAACTTTGCCAGCTTGCTGTCAACGCCCGCTTGATTGGTCAGCCGCCAGTGCAAGGGCTGGGGCTTGGCGTCCCGGGGCAAGCAGGTGGCGGTGATGAGATCGCCTGAGGAAACCAGCTCAATCTTGCGGATGGCCTTGTTTTCCCGCGCCAGGGTGGCCAAAACCTCAAGCTCCTCACCGGGCGCGCGCTTGACCACTGCCAGCAGCTTGCCGGAAAAGAGCCTGCGCTCTGGCGTCTGGTAGGGGGTGTAGTCGCTGGCATCCCCATTGTCCAAGCCCAGGAGCTTGCCACCAGAAACGTGTACCAAAACCAGGTCATTGGCGTTCTCCACCGGCCGCCCCTTGTCGTCCAGCGCCTGGATGCTCACAAAGGTCAATTCATCCAGGTGCTCATAGGACAGGGCCAGCTGCGCCGTGTCATGGAAGCTTTCCCGAATACAGGTGGCGGTTAATACTCCGTTCTCGTCATAGGCCTCGGCCTTGATGATGCCCGGCTCATAGGGGAGTTGCCAGTTCCTGGTGATTTCCCCTTCCATTTTT
This sequence comes from uncultured Christensenella sp., assembly GCA_964405705.1. Classification (GTDB taxonomy): domain Bacteria; phylum Bacillota; class Clostridia; order Christensenellales; family Aristaeellaceae; genus UBA6115. The sequence goes on from CAYOOZ010000017.1 coordinate 8,967, forward strand.
GCCTCTCCCACCAGCGCGTCGTTGAAGAAAAGCTTGACTTGGCGCTGGTTGGTGCAAACGCGCAGGTCGATCATCTGCCCCGGTGAAAAATCCCAGTGGGGGAAGAGGTGCACCATGGGCTTGGTCTCCCCATTTGTCCATGCGGATTGGAAGAGATAAAAGGCATCCTTTTCAAATCCCGCGGTGTCCAGCATGCCAAAATAGGAGTTCTTGGTCTGATAGGGCGTGGGTTCCCCTAAATAGTCCTGGCCGGACCAGACAAATTGGCCGATGGAAAAGGGGGTGTCCCTGTCGTCCTTGATGCAGTGGTCAATGCTCTTGGTACCCCAGGAGGTGGTGCTGTTGCCCAGGGAGGATACCTGCAAATCATCCTCGGCTAAGGTGGGCTGGGACAAGGGAAAGTGGTAGATTCCCCGGCTTTGCACGGTGGAGCAGGTTTCAGAGCCATAAATCACCCAGTCTGGGTTTTCCAAATGGTGTTTTTGATAGAGGAACTCTGCGTAATTATAGCCTACGGCCTTAAGCGACCGCACCGCTTGTTGCGTGTTCTCCCAGGCCATATAGTTGGAGCCCAGGGTGGGCAGGGCCTGGCCCTTTTCATCATGGGATTTGACCAGGTCATACAGGTGTTTGACCAGCGCGCTGCCCTTTTCCACATCCGCGTTGGTGTCCGGGATTTCGTTGCCCAAGCTCCACATGATGAGGCTGGGGCTGTTGCGGTCCCGCCTCACCCAGCTGGCCACATCCCTTTCATGCCAGGCGTCAAAATACCGCGCATAGTCATTGTCCGTTTTGTTAATCTGCCAGACATCAGAAAACTCACTCACAACAAGCAGACCCATTTCCTCGCACAGGTCCATAAAAACACGGCTAGGCGCGTTGTGCGCGGTGCGCACGGCATTCACCCCCATGCGCTTTAAGGCCAGGAACTGCCGGGCAATAAAGTCCCTGTGGACGGCGGCCCCAATGATGGCAAACTCCTGGTGCAGGCAGACGCCGTTTAGCTTGGTCTTTGCGCCATTGATAAAAAATCCTTCATCAGGGTCAAAGCGCAGGTGCCGAAAGCCAAAGCGGGTGTCCTCCACATCCACCACCTGTCCGTTTTGGATGAGTGTGGAGCGCAGGGTGTACAGATGGGGCGCCTCTGGCGACCAGGGGAGGCGCTCGCCCTGCTCCACGATTTCATGGGTGATATGAACCTGCCCCTCGCCCCCTTCCACCTCTTGGCTCGCTTCATATTGCCATTGCCCTTCCTCATCCAGAAAGGTGGTAATCGTTATGCCGTCCCTTACAAAATGGCAGGCGTTTTTGACCACCAGGGTGACATCCCTATAGATGCCCGCCCCGGAATACCAGCGCACGCTGGGAAAGCGCGCGTCCACCTTGAGCAGAAGCGTGTTGTCCTTGTCCGTGCTTAAATAATCCGTGATGTCATGCTCAAAGGCGGTAAAGCCGTTCTTCCACTCGCCCACCTTGCGCGAATTGACATAAAGGGTGGAATTCATGTACACCCCGTCAAAGCGCAAATATGCCCTTTGCCCCGGCATGAGGAAGCTGGCGTCCAACTGTCTTTGATACCAGCCCACATTGGATTGATACCAGTTTTTGGGGTCGTCAATCAGCCAGTCATGGGGGAGGGCCACCGGCCGCATCTTGTCCGCCTCGCCCAGGGAAAACTGCCAGCTGTCATTGAACCTGATTTGCATAGGGTCCTCCCTTATAAGCTAAGCTCGTCTACCAGCACCGCGCGGGCTGGCGCGCCTTCAGCGCCCTTGATATGAAGCGGCAGCACGATGAGGATTTGCCGTCCAGCCTGCGCGTTCTTCAGGTCCAGGCCTTCCAAAATCAGCACATCATTATCCATGAAGGCCAGGTGGGTGAGGTGGCCGGGCTGGTCCCGCTCAACGCCCAGGGCATCCGTGCCAATGCCTTTGATGCCCTTCTTGACTAGATATTTGGCGGCATCCTGACGGATATAGATGAATTCCGGGCTGCCCACCAAACCATAGGAGTTTTGGGTCTTGATTAAAACAAAGTCCCCGGCTTTGATGTCCTGGTCCTTCAGGTCATCCTCTGTAACGCAGTCTGCAACCTTGGTCAAATCCAGCACCACACAGGGGGTGATGAGCCGCTCAAGCGGCATGTCCTCCATCGTCCACCCGCCGTTTTTCATGTGCAGGGGCGTGTCCATATGGGTGCCGGTATGCAGGTTCATCCGGATGGCGGATTCGTTCACGCTGTCCTTTGGCAGGGCAGCCTCTGTGATCAGCTTTGGCCTTTTATTTTCCCGGCCCTTATAGGTAGGCATGGTGTCATGAATCAGCATCGAAATATCGGTAATTTTCATTCGTTTTCTCCACCTTTGGTTGGCTTATTGGCGCTCAAGTCAATCTCATGCCAGGCGCGCCCGTTTGAAGTCAGCAGCAATTCTGCCCGCAGGGGCCCCTGGGAGCCGGAAGGGTAAGTTGGATAGCTGTCGCTGTCGGGCTTGCAGTTGTTTTCAATGCTCTCCACAAACTGCCAGGACTGCTCCAGTTCATCCCACCTGGTGAACAGGGAGGAGTTGGCCCTGAAGGCCTCCAAAATCAGCTGCTCATAGGCCTCCGGCACGTTGCCCTGAAAACGGCTGGACTGGGCATAGTTCATCTCCACCTGGTCCACCACAAAGTCATTGCCAGGCCTTTTTGCGTTAATCTGGAAGTGCATGCCCTCTGTGGGCTGCACCTCAATGACCAGCAGGTTGGGCGGCTGGTTTTTGAACTCCTGGTAGTAGTTGATGCCGGGCAGGCGCTTAAACTCCACCACAATCTGGGTGCTGCGCTTATTCATGCGCTTACCAGCCCTGATGTAAATGGGCACCCCGCCCCAGCGGAAGTTGTCCACGCTGGCCTTTAGCGCGATGAAGGTGGGGGTCACGGAGTCAGGGGCCACATCCTTTTCCTCCCGGTAGCCCGGGACCTCTTCGCCCTTGATTTGTCCCCGCCCATACTGGCCAAGGGCAATGCCCTCACAGGCGCTTTCGTTCTCATAGCGCCGCAAAGCGCGCAACGCCTTGACCTTTTCATCCCGGATGGATTCTGGCATCAGGTCCGCTGGCGGCTCCATGGTGATCAAGGCTAACATCTGCAAAAGGTGGTTTTGCAGCATATCCTTTAAGATCCCAGCCTGCTCATAATAGGCGCCCCTGCCCTCCACCCCCAGGGTTTCAGCCGCGGTAATCTGGATGTTGTCGATGTAGTTGTGGTTCCAAAGCGGCTCAAACAGGGAGTTGCCAAAACGCACGGCCAGGATGTTGCGGATCATCTCCTTGCCCAGGTAGTGGTCAATGCGGTAGACCTGGCGCTCATCCAAGGCCTCTGAGATGGTGGCGTTTAAGGCCCTGGCGCTGGCCAGATCCTGCCCAAAGGGCTTTTCGATCATCACCCGGTGGTCAGGGTTGCGACGCTGGGCTAACTTATTGGCTTTCAAGTGGCTGACAATTACGCCAAAAAACTCCGGCGCGACAGCCAGGAAGAACAGCCGGACTGGCGGCAGGGTATAGCTCTTTTCCAGCTCCTCTAAGTGCTTTTTAAAGCCCTGGTAGCTGTCCGGCTCCTTGATGAACTCCATTTTCTGGTAGCTGAGTTTATTTAGAAAACGATCCAGCTGCCCTTCATCCACCCCGGTTCTGGAGTGCTCCGCGATGGCCTCCCGGGCGGAAAAACGGTAGTCCTCCTCGCTCAAAGCCCGCCGGCCAATGGCAATCACCTGGGTTTCCTGTGGCAATTGGTTTTCCGCCATCAAGTGGTAGAGCGCTGGCAGCAGCTTTCTTTGTGTCAAATCGCCCGTCGCCCCAAAAATCATCAGGGTCAGCGCCTTGTTTTCTTCATTGCCGTTGTTTTTGTTTTTCAGCTTCATTTTTCGTCCCTTTTTGTGTTGTTATACCTTGATTCTACCCTTGAAAGCCCGGCTTTGCAAATGCTGGTGGCTCCATTTCAACTTTTGCACATCTTCCATGCAAAAGGCCCCGGGCAAACGCCCGGGGCCAGAAGGGATCGATTATTTCTT
>CAYOOZ010000017.1:13023-15970 GCA_964405705.1 uncultured Christensenella sp.
CTGGTCTTCGTAGGTGGTTTCAATGTAGGCCCAGCGGTCATCCAGGTAGCCCAAGAGGGTCACCGTGGTGCCAGACTTGATGTCAAAAATCTTGATCGGCTGGATGATTGGGTCATCATACAGGGGGGTTGCCTTCCTGGTCTTGACCTGCTGGTTACCCAGGAAGAGGTCTGGCACGGACAGGCTGCTGGGGAGCGCCTTGGTGGAGATGTAGCCAATCCGGTAGAGGTTGTTGGTCAAGCCATAGCCAATCATGGCCCAGTTGCCAATCTTGCCCCAAACGCGCAGGTTACCGCCGGAGACGGAAGCCTTGCCGCTGTTGGCCCGGTAATAGCCGCTGCCAGGCCCCGAGTAGACCGGGTAGGTGGCGCCTTTTAAGGAGAAGGTCTGGTAGCGCGGCAGGGTTTTGACAGTGCCGCCCGCCTTGGGGTTTTGCCAGGTGAAGACCACCTGGGCGGGGTTGGATGTGCCGTTTGAGGCCACCACCACGGTCACCGGGCTGTCAGAGATCAAGACATAGCCGTTTGGCACGTGGCTGGAATAGGCGCGCACCTCAACCGGGGCATCTGAGGAAACGGACACGCTCAACTGCTTTAAGACCGTGCCGTTTTGATCCTTGTACAGAACGGGGACATTCACCGTCACCGGCGGCCCCTTGGGCCCATAGGTAAAGGTGATGGTGTTGGGGTTAGCGCGCCCATAGGCGTCCACCGTCAATTTCACATTCCTGGCGCTTTGCAGCTCATAGCTGCGGGGTGCCCTGGCGTCATCGGCTGTCACTGTGTGGCTGCCCTGGGGGAAGCTGCGGGATTCGGAGTAGAGCAGGGCCCCGTTTGGCGCCTTGTACAGGATGTCCACAAAGGCGCTCACCGGCTGCTCATAGGTGAAGACCACGCGCTGGGGGCTGAAGGTGCCGTTGCTGTACACCGTCACGTCCACATTGCGGCTGCTTTGCAGCACATAGCTCTTGGCCACCCTGGCGTCATTGGCGCGCACGGTGGTGGTGCCCTCGTTTAAGGTTACCGTCTCAGAGTGGAGCAGGCTGCCGTTCTTGTCCTGATAAATCACCGGCACGCTCACCTTCACCGGCAAGGCGTAGATAAACACCACAGGGTTTTGGGAGACCGTGCCGTTGTTGTATACCGTCACGCTCTGGGTGCGGCTGCCCTGGAGCTGATAGCCCGCGGGCACCCTGGTTGAGTAGGAGGTAATGGTGTGCGTGCCGGGGGAGAGGGGCAGGATTTCGTTGTAGAAGATGGTGCCGTAATTGTCCTTGTAGATGATCTGGATGTTGGCCTGAAGGGCTGCCTTGTAGGTAAAGACCACTGTGGAGGGGAAGGTCACGCCCTGGGCGGAGGTATAGACAATCACGTTGTTGGCGGAGGTCAGGGTATAGCCTTGGGGCACCAAGGTATCATTGGCCATGACCGTGGTGTACCCCGCGCTCACGCTGTGGTAGGTGCTAAAGAGCACCTTGCCGGTCTCATCCCGGTAGCTCACCGGCACGGTGAATCCGCTGGGTTGCTGGGGCTGCTGGACGTTCCTTGTTACGGTAAAGTTGACCTGGTTGGGGTTGGCAACGCCGCTTGCGCCCACAATGACCACCGCGTCCGTAGAGCCTGAGAGGTAGTACCCCTGAGGCACCTTGGCGGTGTTGGCCTTGACCAGGTTGGCCCCCTGGGGCAGGGTTATGTAGTCCGTGGCCAGGATGTTGTTGTACACATCCTTGTAATACACATTGACCAGGGCGGAAACGCCCTGGGGCGGCTGGGTGGTGGTCAACTCATAGCGGAAATAAACCGCGGAGGGGGTGGCCCTTAGGGAATTGTCCACGGACACATAAGCGCTGCGGGCGCTTAATAAGCGATAGCCAGGCATCTGTGTGTCATCCGCGTTCACCACGTTTTGCCCGGGGCTCACCGTGGCATACACCGTTTTCACTGTCTGGCCCTGGGCATTGGTGTAATAAACCGGAATGGTGGTTGTGGTGGGCCGGGGGTTGTTGGTGTTGGTGTAGGGGTAGAAATACACCAGGTTGTTGCTGATATAGCCATAGCCGCCGCCTGGCAGCAGGATTTCATACCAGCCTGTCTCCACCTGCCCTGTGGTGTAAAACAGCTCGCCTGGCTGCCCGATGGCGACAATCGGGTATTCCGTGCTGCCGCCGGAGCGGATGTTGACGCTGGTGCGGTTGATAACCGTCACCTCGCCCACCAGCGCTTCGCCATCGCCCAGTGCCGACGCGGTGATGCCCAGCAAGAGCAAAAGGGCCAGGGCGAATGAAATCAGTTGTTGGGACGCTCTTTTCATGTTTGTCTTCCTTCCTCTGGATTAATCAGCATCGTCCAATGTGAATATAACCGTTTGGGACTTTCATCAATCACTGTGCTACAATGGGACAAAAGGAGGGGGCCAGCTTGCTTCAAAAACAAAATTTCGACCGCTTGATGGAAGAGGCAATCGCCGCTCTGCCTGTTGCAGGGGAGAAGCCGCGGCTGCTCCTGCATGTGTGCTGCGCTCCGTGTTCCAGCGCTGTTTTAGAACGCCTCAGCCAATCCTTTGACATCATCCTTTACTTTGATAATCCCAACCTGGATACCGGGGCGGAGTTTGACCGCCGGGCAATGGAGGCAAAGCGCCTGGCTCATGAAACGGGCTGGGCAAGCGAGGTGGTGGTTGTCCCCTATGACCCCAAGGTCTATGAGGATGCAGTCTTGGGCCATGAAGGGGAGCGTGAGGGCGGTTCCCGGTGCGCCATCTGCTTTCTTCTGCGCTTGTCCCGCTCTGCGAAGGCGGCCAGGGACTTTAACTGCGCCTTTTTCACTACCACATTGACCATCTCCCCGATGAAGAACGCGGCCTTGCTCAATGAGATTGGCCTAAAAGCGGGGGAGGAGGCCGGGGTGCCCTTTTTTGCCGTGAACGGCGCGGACTTTGTGGAGATGTA
>CAYOOZ010000017.1:15980-21164 GCA_964405705.1 uncultured Christensenella sp.
GCGTTCGACGCAGGGCGCTATTTAAAGTTGGGCGATTTTAAAAAGCAGGGCGGCTACCAGCGCTCCATTGTCCTAAGCCGGGAAAAAGACCTTTATCGGCAGGACTATTGCGGTTGCCAGTTCTCAAAACTGGAACGCCAGCGCCAAAAATCAAAGTCCTCTCCACTTTCAGACATTTAACGCGCAAAGGCGCGTATTTCATGCGCGGTTCACCACCTATTGGAAACTTTTTCCAAGAATCCGATCATCCCGGGCAAATTCAGCGTCTCCCCGCTGTCCAAAACCACCGTGCCAAAAAACCGGCCAAAGACCTGGTGCTGGTTGGAGGACAAGAGCAGGGCGTTGAGATTTGCGGCCCGGTCCAAGATCGGCTCAAAGGTGAGGTTTAAGCGGTTCATGTCGTCCTTCACCTCCCAGGGGCTCAGATAATCATCCCGGCCATCAACCTTGGGGACTTCAAAATGAACCTGACCCAACTTGCTGGATAAACCCCCATAGATCACCATGTTTTCTGTGGCCAGGCTGGTGTCGCCAAAGCCATGGCCAAGGTTAAGCCCCAAGGGCTTGCCCAATAGAACGCCTGAGAGGGAGCCCCAGTACCAGGTGTTGTTGTAGGGCCACACACCCCGTCCCCAATCCAAAACCGCAAAAGCGGTTGAGGGAGAAAAATAGATGTCCTCCTTGTCCAAAATCAGGTGGCCGGAGGCTGGCAGGCAGTTGATTTTCTGGTTGTAGTAAAAATGCCTGGGCTTTTTCTCAAAGGGCGTGATGATCACCATGCTGTCCATTGGCGGGTTTGATAGCGTCACGTCAAATAAAAACTGGCTGCCCTCGCCCGCGAAATCATAATAATGCCCGTAGATTTGCCGCTGATCCCCGCTCACCACAAAGTTAATCTCATAGCCCTTGCCAACAGCCCGGCTGGTTCCAGACTGGGAGGTTCTCGGCAACCCGCGCTTGCCCATGGGGAAGAGGGAGAGGCCGCTTTTTGTGATCTGCCTTTTCGTCTTAAAATCTATCAGGCTCACGCTGTCCAAGCCCATGTAGCCGTTGTCGGCAATGGTCAGCGCCAGGGCATAGTCCTCACTTGTGATTAAGTAATAGTCCCATTCCTTGATGCGCCATGTGGGTGCCTTGATGCGCGACCTATCATAGGTTTTCATCAGGTTGGTGGCGTATCCGGTCTCGCTTAAGAGCCCGTTGGTCTGGTGCAGGGGGCCTTCAATTAAGATTCTGTGCTGCATATTCTCCTCCATGGGGGCATTTTAACTGGTTTATGCATTTTGGGTCAATGTTTGATTAGCCAAGCTTCTTTTAAGGCTGCTACTGCCTGGTCAATTTCATCGTCTAATAGCCCGCCATAGCCCATCACCAGGGCCGGGGCGGTTCTTGCCTCCCTGGCAAAACTTTTTAAGCCAACAAGGGGAATGTTGGCCTTTGCTGCTTGCAAAATCAACTCCTCCTCGCTTTTCCCCTCAATGCCAAAAAGGAAGTGTAGCCCGGCTTCCTGACCTTGCAGATACGCGCCTTTGATCTGGGATAATTTAGCGCACAGCGTCTTAACCCTCTTTTGATAGACCTTGCCGGCTTTGCGCAGATGCCTTGTGTAGTGGTCCTCAGAAAGGAGCAGGGCCATGGCCTGCTGCTCATAGCGGGAGACAGTCTCCCCAGCGCGCAGGCCCAAAACCTCATAGCGCAAAAGCAGTTCTCCCGGCAGGGCCATGTAGGCGATGCGCAGGCCCGGGGCCAAGGAGCGGGAGAAGGTGCTTAAATAGATCACCTTGCCCTTGGCGTCCAGGCTGGACAGTGCAGGGAGGGGACGGGTGGCATAGCGGTATTCGGAGTCATAGTCGTCCTCGATGATGTACCTGTCCTCCTTTTGCGCGGCCCAGTGTAAAATCTCCGCCTTCCTCTTGGCCGGCATGCTGATGCCGGTGGGGAACTGATGGGAGGGGGTCAGGTAGACCATCTGCGCCCCGGAATCATCCAGGGCTTTGACGCAAAGGCCGGACTCGTCCAGTGGCAGGGGGATGGCCTCATGCCCAAACCGGGCAAAGACCCGCGCAACCTCCTGATAGCCCGGGTCCTCATAGGCCACGCGCAGGGGGGAAGGGAAGATAGCCGCGATTACCTCCATCAGTTGGTCCACGCCAGAGGCGATGATGATGTTCTTTTTTTCATTGACAACGCCCCTGTACTGGTACAAAAACTGGCTCAAGGCAGCCCTTAGGCTGTCCTCGCCCTTGGGCTTGCCCCTGTTCATCAATTCTGGATAATAAAGGACGCTTTCCCTGATTAAGCGGCTGAAAACCTTGTAAGGGAAAAGGCTGATGTCCGTGGACTGGGGTGAAAAATCATAGGCGGGCCGGGCTGTTATCTCCTTTTGGTGGCTCGTTTTGAGGGCCGGGGCAAAAGGGAGGGGAAGCAGGCTTTCAACAAAAAAACCCCGCCGGCCTTCCGCCCGTAGAAAGCCCTCGGACTTAAGCAGGTCCAAGGCATTGTTCACCGTCTGCTCGCTCACCTGTAAAAATGCGCTCATCGCCCGCCTGGAGGGCAGTTTGGTGCCGCCAGGCAACCTGCCTGCCAGGATGTCGCGGGAGAGCGCGCGGTAAAGCTGCTCATACAGGGGCAGCGGGCTTTGCGGGTCCAGCAAGATGGACAATTCTTTCACAACATACCTCTGGTATTTAATATTCTTTCATAACTGGTATTTTACAAAGTACCAGTTTCTGCTACCATCATAGGCGAAACCCAGTGTTTGTCAAGGAGGTTGCCATGAAAACCAACAATCGGCTGTCCACGGTCAGCCTGGCCCTGGCTGGGGTGATGGTCGCCCTGGTCATGGTGTCCAACTATATCAGCATCCCCACCGCCTTCTCCCGCCTGCATGTGGCCAATGCTGTTTGTATATTGGCCGGCATGCTCTTTGGCGGCTTGCGGGGCGGGATTATCGCGGGCCTGGGCTCAGCGCTTTTTGACCTGACCTTTCCGGCCTATGCCGCGGAGTCCTGGCTCACCTTCTTAACCAAGGGCACCATGACCCTGGTCGCGGGACTGTATGTCAACCGCCGCAAGGGCAGGGCCCCTGGAATGTCCGACCTGGTCATCGGCTCCTTATTGGGCGTTTTAACCTATATCGCGCTGTACATGGGCAAAAGCTATGTCCAGATGCGCTGGGTTGTTCCGGTGCCGGTGGAAACCATTCCAGCTGCCCTGGTGGGCCAACTGACCTCCTCTGCCATCAACGGCCTGTTTGCCGTTATCGTGGCCCCCCTGCTCTATACTGCTATCATGCCGGCCTTGAAGGCGGCCGGTTTGAGCGAGGCCTTAAAGCCGGTCAAATAATCAGCGTTTCTGTCAGCGGGCCGCGTCAAGGTGGTCCGTTTTTGTGTATAATACTTTTAGTTTTTATTTGGAGGTTTTCATGGACATTACAAAATATCAGGTCAACGGCCAGGACAAGATTAATCTGAATCATTATTCCACCCGCGCTGACAAAGGAGCGGACAAGGACAAGGCCAAAACCAAGCTCATGCCGCAAAACATCGAGCAGATGGCGGACTTGCAGGAAAAGCTCTACGCGGAAAACCGCCATGCCCTCCTCATTGTCCTGCAGGCCATGGACGCCGCTGGCAAGGATGGCATCATCCGCCATGTGATGAGCGGGCTCAACCCCCAGGGCACCCAGGTGGTCAGCTTCAAGGTGCCCTCCAGCGAGGAAAATGACCACGACTACCTCTGGCGCATCAACAAGGCGTTGCCCCGGCGCGGTGAAATTGGTATCTTCAACCGCTCCCATTATGAGGATGTCTTGGTCACCCGCGTGCATGACCTGGTCAAAAGCTCCCAGTTGCCGCAAAACCTGGTCACGGAGGGCATCTGGGACACCCGCTTCCGCCAGATCCGGGATTTTGAGCGCCACCTGACGGAAAATGGCACCAAAATTGTCAAGATCTTCCTCCATGTCTCAAAGGACGAGCAGCGCGAGCGGCTCTTGGACCGCATCAACCAGCCGGAGAAGAACTGGAAGTTCTCAGCCGGTGACATCCAGGAGCGCAAGTTCTGGGAGGAATACATGGGCGCTTATGAGCAGATGCTGGAGCACACTGCCACCAAGGATTCCCCCTGGTTTGTGGTGCCGGCGGATAACAAGTGGTTTGCCCGCTACTTGGTGAGTGAGATTGTGGTCAATGCCCTAAAGGAGCTGGACCCCCAGATTCCGGATCTTCCGCCTGCTGAAAAGGCCAAATTGGAGGAGTGCCGCCTCATCCTGGAAGAAGACCTGTAAGCCCATCCTATGAAAATCCTGATCATTGGCGACACACACAATGACCTGCACCTGCACAAGGTGCCCCAGTTTTTGGAATTGGCCAAACTGAGCAAACGGGATGCCCTTATCCACTGCGGGGACTGGGGCGCGGCCTGGGGCGGGGAAGAGGACGAGGCCCTGCTGTTTTGGCGCTCCCTTCCTTTTGCGGTCTTGGTCTGCCTGGGCAACCATGAAAACTACTCCTGGGTAAAGGAACAGCCTTTAATCAGGCGGCACAATTGCCTGGGCTATGACCTGGGCGGCCGGGTGTTCGCGCCCTTGCCCGGTCAGATCGCCACCCTGGGAGGCCGGCGGCTCTGGTTTTATCCTGGCGGATTGTCCATTGATTTTTATTTCCGCACCCCTGGTTTCAACCTCTATGAGGAGGAACTGCTGAGCCTCAAGGAGGCAGACAACGCCATTCACAGGCTTGAGAAAAGCGGTTATGCGGATTTTGTCATCAGCCATGACGGCCCCAGGGACTGGGTCAGCGCGCGCTTTGGCTTTCCCCTAAAGCCGCCGCCAGAATCCTATTATCAACACCTGGGGATTGAGAACGCAAGCCGCGTCCACCCGGGCTTTGCGCTCAACCGCGTCTATTCAAAGCCCGCCCTCTTTGGCAAATGGTACTTTGGCCACCACCACAAGGATGTGTCCGATGGCCGCCTGCGCTGCCTCTGGGAGAGGGCTGCCCTGATTGACTTAAAGACAGGGGAGGAGACCTTAATCTAATCCATTGGCATTAAAAAACCGGAACCTTTTGGCTCCGGTTTTGTGTTTGTGTCGGGTTGATTAGCGCTTGGAGAACTGCGGGGCACGGCGGGCGCCCTTGAGGCCGTACTTCTTGCGCTCCTTCATGCGCGGATCGCGCGTGA
>CAYOOZ010000018.1:0-20221 GCA_964405705.1 uncultured Christensenella sp.
GCCCTCATCAACTCCTATCTGGGCGCCACGGGCAAGGTAGCCGGGTATATCCAGTACTGCCGGAAAAACAAGATCCCTGTCCTGCCCCCCAAAATCAACCAGTCCTATGTAAAGTTTACGGTGGACGCTGAAAACGAGCAAAAGGGCATCCGCTTTGGACTAAACGCCATCAAATCCCTGGGTGAAAAGGCGGCGCAGCAGATCGTGGCAGAGCGGGACAAAAGGGGACCTTATAAGGACATCTTTGACTTTTGTGCACGCGTGGATGGCAGCAATGTCAGCAAGCGGGCTGTGGAAGCGCTGATCAAAGCCGGGGCCTTTGACGGCCTGGGCGGCAACCGGGTGCAGTGCATGCAGGTCTATGAGTCGGTGATGGAAGCGGAAAGCAAATCAAGGCGCAACCACCACAAAAACCAGCTCTCCCTGTTTGACATCGCTTTTGAGGACCAGCGCGGCAGCCAAACTGCCAGCTATCCTGATTTGCCGGAATACCCTTTGTCTGTCCTCCTGGCGATGGAGAAGGAAGTCACCGGCATTTACATCACCGGGCACCCCCTGGATGCCTATTCCGGGCAGCTTGAACAATTGTCCTATTCCACCGCCGCCATTGAGGAACTGATGGAGCGGGAGGACCATGGGCTGAGCGAAGATGGCCGCCAAGTCCAATTGGGCGGGCTGGTCGTGGGCATTAAGCAAAAGGCTACTCGCAAGGGTGATTTGATGGCTTTTATCACCCTGGAGGACTTAACCGGCAAGGTGGAATGCCTGTGCTTCCCCCGCGTATGGGAGAAAATTTCCTCCCTGATGGTGGAGGAGAAGGCTTTTATCTTTACCGGCAAGCTTTCCATCCAGGAGGAGCGGCCAACCAGCCTGATCGTTGACAGCGCGCGGGAATTGACACCAGATGAGGCCTCTCCCAGGAAAACAAAGCCAATGCCTTCAATGGATGAGCCCTTGCTTGCCAAGGACGCGCCTGTCAAGCTATACTTACAAATAGCGCGTGAGCAAATGCTTGCCTGTGAACGCCTCTTAAAACGGCAACCCGGCAGCATTCCGGTGTATTTCCACATCAAGGAAGAAGCCCTCACCTTATTGGCCCCCCGGGACTGGTGGGTGAAGGAAGCGCTGGACGCGCGCGCGGATTTACTGACCGTATTATCCAGCAATCAAATCAAGGTGGTGAACAAAACAAAATGAACAGCATGACTTTATCCGTACCTCCCAAATCTGAGTGGGGTTTGGTGGTCCGCACAACCTTGGGCGCGGTGGGTGTGATGGCCAACCTGTCCATGGATGTGATCGATGACTTAAGAACAGCAGTTGAAGAAGCTTTTGACCTGGTGACCCACCAGTCACGCCTGGTAGAAAAGGTGCTTTTAAACTGCAAGATGGAAGATGGCAAAATCTTTATTACCCTGGAGGCGCAGCGCGCTCCGGATTCTCAGGCTTGCGACATGATGGACCCGGAGGTTGCCCAATTGATTATCGGCACCCTGGTGACTGAAGTAAAGCTGGAAGGGGACCAGTGCGGGATTTATACTGTGCGCATGTCCTTGCCAACAGGAGCATAACGCAGTGATGAACGCAGATGATATCCACAACGCAGCCATGCGTTACGCCACGGAGCAAACGCCGGAGGCTTTGGACGATGCGGTCAATGTCGCCCTGCCACTGTGCCATGCCATTGCCGCGCGCTTTACCGGGCGGGGCATTGAACTGGACGATTTGAGGCAGGTGGCGGCCATGGCGCTGGTCAACGCTTTAAAAGGGTTTGACCCCAAGCGTGGGCTTCGTTTCACGACCTACGTCACCCCTACCATCACCGGCACCGTGCGCAATTATATCAGGGACCGCGCCCACTTAGTCCGCACCCCCCGGGGCCTTCGGGAACAGGGTATGCAAATGGACCGGGTCTTGGAGCAGGTGACCCAAAAACTGCACCGGGAGCCCACGGTACCTGAACTGGCCGAGCAGCTTGGCTGGACGCTGGAGCAGGTGATCAGCGTGCACGCCTCCCGCGAAAAATCCCAGGTATCCAGCCTGGACGCCCAGGATGAGAACGGAATGATGGTGTTTGACCACCTGGGCAGCCCGGAGAAGGGCTTTGAGGACTTTGAGATGCGTGAGGACCTGCACAACGCGCTGATGACCTTGTCCAAAGAGGAGCGGGCCTTAATCAAGCTGCGCTTTCAAGAGCAATTGTCCCAGCAGGCCAGCGCCAAGAAGATGAACTTAACCCAGATGCAGGTCTCCCGCATGGAACGAAGGGTGCTGCGTCTGCTTAAAGACGTGATGCAGCCCACATGAGAAAACCGCTGACCCAGGTGTTGGTAGAAAACGGAGCCTGCCCTGATAAAAAGCAGGCAGAAGCCCTGGTCATGGCCGGGAAGATCCTGGTCAATGACAAGCCAGCCAAGGCTGGCATGCTGGTGCGGGAGAAAGACGAAATCCGCTTAAAGGATGTCTTGCCCTATGCCTCCAAGGGCGGATTGAAGCTCCAAGGCGCTCTGGACACTTTTCAACTCAAGGTAGATGGACTAGTCTGCCTGGACGCCGGCGCGTCCACCGGCGGGTTCACCGATTGCCTGCTGAAAAACGGGGCTTTGAAAGTCTATGCAGTGGACGTGGGCTATGGGCAGCTAACCGGCGCGCTTCGGCAAAATGAGCGTGTGGTCAACCTGGAAAAAACCAACCTTGCGGACCAGAGCCTCAAAACCCTTTCCCCCACGCCAGTTTTTGCCACCTGTGACTTGAGCTACCTGTCCTTAAAGGACGCCATCCCCATGTACCGGGATATCTTAAAGGGGCAGGGTGAGATGGTGGCGCTGGTCAAGCCCTTGTTTGAGATTGATGACGCAGCTGCCCGCCGCAGCGGACAGATTGATGAGGGGGCCTATGGGCCATTGCTAATTGCACTTTCTGAAGCGCTTACCCAACAGCCGGGCACCCGGGTCATCAATGTCTGTGAAAGCCCGGTGACCGGCAACAACGGCACCCTTGAGTTTTTCTTTCATCTGGTGTTTGGCAGGGACGAGCCATCCTGTGACCTGACTTATGCCATCAAGCGCAGCGTTTCTGCTGCCCTTGCCCTGACACCGTATGAAAAGGCAGGTGACCATGCCCTTGGACAAGGATAATTCCCTCTGGGAGGACCCAAAGCAACTCAAGAAAAAAAGAACCATCGCCATCATCAGCATTGCTGTTGTGGTGGTTGTTTTTCTGGTAATCACCATTCTTCTGGCCAAGCCCATCGCCAATGCCCTTAAGAACAAGGAACAATTCCGCGACACCATCAACAACACAGGGTTTTGGAAATATCCCCTGATGGTTGGTATTGTTGCCTTGCAGGTCATCATCGCGCTCATCCCCGGCGAGCCCATTGAAATCATCGCCGGCTATGTCTTTGGCGGATGGATGGGTATGGTTTTATGCCTGATTGGCCTGGCATTGGGTAGCCTGGTGATCATTGCGGCGGTTAAAAAGCATGGGATGAAATTGGTCTCCCTCTTTGTAAAGCGTGAGCAACTGGATAACCTGCGCTTCTTTAAGGACAGCCGAAAGCGGGATGTGACCACCTTTTTGTTGTTTTTGATCCCCGGAACCCCCAAGGATGTGTTGACCTACCTGGTGGGGCTGGCGCCGATCAACATCTGGAAATACCTTTTGATCACCACCATTGCCCGCATCCCTTCCGTCATCACTTCCACCATGGGTGGAACGATGCTGGCCAGCAATAACTTTAAGTTGGCCTTGATGATTTTTGGCGGCACGCTGGTGGTTTCCGGCATCGCCTACCTGGCTTACAAACTGTATGAAAAAAAGCACGCTCACCAAGATGAGGATGAGCCAAAAATCGAAACGGCAGAACCAACAGAAGACCCCCCAAAGGAAAACGGCAGTGTTTCAAAGGACTGAACAATTAAAACAATTCGGCATTACGGCAGTAGAGAACATTTTTTTCTCCGAGTATTTGCCGGCGGCGGACGGGGACCAATTGAAGGTCTACCTGTATGGGCTCTATCAGAGCCAGTTTGCGCTGGAGGATTTTGGCGTTTCAGAACTGGCCCAGGCCCTGTCCATGGAGGAAGGTTTGGTCCTTTCCGCCCTGCGCTATTGGGAGCGCAGGCGGCTGGTGGAACGGGTTTCTGACAAGCCGCCCACCTATGTCTTTCATCATTTAGGCCAGCGCCTTTTGTCAGGGCAGGATCAACTGGCTTTTGATGAGCAGTATGTCATTTTTTCAGAGGCCGTCAACACCCAACTGGGCAGCCGGCGAAAGCTCCGGGAAAGCGATATCGCCATGGCCTATGAATGGGTTGAGGAATTGGGCTTAAGGCAGGAAGTAGTCCTGATGCTCCTCAACCACTTCGCTGACACCAGGGGCGCGCATTTTTCCTTTAAAAGCGCCCAAACCACAGCCGTGATGATGAAGGAGGAGGGCATCTCCTCCCCGGATGAGGCGGAGCAATACTTCAACCATTCCAAAAAGACCCACCAAGGCGCGCGCGCTGTGCTGTCCCAGTTTAATTTACGGCGCCTGCCAACGGAACCTGAGCTGGCCTTGTATCGCAAATGGACGGAGCAATGGGGCTTTGATGACAACGCGGTGTTAGAGGCCGTGGCGGAGACCGTGGCCGCCAACAACCCCTCCTTTTCCTACCTCAACAGCATTCTGGAGCGCTTGAAGAACAAGACGCCCGGCAAAGGCAAGCGGTCCGTGGCCGCGCAGCTCAAACAAGAAGGGCTTGAGGCCGCTGAGGTCAAGCAGGTGCTCATGGAACTTGGCCGGCCGCAAATCAGCCCCTATGCGCTGCTGCCAGTTTATGCAGGGTTGAAAGAAAACTATGGCGCTGATATGGTCCTCCTGGCTGCCAGGTCTGTTGCCGCCCGAAACGGCATGTTTGAGGACCTGGAACCAAGGCTTTTGGCCTGGCGGGAACAAGGATTCAACTCGCCTGAGCAGGTGGTGAACCACTTAAGAGCGCTGAAAGAATATGAACCTTTGATGCGGCAGGTGTTTGAATTATCTGGGCAGGAGGGGCGGCCGGGCGAAACTGACCTGATGCGCCTTAATACCTGGCTTGTAAACGGCAACAACCAGGCATTGATATTGGAAGCCGCGGCCCAAGCGCGCTCTGCTCGGCAAAAGCTGTCCTACATTGAAAAAGTGCTGGACAGCTGGCAAAAAGCCGGGGTTAAAACCCTGGAAATGGCCAAAGCCCAGGCCAGCAAACCTCAGGAGAAACCCAAGCGGAAGGTAGGCTTTCAGGATTATGAGCAGGGGCAAGCGGACAGCCCCTATGTGGGAATAGACCTGCTCAAGGAAGCGAGGGAAGCGGATGGCCAATGAGTATTTGCTGCAAGCCATAGACGAATGCAAGCAGCGCAGATATCAAAACGAAGCGGAAGAGCAGCGTAGGATGACAGAAGCTGTTGCCCTGTGCCCTGAAATCGGCGAATTGGATGACAAAAGGCGGGAGGGGATCCTCTCTGGCCTCCGATTGGCGATGCAGGGCATTAAGCCAGAGGGCATTGTTGAAGAAACTGATCGTATCAACAATAGATTGGTCACATTATTAAAGGAGCATGGCCTGCCGGAGGATTACCTGCAACCTGTGTACCAGTGCCAGGATTGTGAGGACAGCGGCTATACAGGGCAGGCGCCAAAGGAGTTGTGCGCCTGTGTGACCAGGCGCTACCACGCCCTGCTCTCCGGTGAAGGGGCTGACGAAAACAGCCCCAGCTTTGAGCGCTTTGACCTGAGCATCTTCCCACAGGCAGCGCTGGACAGCCAGGGCACCACGCAAAGGATGCTCATGAGCGTCATCAAAAAGCGCTGCGAACAGTTTGCACAGGATATTCCTGGGGGTAAATTGAACCTCCTGCTTTATGGGCCCAGTGGCCTGGGCAAGACCTATCTCCTCAAAGCCATCGCCAAACGAGTGCGCGAAAACGGCGTGCTGACCCTGACCATGAACGCGAATACCCTTTTAAACCATATCCGCCAGGCCTACTTCGCCAGGGAGGAAGAGGTGGATCAGCCATATTATTCAGTTCCGCTTTTATTGATTGATGATTTGGGGACAGAGCCACTGTGGGAGAATATCACCTTAGAGCAGCTCTTTGCCCTGTTGGAACACCGGATTCAAAACAATTTGCACACCGTGATCAGCACCAATTTCCCGCTGGACAAGATTGCGGAGCGCTATACCAGGCGCATCTACTCACGCCTCTTAGATCAAAGGCTGAGCCTGGTTTTGCAATTCCAGGGACAGGATGTCCGCTTGACACCTGGCAATTAGTCCCTGAATTCGTCCTCCTCTGGCGGTTTCACGCCCTTGCCAACGCCCTCAAACAGGGCGTTTTTCTTATCCAACATTTCAGAAACACGGGAGATGTACTGAAGGACATCCTTGACATTCGGGGCGCGGAGGATGCGCTTCTTTTCATGGTCCACCAGCTTGGAAACAGCGCCAGCGCCCATGGCTAAAATCGTGGTTCTGTCTTCCATCATGTCAATATTGTATAGACAGGCATAGCCGGGCTTGGCATAGCCGACATTTTCCAGGTTGCCGGCCATGTGCTTTTGCCGGTAGAGGTAATAGGGCTGCATCCCAGCATCATGGGCCGCTTCGCTCGCCAGGCGCACCATCTTAGCAACGATCTCACCTTGGGGTAAAGGGTCTGACAGGCGATGCATCTCGCTTGAGCGCTTTAAGGCCAGGGTATGTACAGTCAGCGCCTCTGGACGCAATTGAAGCACTTCTTTTAGGGTTTGAGCGAACATTTCATTGCTCTCACCGGGAAGACCTGCGATCAAATCCATGTTGATATGTGTGAATCCCAGTTCCCTCGCCAGGGAAAAGGCTGAAAGGGTCTGCTCCCAGGTGTGGTCCCGTCCAATGAGGGCCAGGGTGCGGTCAAACATGGTCTGCGGATTGATGGAAATGCGGGTAGCGCCATGGTCTTTGATGGCCTGCAGCTTGCCCTTTGTGATGGTGTCCGGTCTGCCCGCTTCTACCGTGACCTCGCAAGCTTCATCAATCAGCGGTTTGGCCGCCAGCATGACCTTTCGCAATTCCTCCTGACTCAAGGTGGTGGGCGTGCCGCCACCGATATACAGGGAGCGGGCTTTTTTGCCCCGTAGTTTCATCAACTCAATGGTGCCCTCAATTTCCCGCACCAAGGCCTCTGTGTATTCAGGCAGGAGCCTGCCATCCCCCACCTCGCTGCTGATAAAGCTGCAATAGCGGCAGCGCGTGCGGCAAAAGGGAACGCCGATATAACAGGATACCTCATGGTCTTGAACCGCGGGCAAACCTTCCTGCACGCTGATGATTTGACGCAGTAAATCGGCCTTGTCCTCCCGGAGGCGGAAGGTACCCAAAACTTCCTTTACCGTGCTCTTTAGGTCCAGGCCCCTCTCCATGGCCTCATAGACCAAGCGTGTGGGACGAATCCCAGTTAAGGATCCCCAGGGCGGGATTTGCCCGGTTGATTTCACCAGGGCTTCAAACAGGGACATTTTATAGAGCCGCTTACGCAGGCGTTTGTCCAAGAGCGCATTGGCACCCTTCTCGCCATGCATGGACAACGTTAAACCATTCAGTGTAACGGTGCAGGTTCGCCCGCTCTCATGGCCTGTTTCATGAAAAGCCACTTCCAAATCCACAGACTCAAATGGCTCCCTCACCAGGTGAACGGAGCCATAAAAGAGGTTGAGGATGTCCACCAGCTCCTTCTCAAAGCCAGGAACAGAGCTTGCAAAGCGGACCTTCACTTGATGACATTCCCCGGACCATGGCCTGGATAAAACCGGCATCCATGCAGGGTCAAAAGCCGCCTTAGGGAGGCGCGCATCTGCTCCTCACTGCCTCCGGGCAGGTCTGTCCGGCCATAGTCACCATCAAAAAGGGTATCCCCGGTGAACAAATCCTCCCCAGTCAAAAAACAAACGCAGCCGCGGGTATGCCCTGGGGTATGCAAGACCAGAAGCTTGATGCCGGCTAAGTCCAAGGCCTGTCCTTCCTTTAGGTAATCAGTCGCCTCCGGCCTTGCCTGCATATCCCCCATGTAGTTGCCGATGGAGTAATGTCCATCTGTGAGCATCATGCTGTCCATCTGATGGATATAAATCGGGGCGTCCGCAAAGGCATGCAAGGCGCCGGTATGGTCATAATGCCCATGGGTTAACAAAACGGCGGCCACCTTTTTGCCCTCTAAGGCGGCAAGGATCTTATCCGCCTCATCGCCAGGGTCAATCACAATGGCATCCTCCCTGTTATCCAGGGATAATAGATAACAATTTGTTTGAAGCGTCCCCACAGGGACAGTCTGAATGCGCATAAGGTACTCCTAAAACTGTTTTTTGGAATCCAGCAGGATGGTGACCGGCCCATCGTTGAGCAGGTTTACCTCCATGTGTGCTTGGAACACGCCGCGGGAAACGGGCAGCCCCAGCGCCTCCACCTGGTGACAGCAAGAAAGATACAGCTCATTGGCCCTTTGAGGGGCTTCTGCTTTGACAAAGCCGGGGCGATTTTGCCCGCGCGCGTCCCCCAAGAGGGTGAACTGGCTGACCAAGAGCACCTGGCCATTGATGTCCAAAACCGAGCGGTTCATCTTGCCCGCCTCGTCCTCAAAAATGCGTAGCTTGGCGATTTTATTGGCCAAATAGGTGGCATCCGTTTCACTGTCCCCCACTTCAACGCCTAATAAAACCAATAAGCCTTGCCCGATTTGAGAAATTGCCTGGCCATCCACATGGATGGAAGCATTTTTGACCCGTTGAACCACTGCCCTCATGCCTGCTCCTTATTTCGCGCTGCGGTAGGCCTCTAAAACGTCGGAGCGCTTTTGAAGCCTGGCCAGCACGTTGCGCACCTGTTCCCTGCTTTGCACCTGCACCACCAGGTGGAGGGTGCGGATACCCTTTTTGACCTCCTCCTGCATGCCGGCGGCAACCGGAGTGCCGGAATTGGCGATAAACATCATCAGTTCGCCCAGGATGTTGGGGCTGTCATAGACCATGACCCGAAGGCCAGCGTTGAAGTTTCCAGCATCCTCATCCGCCCAGCTGACATTGATGAGTCGCTCAGGCTCAGCCGAGATGGCATTGACACAGTCGGACTTATGGACGGTGACCCCACGCCCCCTGGTGATGTAGCCGGTGATTTCATCCCCAGGCACCGGGTTACAGCACTGGCCAAAGCGCACCAGCATCCCTGACCCGCCCTCCACATAGATGCCGTGGGTGGGCTTGCCCTGGTGGAGCACCTGCTTGGGCTCTGGCAGGGTGGCCACCTTTTTATTGCTGGTCTGGTCTGTCTGGCGGCGGATTTCATCCAGGAGGTGGGAAACGACATAGACGGCCGCGATACCGTTATAGCCCACCGCACCATAGAGCGCCTCCAAATCCGGGAAGGAGTAGCGCTTTAACAAGTTTTCATAGTATTCGGGCTTGGTTAGATCGCCCAACTTGACGCCCCGGCGCTTGGCCTCATGCTCCAGCATATCCCGGCCTTTTTGAACGTTTTCCCCGCGCAGCTCTTTTTTGAAGTACTGGCGGATTTTGGTCTTGGCCTGTTGGGTTTTGACCACGTTGAGCCAGTCCATGCTGGGGCCTCTGGAGTTGGAGGAGGTGAGCACCTCCACCCTGTCCCCAGTTTGCAATTCTGTCGCCAGAGGCACCATCTTGCCGTTGACCTTGGCGCCCACGCAGGAATTACCCACATGGGAGTGAATGCGGTATGCAAAATCAAGCGGCGTCGCCCCGCGTTGGAGGTTGATGATGTCCCCTTTGGGGGTGAAGACAAAGATGTCCTCAGAGTACAGGTCGGTCTTTAAGCCGTCAATAAACTCCTTGCTGTCGCGGGTTTCAGACTGCCAGTCCAAAATCTGGCGCAGCCAGTACAGCTTTTTATCCAGGCCGCCGTCACTTGAGCCTTCTTTATAATTCCAGTGGGCGGCAATGCCGTATTCCGCCACCCTGTGCATTTCACGGGTCCTGATTTGCACCTCAAAGGGGGATGGAATGGTTCGCCCGCCGATTAAAGTGGTGTGCAGGGACTGGTACATGTTGAACTTGGGTGTGGAAATATAGTCCTTAAACCTGCCTGGCATCTGTGTCCAGAGGGTGTGGGCGATGCCCAGCACCGTGTAGCATTCCGGAATGGTGTCCACCACCACGCGCACAGCAATCAGGTCATAAATCTGGTCAAAGGAGCGGTTTTGGATGACCATCTTGCGATAGATGCTGTACAGGTGCTTGGGTCTGCCGTCTATCTCAAAATTGGTGATGCCCATCTCCGTTATTTTTTCACCCAGGGTTTTGATGATGGTCTTGATCTGCTCCTCACGCTCAATGCGCTTCTGCCCGACCTTGTTGGCCACATCCTTATAGCCCTGCGGATCAATGTAGCGCAGGGCCAGGTCCTCTATCTCCGCCTTAATGGTGTACATACCCAGGCGGTGCGCCAGGGGCGCGTAGATATCCAGGGTTTCATGGGCAATGGCGACCTGGCGGTCGATGTCCTGATAAGCCAGGGTGCGCATGTTGTGCAAGCGGTCCGCCAATTTGATCAAAATGACGCGGATATCCTTGCTCATGGCCAGGATCATTTTGCGCCAGGATTCGGCCTGCTGCTCCTCCCGGTCGATGAAGTCCAGTTTTCCAAGCTTGGTAACGCCATCCACCAGGGAGCGGATTTCTGAGCCAAACTCCTTTTCAATCACATCCAGCGTAACACCCTCAACATCCTCCACCGTGTCATGCAAAAGGGCCGCGGCGATAGAAGGCGCGTCTAACTGCAATTCAACCAGGACACTGGCGACATGGATGGGATGGGACACATAAGGCTCCCCGCTGCGGCGCACCTGTCCAGAGTGTGCGGCAGTGGCAAAATCAAACGCTTTTTTGACCAGGTCAAGAGACTCCTGCGGCGTATACTTGGACAGCCGGGAGATCATCTCATCCAGGGTATAGGATTCAAAAGCGGTGCGAGCCAAGGAACCTCCTTATTATTTCAGGGCGCGATAGAGCGGACTTTCCTCCGGGTGAATGCGGGACATGGGCAAAAGGCTTTTAAAGGTGCCGTTTTCATGGAGCTCCACCAAACCCAACTGCTCATAGATCTTCAGGCAGACCAATTCCTTGCCCAGGTTTGATAAAAAGCCCGCGATATTGCCGGCTTTGAGCTGGCGGTAGACCTCCCGGAGCTCGTCCAAATCGGGCGCCAGCTCTGATAATAAGCTGGTGAACGCCGGGCTTTTGGGCAGGGCGAGAACTTGGGCTGCACCCGTGGCTTTTTGCGCCAGCACCTTAGTATACACGCTGGGTAGGCCATCTGCAAAGACGAGCTTTGAAGATGGCGCAAAATAGCGGTTAAAATCCGGCGCAAAAACAATGGCGTTAAATGAGCGCGGGTCAGTCGCAGCGCCTGTGAAGGTGGACAAATCAGGAAACCTACGGTGCAGGTCATTGGCAGCCTGCGCAGTGAAGGCGATAAAGAGGGTTCCCCTCGTCCCCTCAGGCATTGGCAGGCTGGAGATTACTTCCTCCTGTTCGCCTTCAACCTCTTTTTCCAGGGCGGAAATCAAGGAGCGGGTGAACAGCAACAAGTCCTCCTGATAGGCGGTCTGCCCGGGAACAATGGCCTTGACCTTTAGTTGCGCGCTGCTCTTGCCATTGAACTCATTTTTATCAATGGCGGTGACGATGGACACCTCCTTTGACAGGACGACCTGAGACTTGCCCAGGGAGAAGGCAATGCCCTCCCTGATAGCGCCGTTTTGGGCGACGGTAAGCTTCAAATGTGCCTGCTCTGCGCCAACGGCGCGGGAGGAGACCACCTGCAAGTCTTCCATCAAAAAGACCGGGGAAGGGTTAGAAAGACCAAAGGGAGCCAGTAAATCCAGCTTTTCAACCGTAGCCAGGCTGACCTCCTTTAAAGACAGGGTGGTATCATATACGGTTTCCGGGATCAGGTCCTCCTCCCCTAACTGGTTGCGGACAGCCTGATCAAACTGGCTGATAAACTCCTGAAGTTGATCCTGATGAACGGCCATCCCCGCAGCCATCTTGTGCCCGCCAAAACGGCTGAGCAGGGGCGCGCAATCAGACAAGGCCTGGTGCAAGTCAACCTTGCCAGCACTTCTGCCAGAGCCCGAATACTCCTCCCCATTGCGGGTTAAGACGATGGTGGGATAGTTCCAACGCTCCGCCAGCTTGCCGGCAGTCAACCCGACCACGCCGGGGTTCCACTCCTCCCCCGCGATCACGATCGAACGGACCTGGCTTAAGTCCCGGCCCGCCAGCATGGCGCTGGCCTCCTTGAGCACCTGCTGCTCTACCTCGCGCCGCTCCTGGTTGAGGGCCTGTAATTCAGCCGCCAGCTGCTCCGCCTCATCCATATTGATGGTGGTTAATAGGTTTAAGGCTTGCTGAGCGGTGGACAATCGGCCGCCCGCGTTGAGCCTGGGCGCCAATTGGTAGGCGATTTGATCAGAGGATAATTGGGCTTCATCCTTGATGCCAGAGACCCGCCTTAAAGCAATCAGCCCAGGCCTTGTTGTTCTTGACATTTCCTTCAAGCCCAGGGCTACAATCACCCTGTTCTCGCCCACTAAAGGCACCAAATCCGCTACTGTGGCCAGGGCAGCCAATTCCAGGCTGCCTTGGCTTGCTTTTAATCCATTAAGTGCGCAGGCCAATTTCCAGGCCACGCCGGCACCGCAAAGGGTTGGCGCAGGATAGTGTAAAAGGCGGGGGTGAACCAGGGCATCCGCCTCTGGCAAAACGTCCGGGATGGTGTGGTGATCGGTGATGATGACCTGCATACCCAGGTCACGGGCTGCCTTGACCTCCTTCACCGCGGTGATGCCGCAATCCACGCTGATTAAGAGGGCGGCTTGCTTGGAAAGGGCGGTGACAGCATCCAGGTTGATGCCATAGCCTTCAGTCTGCCTTGAGGGAATATAAGCAAAAGCATTGACGCCAAAGGTTTGAAGGGCTTCCAGCATGATGGCGCAGGCACAAACGCCGTCCGCGTCATAGTCCCCATAGACAGCGATCACCTGGCCTTTTTCTTTGGCCAGCTTAATTAAAGACACCGCATTGTTCATCCCTGACATCAGGAAGGGGTCGTGCAATTGTTCAATGGAGGGGTTTAAAAAAAGCTCTGCTTCTTTCTGTGTTTTGACGCCACGGGCAAACAGAAGGGCGGCCAGATAATCTGGGTACCCAGGGATCTGATAGGGGATGGCGCGGGCGGTGAGTTTTCTCATCAGGTTCACTTTCTACAAAAGAAGGCACCTCTGACACAGAGCCAGAGGTGCCAGGAAAATTACTTGCGGTTGCGGGCCCTGGGTTTAATGGAGGCCCAGAGGTAAGGCGTCATAAAGCAGGAGGATAGGAAGGCGGCGATGAGGCCGGTTAAAAGGGGCAGGATGCCGCCCAACATGGCGGAATTGCCGCTGATCACAAGGGCCAGGAGAGACAGGAGGGCAACCAGCGCCACAACGAGCTTTAAGGGCCTGCCCTTGGAGACTGCCTGCTTGGCAGCCGCCTCACGGCTTAAATTGGTGTTGGCGCGTAAAGCGCTGCGCGCGTCCCTGATCACAGGGACAGAAAAGACATAGCTAGCCGCTACCCCGGCTACCACAAACACAGGCGCATAGGAGGTCAGCGGGAGGACAAGGCTGACTAAAGAGGTGAGCGCTAAAGAGAGGAGCAGGTCATGCAGCACGGCCACAGCCAGCGCGATGCCGCCGTCCAACTCATAGCGCACCCAGCCAAAGAGGAAACTGACAATGACAGTAGCCAGAATGGCCCATAAAAGGGGCAGGTAGGCGACGGTGGCCTCAGCGCCAAAGTTAAACTTCATACCAAGACCGACGAGCGCTAAAACGAGCGCCAGGACGCAGACCAGGGCCGATACAGCCAGGGTTTTTAACGCGGATTGATGAATACGCATGCGATTAGCCCTCCTTCTTTTGGGTGGTATTGGCGGCATACAGGGCATTTTTGCTGCCAAACAGGTGGATGGTTTCATTCAGCAGAAGGCGCAACACCACCTGCGTGGCAAGGAGGGCACAGAACAAGGCCAAGGCAAAGACCTCCGCAAACAAGCTGATGAGACCAAGGTTGATCATGATGAGAACCAGGCTGATGACCAGGAGGCCAACGATGGCATCCAAGCCTGCATGGCCCATTTTGCTGTAGGCTTCCTTTAACGCCAGGCGCAGGGAGCGACCGGAGCGGATGTCCTCCTCCATGCCGGAGAAGAGGCGCAGGATGGCAAAGACAGACACCAAGAAAGGCACGGTCACCGCCACTAGGGTCAGCATGGTAAAGGCCGCGCCCACAAGGGCCGCTAAGAACCAGGAGAAGGCTGCCTGCAACAGGAGGGCCCAGACCGCCACCAGGCCGGCTAAGCGATAGCGAACCAAAAGGTAGACAGCTACCAGAGCGAAGACAATGAGCAGGGCGATGATCAAGGTTTTTTGCACCTTTTCTCCCATCAGCGGGGAGGAGGCAAGGCCGTCATCACTTGCGTTCAATACAAAGGGCAAGGCACCGGAGCGCAGCAGGACCGCGTTCTCACGGGCGGCTTCCAGGGTAAAGCCCGGGATGGACACCATGCCCTGGGTGATGGGCTCATCAATGCCGGGTTCAGCCAGAATCTGGCCATCCCGTTTGATGATAATGCGCTGGCCTTTCAGCTGGGAGGATTTCTCGCCAAAGGCTGTCTTGCCATGCTGGTCAAACTGCATGGACAGGGCGATGTTGGTGCCGGTTTGGTCAGCATAGCCAAAGCTTGCGCCGGTGACATTTTCGCCTGTCATAAAGGCCTCACCCTCCGGGGTAGTAAACTCATACGCGCCTTTGACGGACAGGAGGGTCCTCAGGTAGGCTGCGTCGGCGCCCTTTGGCAGGGTGACGATTAACTTGCCATCCTTTTGCTCAACCGCGGTGTCTGTCCAGCCCAGGTCATTTAAGCGCTTGACCAGGATTTCGATGGTTTGATCCATTTGCTCAGCGCTTGGCGCATCACTGTCCGGGGTGAGGGTTAAAACCACTGTGTCGCCCAGGCCGGCTCCGGGTACCAGAGCCTGCCGCCAGGAGAGGGAGGAGGAAGGGGTGGGCAGCCAGGGAAGCAGCTTGTACAAGCCATCCTTGTCCATGCTCCTGCCGGTCACGCCCAGCACCAGGAAGACAACAGTCAATACCAGGGCCACGGCCAGGGTCAATGCCGCAATCAGCTTGCGGTTGACGGCCGCGGGTTTTTTAGGAGATTCCTTAGCCATAATCATTTCCTTTCAAATTGAGTGTATCGTGCTGGGGTAAACCTGCCTTACCCGGCTTCTGAAGAATAATGGAAAGCAAAATAATGATGAAGATGATAGGGCTTATCCTGGGCAAGATGCGATGGAGCCCTCTGGACAAGGCCGGTGTTTTGGGTTAACTGGACTTCAATCTTGTGGGCGGTGACTGCCCCTGAGTGACTGTCTGGCTGCTCAAAGACCGCCTTTGCCGGCAAGGCGTAAAAGGACTGGACTATAGCTGGCAGGGGCCTGGTTTCGCCCGGACTTTGCACCATCAGCATCAACAGGAGACAAAAGAACAGGCAAAGGAAGGATAGCCAGAGGATTCGTTTGAACATGTCTATCCCTCCTTTTTTAAACAATGTCCGTATTATAGCTTGATTTGATTGCCCTGTAAAGCAAACCCGGTTGACAGGCGGCCCTGTGAACACTACAATTTTTAGAGATGAAAGGCGGGTTTATGACAAAAACAGCGCTGGTAACCGGCGGGGCTAAAGGCATTGGCCGCGCCATGGTGGAGGAATTGGTCCAAAGCGGGCACAGGACAGCTTTTTCCTATCATACTTCCAAAGAGATGGCGGAGGAGCTGGCCCGACAGACCGGAGCTCTCGCGATCTTGTCCGATGTGCGCAAAGAGAGCCATGTCAACGCGTTGGTTGAAGGCGCGATTAAAAACCTGGGGCATCTTGACCATGCCGTGATCAACGCAGGCATCAGCCACTGGGGCTTGACCCAAGAGATGACAAGCTTGGAATGGGATGAGGTCATGGCCGTCAACCTGCGCGGCGCATTTTTAACCGCGCGTGCCCTTATCCCCCATCTGATTTCACGGGGAGAGGGCAGCCTGCTTTTCGTGTCCTCCATGTGGGGCTTACATGGCGCGGCATGTGAGGCTGCCTATTCCGTCAGTAAGGCCGGGCTGATCGCCCTTACCCAGTCCCTGGCGGCAGAGTTGGGGCCCTGCAACATCAGGGTGAACGCCTTGGCACCAGGCGTGATTGATACGGATATGATTGCTGGCTTTAGCGCTGAAGAATTAGACGCGCTTGCAAAAAGAAGCCCCCTTGGCCGCATTGGAACGCCCCAGGAGGTTGCAAAAGCCGCCCTCTTTTTGCTGTCTGACCGGGCTTCCTACATCACGGGTCAGGTAATCTCAGTAGATGGCGGCTTTGTTTAAATGATTATTCTGCCTGTTTGTTTTCCTTCATGAGGCGGTTTAATTCATACATAAAGGTAGGAATATCGGTGAACTGGCGGTAGACGGAGGCGAAGCGGATATAGGCCACCTCATCTAATTTGCGCAGGGCTTCCATCACCATCTCCCCGATTTTGGAGGTGGGGATTTCCCGTTGCATGCTATTGTAGCAGACCTGTTCAATATGGCCGACCACGGTGTCAATGTCCCCGGCAGTCACCGGCCGCTTGTGGCAGGCGTAGATGATGCCGGAGCGGATTTTGTCCGAATCAAAGACTTCCCGGGTCTGGTCCTTTTTGATGACCAAAAGCTGCACTGTCTCCACCTTTTCATAGGTGGTAAAGCGCTTGCCACAGGCAATGCACTCGCGCCTACGCCTGATGCTGGCGCCGTCATCGGTGGGGCGGGAGTCCACAACGCGGCTGTCCTCAGAATGACAAAACTGACACTTCATACAATCACTTCCTTTAAGGTTGTGTGAAGTATACCTTATCTGGGGCCAATCTGTCCATGATGCCAGGGCTGATACAATTTGGTGAACCATTCCCCCACATCCATCCCATAGACGGCGTTTAGGTTGTCAGGTGTAAAGACAGCTTCCTTTTCACCGTTTGCCATTATTTCCCCATCCCGCATTAAAAGGGCATGGGTGCCATAGCTGCGCGCCAGGAGCAAATCATGCACCACAGAAATCACCGCGCGGCCTGGCGTCTTGAGCCAAACAGAGACCAAGTCAAAGATGCTTTGCTGGTAGCTTAAATCCAGGTAGCTGACTGGCTCATCCAACAGCAGGAGGGGGGCGTTTTGGGCAAAGACCTGGGCCAAAAATGCGCGCTGCAATTCACCGCCAGAGAGGGTGAGCACATTTTGCCCGCGAATCTCAAACAAACCGCATAATTGCAATGCCTCCTCCACCTGGGAAGGGCCATCCACATCCTTACTAAACCAGGAAGATGAATGGGCATAGCGGCCAAGGTTGACCAATTCCTCCACCGTGAAGGCATAGCCCACCTGATGGGATTGGCGGAGGACAGCCATTTTCAGCGCGATCTCCTTTTGGGAACAGCTTGCCAAATCACGCCCGAACAAACTAATTTCCCCCGAGTAAGGCAGGGTGCCGGACAAGGCTTTGAGCAAACTTGATTTGCCTGCGCCATTGGGCCCAGCCAGCATCAGCCATTGGCCTGCTTTTAGATGAAAGCCGGCTTCTTTCACTGCCAGCGTGCTTTGATAACGTACCGAAACCTGTTTTGCGCGCAGCATCAGGCCGTCCTCCTTTTTTTCATGAGGATGACCACAAAAAAGACCGCGCCAATCAGGCTGGTCACAACGCCCAGGGGCAGTTCCACAGGACTTAAGAGGGTGCGCGCCAGCAAATCACATAGCATCAGAAAGATACCGCCGATAAAAACGGACAAGGGCAGCAAGCGGATATGCCGGGGCCCTGTCAGGGCGCGGGTGATGTGCGGAATAATCAGTCCGACAAAACCAATGGAGCCGCCAATGGCCACACAGACGCCAATGAGGATGGACACCAGCACCATGACCGATATTTTCACCTGCTTGACTGAAACACCCAGGTTTGCCGCGTTTTCCTCCCCAATGGCAAAGGCATCCAGCTCCCTGGATGAAAGGATTAAAAGGGAGCCGCAGACAAGGAGGGTGATCAGCAAAAAGCCAGCTTCCTGATAGCCACTGCTGGCCAGGGAACCCAGCATCCAAAAGGTGAGCGAGCGCAAACGCGTGCCAGAAAAAGAGATGAGCAAGCTCATCAGGGAGCCTGAAAACATGGTGAAGATGACACCGATTAGGATAATGGTTCCTGTTTCCAGGGAACGGTCTAAAACGAAGGCTAGAAAGAGCACCAATGAGAGGGACAGGAAGGCAAAAAGAATGGAAAGTACCGCTGTGCCGGCCAGGGGCAGATTGGGCAGGGAGACACCCAGGAAGATGGCCACCATCGCGCCCAAGGACGCGCCGGAAGACACACCCAGGGTTGCGCCATCCGCCAAAGGGTTGCGAAGGAGGCCCTGCATCGTGGCCCCACACAAGGCCAGGGAAGCGCCTACCAAGAAAACAGACAGCACCCTGGGCAGGCGCACGGTCAGCACAATGGTGGTTTCAACACCAGATGGTAACTCCTGGCCCAGGAGGGATTTGATCAGCAAATTCGCCGTTGTTTGAAGCGGGATATTGACAGAACCAAAGGCTACGCAGGCCAAAAAGACCAGAAAGCCAAAAAGACCCAGGGCGGCAAAGCGCCCATAACGCGCCTTGCCGCCTTTTTGCGAAATTATCGGGGTTTTACTCGCCATAAACGAAGGCATACAGCGCCTCAGCCGCCTCCACCAGGCGCGGGCCCGGGCGGGTGATGGCGTCTGCGTCCGCGTTGAACACCTTGTTGTTGGCTACAGCCTTTACCTGCGCCCAGTTGGGGCGGGAGAGGACTTCCTCCTGCGGGGTCTGGCCTTCGCCAAAATACATGGCGGTGGTCACAATGACCTCCGGGTCACGGGTTAGAACTTGCTCCTCTGAAACGCCAGCCCAGCCCTCCAAATCATCAAAGATGTTCTTTAGATTTAAGATATTGGCGATGTCGTCCATGAAGGTGTATTTGCCAGTGGTCCACAAGCCAAACTGCAGGGGGGAGGCCTCAAAGTAGATGCTGACACCGGTTTTATCCGCTGCTTTTAGCGTCAGCTTGTCAAAGCCATCCTGCATCTTGATGATCAATTCGTGCGCGTTCTCCGTTTGGCCGGTGACCTGGCCTAAAAGACCAATGGCCTGATACACTTCCGCTATGTTTTGGGCATCTGAAATGATGGTGGCGATGCCCGCTTCGCTCAGCTTCTCAACATCCTCTTCCTTTTGACCCATCTTGGTCATGATGACCACATCGGGATTTAAGGCGATGATTTGCTCAAAATTGACCTCAAAGCCAGACTGCACAGAAGGCACTTCAAGGGCTTCTGCCGGGTAGTTGGCATACTCGCCCCGGCCGACCAAGAGGTCACCCGCGCCAATGGCATAGAGGATTTCAACATCACCAGCTTGCAGGGCAACCAGGCGCTTGGCCGAGCCGGCCAAAGTGACCTCACGCCCCAGCATGTCGGTAATGACAAGAGAGGACTCGGCCACAGCGGGCATCATCAGCAGCAGGAGTGCCAGGACCAGGGACAGGAAACGGTTTGTTTTCATGGGGTTACCTCCTCCAGTTGTACAAAAGAAAAACGGACAACTCCACAGCAGGAATTGCCCGCAAAGCGGCCACCCCACCCCAGGAGTCAAGCGTGCATTCAGGTCTCCCGGCTTGGCTTCATCCTCGCAGACGCCTTCCCGTTTTCACAGTGGCTTTCTGTCTGCTCGTCGGCTTCACGGTTACTGGGTTAGCGCGGAAATCGCATCCGTCTTCCCATGATACCAAGTGATATCGTGCTCTCGCACAAACACACGCGTCTTTTCAATTGTCATATTCATTATAGTCCCGGTGAAACCTGCGGTCAATCATTGAGTGGTGGTGCAAAGTGAAACATTAGCCCAACATTAGCGAAACATTAGCAATTTTTGCGCTTGAAATCCATTTGGACTGATGATATACTGGCTGAGCGTCTAAATGACGCGCCCGGGGCATTAGCACAGTTGGTAGGACGAGGCAAGCGTACTTTCGCCCCCAACCAGGCCCCAAACCACCTGCTCAGGGAG
>CAYOOZ010000019.1:0-19864 GCA_964405705.1 uncultured Christensenella sp.
TCCGGGCCCAATAATTGGGCGTTGACGGACTTAAACAGCGCCTTTTTGGCGAAGTTCATGCCAAACTCCGGCCAGACATTCTGCAATCCCAGGCTGATGCCCTTCATGACCTGAAAGGCAATGCGCTTGACCGGCTTTTGGGCCGCCACCTTTTTGTTCAGGCCGGCGGACAGGCTGTTGGCCAGGACCGGCACCGCGCAGAGGAAGTTGACCTTGAAGCGGCGCATGTTGCCAAGGATGGTTTCAGGCGACCTGTCCTTGATATAGACCGTTTCATAGCCAATGAAGTTACACCACAGCACGCAGACCATGAAACCAAAGATATGATGGAAGGGCAAAAAGGCCAGGTTGCGCTGCATGTGGTTATTCACAATGCGCGGGTTGGCCTTGTGCAGGAGGACGGAGTTTAATACCTGCTCTGAAATGGCGGCCTCGTTATAGACAAAGATGCGGCTGGTGGCGGTGCTGCCAGAGGTGCACAAGGCCACTTTATCCGCCCAGGTTGGGGCAAAGTTTTCAACAGGGGGCGCGTGAAAGAGCGACTCGGTGTCCACCTGGACAAACTCCTGGGGCAAATTGCGGCGGCCTTTGAAGATCACGCCGCAGGCGCCAGCCTCCTTGAGCATGAAGGTGGTCATCTCCTCTGACAGCGTGGAGTTGAGCAAAAGGGGGTTGTAGCCCGCCTGCACCAGGCCCCAGAACATGGGAAACCATTCCTTGCAGGTGTCCACCTGGATGGCGACAAAGCGGCCAGCGTTTTCACTGCCCAGCGCGCGGGTCAAGAAGGCGGCATAGGCGCTGGTCATCCCGTGGTAATCGCCAAAGGTGAGGCTTTTTTCTGTATCGCCCTCCAGCCAGTGCGCGGCCAAGCGGCTTGGATTCTCGCAGGTTAATTCAAAGATTTTTTGAAAACTCATCTCCCCGCGCAACGCTTCGCAGCGCGCGACGATGTCTGTAATCAGCGCCATGGGTCAGCCCTCCATCAGACTTTGTAATAATCTGCCAAAAAGCGCGCAAACAGGCGGCCAGGCAGGATGTCGTGCAGAATAATCGCGGCTTTTTCTTTCAAGGCGCCTGCGAACAAGCGGGTGGGCAGCTTCTTCTTTTGAAGGACACGGGCCAGCTTTTCGCCAAAGGCCAGAGGATCGCTGCCCGTGGCCTCATCCTTTTTGATGGTGGCCACAACGCGGTTGAAGCTGTCAGCATAGACCGAAGACAGGGCCAAAGCGCTACCACGATACTTGCCCTGGCCGCCCTGGTGGTCCCCCGGCTCCACCAGCATCACCTGGATGCCCAGGGGACGTGTTTCAAGGAGCAGGCACTCGCTAAAGCCCTCCAGGGCGTGCTTGGCGGCGACATAGGCGCTTTGAAAGGGGGTAGGCATCAGGCCATTGACCGAGGACAGCATGACGATCTTACCGCCGCCCTTTTGCCGCATCAGGGGCAGGACGGCCTGGGTCAATCGCACAGCGCCAAAAAAAATGGTATCCATGACCGCCTCATACTCCGTTAAAGAGGTTTCCTCCCCCGGTCCAAAGACCAGGATGCCAGCGGCATTGACCAGGGCATCTGGCGCGCCATGGGACGCCATCGCCCTTTGGACAAAGGCATCCACGCTTTGCTGTGAGCGGACATCAAGCGGCAGGGTCATGCCCAGTTCTCCAGCCGCCTCATCCCCCAAAAAAGAACGAGCCCCGGAAATCACCTGCCAGCCCGCCTGAACCAGCGCCTTTGCCGTAGCCATACCCAAGCCGCTAGACGCGCCGCTGACCCAGACTGTCTTACCTGCCATAAAGTCCTCCGGAGTGAAGTCTTCAACATATTATCCCATTTTATAGGTTAATACAAGCAAATCATTTACAATCTGGTCTTCCATTTCCTCTATCGTTCAGCGCCCTGAAAGCCTTGCGCCATCTGGTTAGTTAGGCAAACAAAGGTTTAATGAGCGATAATGCACACCTGTTCAAATGATGTATACCGAAAGATTCTTCAAGTTTCAACGCCCTTGTTTGCCAGAGTGGCAGGCAAAATTGACTCCTTGGCACAAAAAAGCAGGCGGGACCTTGCCCTGCCTGCTTATCATTTAGGGGCCTTTATTTGAGAAAGCCTTCGACGATCTTGGCCTCCGCCTCTTCCTCGCTCAAGCCCAGGGTGCGCAGCTTCAAAATCTGTTCCCCGGCGATTTTGCCAATGGCTGCCTCATGGATCAGCATAGCGTCCGGGTGCAGGGCATCCAGTTGCGGGGCGGCGGTGACGATGGCCTCCTCCGCGATGATGGCGTCACAGGCGGAATGCCCATGGCAGCGGGATTTGCCTTTGATGCGGCTGTAAAACTCCTGCCTGGAATGGTCCCTGGCTACTGAGCGGCTGATGAGGTCGCATCCCGCGTCCTCCCCCTCCATGACCACATCAAAGCGGGTGACAGCGGACTGTTCCCCGCTGGTTAAAAGGCGCTCACGCACGATGAGCTTTGAACGCGCCTTGAGGGAGGCGGTGGTCAGCCGGTCGGTCACATCCACGCCGGAGAGCTGGACGGTGTCAATGGTCATCCTCGCGTCTTCTTCCAGGTAGATGTCTGAAACCGGGTCAATCTGCCGCCGGCCTTCCCCCGTCCCCTCGCCGATGTGCTTTTCCTCATAGACCACATCGGCGTTTTTACCGACAAAGAAACGGTGCACGCCGTTGTGCTTGGCCTCCCCGCCGTCATCCGTGTGCACGCCACAGCCGGCGACGATGGTGACTGAAGCGCCCTCGCCAATATAAAAATCGTTATAGGTCAAATCTTCCACATGGCCCTTGGTGACCGTGGCCGGGATAAACACCGTTTCCTGCCGGGTGCCAGGCGAGACATGGATTTCAATGCCCGGCTTGCCCTCCCGATGGGGCAGGATTTTGATGTTCTCCGTAGAGCGGCGCCCGGCGCAGCCGGTGTCCTGGCGGATGTTGTAAGCGCCTTCAAACTCACCCGCGATGCCGGTCACCTGGGTTAAGAGGTCCCGCGCAATATCATTTAAGGGGATGGTGTTCATGCGCCTTCCCTCCTTCCAAGGGGGCAATGGCCCGCGATTTCACCAGCCAATAAGCCCGGGAGCACCTGCTCACGGGGGCCCTGATCGCGCAGCTTGCCACCGGAGATCACGATGATTTCATCCGCAATGTCCAAGAGCCGCTGCTGGTGGGAGATGACCATCATGGTCTTGCCCTCGCCCTTTAAGGTTTTGAACACATCCACCAGGCCATTGAAGCTCCACATATCAATGCCAGCCTCCGGCTCATCAAAGATGGCCACATCCGTGCCCCGCGCCAGGACGGAGGCGATTTCCACGCGCTTGATTTCACCGCCG
This sequence comes from uncultured Christensenella sp., assembly GCA_964405705.1. Taxonomy (GTDB): domain Bacteria; phylum Bacillota; class Clostridia; order Christensenellales; family Aristaeellaceae; genus UBA6115. Next base: position 3,345 of record CAYOOZ010000019.1, read on the forward strand.
GACAGGCTGGCGTCCACATCCCGGTCAATATAGTCCATCGTGCACAATCCCACCTTGCCGGTGAGTTCGCAGATTTCATCAAAGCTAAGCGTATAGCCAGCCGCCGTGTCCAAAAGGCCCTTGACCGTCATGCCCTTAAAGCGCACGGGCGTTTGAAAGCTATAGCTGATGCCCAATTTGGCGCGCTGGGTGATGTCCAAATCCGTGATGTCCTGGCCTTCAAAGAAAATTTGACCGGACGTGGGCTTGATCAGGCCCGCCAACAGCTTGGCCACCGTGGTCTTCCCGCCGCCATTGGGCCCGGTGACCACAGAGAGCTTGCCCTTAGGGATGACTAAAGATAAATCGTCAATGATGGTGTCGCCCTCCGGCAACAACCAGCTGACCTGTTTTAATTCAAGCACTTGCTTCCCTCCATCGCGCGCCAAAAAGACGCAAACTTGCATGGGGATTATACCCAGCGCGCTTGGGCAAACAGAGATCTGACCCCCGAAGAATAACTTGTAAAAAACGGTCTCGCGAGTAAAAATTTACAATTCTTGTAGAATCTGGAAAATATTTTCACAAAAAGCTTGACAGCCCCTCCTTGTGTTGCTACAATAGAAATATAGTTTCTACCAACGAAATACTTAGATCATCGGAGGTCAGTTCCCAGGCTTCAGGCTGAAGCCAACAATTACGCGAAAAAAGAAAGATCCAAGCTAAAAATGGTTAATCTTTGTTTTTAATAGAAGGAGGGATTGAATGATTAACGTGAAATTCTACGGAACTGGCGGACAGGGTGTCGTCACAGCCGGGAAAGTACTTTCCCAGGCGGTCTCCCTGTATGAGGACAAGTATGCGATTACTGTCCCCGCATACGGACATGAGCGCCGTGGCGCTCCGGTCAACACCAGCATCATCATTGATGAAGAACCGGTTTTGGTGAACTCCTTTGTATACAAACCGGACTATGTCATGGTGCTGGACCCCGGCGTTTTGATCCACAAGGTCAATGTCGGCGCTGGTATCAAGGAAGACAGCATCCTGGTGCTCAATGCCGAATCCGACGAGGTGATTGAGAAATTCCGTCATTTCGGGTTTAAGACCATTTACGCCGTGGACGGCACTGGCCTGGCTTTGTCCCACATCGGCCTGCCCATTCCCAACGGCTCCATGCTGGGCGCCTTGGCGGCAACCGGATTGGTGGACATTGAATCTATTGAAAAAGCAATCGACTACTTCTTTGGAAAGAAAGCGGGGGAAAAGAATGGAAAAGCAGCAAGAGCAGCCTATGAAAACGTTAAAAAAGCGTAATCTTTTAGGGCCTGTCGCGACAGAATTCGCGGCGGCCAATACCGGCAACTGGCGCCTGGAACGTCCTAGCGTAGAATACGCGCGCTGCATCAAATGCAGGACCTGTGAGCGCTACTGCCCGACCAACGTGATTGAAATCCGGCCGGAAGCGGAAGAATGTGTCTACATCAACTACGATTATTGCAAGGGCTGCGGCATTTGCACCAATGTCTGCCCGCCCCAGTGCATCTCCCTGATTCCGGAAGTGAGGTAAGAATATGGCATATGTAATGTTAGACGGCAACATGGCGGCGGCTGAAGCCATCAAGCTGGCAAAAGTCAAGGTCATTTCAGCTTATCCCATCACACCGCAAAGCTCCATTCCCGAAATGTTGGCTGACTTTGTGAACAAAGGCAAGATGGACGCGCAGTATGTGCGCGTGGAGTCCGAGCACTCCGCCCTGTCTGTGGCGACAACTGCCGCCATGACTGGTTCCCGTGCCGCCACCGCCACCGCCTCCAACGGCCTGGCCCTGATGCATGAGGTGGTGGGTATGACTTCCGGCAACCGTGTGCCCTTGGTAATGCCAGTAGTCAACCGCGGCCTCTCTGCCCCCTGGACCCTGTGGTGTGAGCATTCAGACAGCATGTGCGAGCGCGACATGGGCTGGCTGCAGTTTTATAGCCAGAACGTGCAGGAAGTGCTGGACCTGACGCTGATGGCCTACCGTATTTGTGAGGACAAGCGTGTTCTCCTTCCCGGGATGGTCTGCTTGGATGGCTTCTTCCTCTCCCACTCCATGCAGAAGGTGGATGTACCTGACCAGCAACTGGTGGACTCCTTCATTGGCGAATTTGTCAACAAGAACACCTATTTAAACCCCCTTGACCCCATGTTCCTAAGCGACCTGACGGGCAATGAGGAATACACCGAGATGCGCTACCAGCAAAAGGTGGCGCTGGACAAAGCCCACGAGGTGGTGGAAGAGGTTTTCGCAGAGTTTGAGCAGAAGTTTGGCCGCCGCTACCAGATCGTGGAAGGCTATCAGACAGAGGATGCAGATGCCGTTTTGGTCACCCTGGGCTCAATGAGCGGCACTGCCCGCTATGTGGTCAACAAGATGCGCAAGGAAGGCAAGAAAGTCGGCCTGGTCAAGATGACCATGTTCCGCCCCTTCCCCCTCTCCTACATCAAAAAGGCCATTGGGAACGCGAGCGTGGTGGGCGTGTTTGACCGTAGCTCCGGTTTGGGTTCCCTGGGCGGCCCGGTATGGAATGAGGTGGCTGCTGCCCTGCGCAAGTCTGATTGCGAGGTGTACCCCTACATCGGCGGCATTGGCGGGCGTGATGTAACTGTAGATAACCTGGAAGGCATCTTCAATGAGCTGCTGGATTTAAAGAGCGGCAAGAAGACTGAAAATACGACCTGGTTTGACCTGAAGGACAAGCCAATGGAGATAAGGCAGGTGCTGACAAATGTATGACATCAAACAGGAAGCCAAAGGCTTGGTAACACACGGTAACAGCGCCTGCGCGGGCTGCGGGCTTGAATTGATTATGCGCAAAACCATGGAAGTGGTTGGCGAGGACACCATCATCGTGATTCCCCCGGGATGCGCGGCTTTATTCTCCGGCTTTGGCGCGGAAGGCGGGCTTAAAATCGCCGGCTGCCAGATGACCCTTGAGAGCACGGCTGCCTGCGCTTCCGGCATCAGAGCGGCCCTCAATGCCCAGGGCAACACCCACACCACCGTTTTGGGCTTTGCCGGAGACGGCGGCACGCTGGACATCGGGCTTCAGTCCCTGTCTGGCATGTTTGAGCGCGGTGACCGGGTGATGTACATCTGCTATGACAATGAAGCCTATATGAACACAGGCGTTCAAGGTTCCAGCGCTACCCCCGCCAGCGCCAGCACCACCACCACCCCCGGCGGCAAGCCCACCATCAAAAAGGACCTGATGATGATTGCCATGGCGCACCGCATTCCCTATGCTGCCACCGCTTCCCTGCAAAATCTGAGCGACCTGAAGAAAAAGCTTGAGAAAGCAAAGAACGCTGACGGTCCCTCCCTGGTTCATATCCACACTCCCTGCCCCACCGGCTGGCGCTATACCCCCGCATTGAGCATCGAATTAGCGCGCGCGGCGGTGAAGACAGGTTCCTGGATTCTGTATGAATATGAAAACGGCAAAATCACGGTCAATAGCAAACAAAAAGAGCTGGCCGATATTGACACCTACATTGGAGCCCAGGGCCGCTTTAAGCACCTGGACGCCAAGCAGAAGGAGGAATTGGGCGAGCAAATCAAGGAGAACTACTTCACCTATACCAGCATGCTGGAGAGGATGAGCATTGAACCAAAGAAAGAGCAGGTCTCCTGATGAAAATTGTTGTGCTGGGCGCCGGCGCAATGGGCAGCCTCTACGGCGGCTTCCTGCAAAAGGCTGGCAATGATGTCACCCTGGTGGATGTCAACCAAGCCCATGTGGATGCCGTGAACGCAGCCGGACTTTTAATCGAATCCGCTTCCGGCAGTGAAACCATCATCATCAAAGCTGCCAGGGCGGAACAGATGACTGACATCCCGGAGCTGGTGATTCTATTTACCAAGACAATTTACTCCCAATCTGCCCTGGAATCCATCAAACATCTCTTAGACCCTGAAACCTATGTTCTATCCCTCCAAAACGGGCTGGGCAATGACAGGCTGATTGCTAATTATGTAGCCCAGGACCGGATCATTGTTGGCACAACAGACTTTCCCAGCGGGTTTTTAAAGCCCGGTGTCATCCAATTGAAGGGCCAGGGGACCACCAAGATGATGACGGTCAATGGCCAGGAAAGCCCTATGCTGCAAAAAATTGCGGATGAACTCAACAAAGCCGGCTTTAACTGCCTGATCACCGCAGATGTGTTTGTCTCCATTTGGGAGAAGGTGGCCTTCAATTCCGCAATGAATGCCTTGACCGCCATTACGCGATTGAAATTGGGCGATTTGGCCAATGTACATGAAGGCAAGAGCCTTGCCTTTGAAGTTGCAAAAGAAGTGGTTCGTACTGCCAATCAGAAAGGGGTGAAGGCAAGCGAGGAACGCGTGCTGGCGCTGATGGACAAGGATTTTGTGGAGCATAAGAACCATATGCCTTCCATGCTCCAGGATGTCCTGTCCGGCAGGGAGACCGAAATTGACTTCATTAACGGCGCTGTCGTTAAAGAGGCGTTAGAGATGGGCATGACGGTTCCCGCGACCCAGGTTCTCTACCAATTGGTAAAAACCATCCAGGAAAATTATGCCAATCAGGCTAAATAATGAAAGGAAACCCAAAATGAAGAAACTGACCGCGGTACTCCTGTTCCTGGCAATGCTTGTTGTCTTTGCCGCCCCCCTGACCATTATGGCGGAAGCCAAGCCCACAGTCCTGCGCTTTGGTTACCTCTCCCCCCAGAACCCGGAAGATCCCTACCATGAGTTTGCTGTGAAATACAAAGCCGCCATCGAAGAAAAAACCAATGGTCGCTACCAGATTGACCTGTACGGCGCTGGTATCCTGGGCAAAGACCGCGAAATGGCAGAAATGCTGCAATTTGGCGCTTTGGATCTGGCCATCATCACCACCTCTCCCATGGGCAACTTTGTCCCCGCTTTCCAAGTGCTGGACCTGCCCTTCCTGTTTGACGGCTGGGATCATGTGTTCCGCTTCACCGACGCACCTGTTTACCAGGACTTCCTGAAAGAGTCCGACAAGATTGGCATCAAGACCCTGGCCATCATCGCCCGTGGCTCCCGCAATGTCACCAACAACGGCACCCCCGTACAAAAGGTTGAGGACTTAAAGGGCATGAAGCTGCGCGTGATTGAAAGCAAGGTCTTTGTAGACACTTTCACCGCCCTTGGTGCCGCCCCCCAAGCCATGAGCTGGGGTGAGGTCTTTACCGCCTTGCAGCAGGGCACCATTGATGGCCATGAGAACTCCATCGCAACCATCTTCAATGAGCGTGTTTATGAAGTGCAGAGCAACGTCACCATGACCCAGCACATCTTCGCCTTCTGTAGCGCCCATGCCTCCTCCAAGTTCTGGAATAGCCTGTCGGATGAGGACAAGGTGCTCTTTGATGACCTCGCGACCGAAATCGCCCGCGAAGTCTCCGAAGGCCAGAAGGTTCTGGAAGCGGACTACATCGAAAAGCTCAAGGGCCATGGCATGAACTTCTTTGAAATCGACCGTGCTCCGATGATTGAGATGACCAAGTCCATCATCACCGATTTTGAAAAGGCCAACCCCGGCCTGGACAAGTATGTCCTGGGCATCAACGAAGTCAGGTAAAATAACGAATGAGGAGCGGGAGGGCTGGGTCTTTCCCGTTCCTCATTGATTAACGGAGGTTTTCCCATGAAGGTATTGCTGAAAGTCAGCGAAATCCTGGACAAAATCACCAAAATCATCATCGGATTCCTGCTGATTGAAATGACGATTGTGTATTTTGCCCAGGTGGTCGCACGCTTTGTGTTTAACTCCGGCCTGGCCTGGAGTGAGGAACTGGTCCGCTATTCCTGTGTGGCCCTGGTGTTCTTTGCTTCGGCCTCCTTGTTTAAGGCCAATGACCATGTTGCCATCACCGTTGTTGAAGAAATGCTGCCCAAAAAGGTGAAGCTGGTTCAGTTCCTGATGCTGGCTGCGGTCAACCTGATCTACCTTGTGGTCATGTTTGTTTTCGGCCTGGGTATTCTGGTGCCGGCAGCAAATCAGATTTCTCCCAATATGCAGTTGCCCATGAACCTGGTCTACCTGCTCTTCCCCATCTCTTTTGGCATCACCCTGTTTCACTCCATTGTGAACCTACTCAATAAAGGCACCTATGCTAAATACCAAGACAAGGCTGCAGTCAAGGAGGTCAACGCATGAGTTCCGTAGGAGTATTTGGACTGCTGTCCGTTGTATTATTATGTTTTGGTTCCCCCATTGCTGTTACTGTTGGCATCGCCTCTGTTGCTTTTATTGTAATGGAAGGCATTGCCCCAATGATTGTTATCCAGCGCCTCTTTGCCGGCGTTGACGTAGCAGCGCTTCTGGCCATCCCCTTCTTTATTTTAGCCGGTGACCTGATGAATCGCGGTGGCATCGCAAAGCGCCTGGTGCGTCTGGCCAACAGAGCGGTTGGTAACAGAACTGGTGGCCTGGCCATTGTAGGCATCATTGTCTGCATGTTCTTTGCGGCCATCTCTGGCTCCGGTGTTGCCACAGCGGCGGCGGTCGGCGGCGTGATGTTTGGCGGCATGGCAGCCATGGGCTACCCCAAGAACTATTCCGCAGCCGTCATTGCCTCCGCCAGCCCCATTGGTGTTGTTATCCCACCCAGCATCTCTTTTGTCACCTTTGGCGTCCTAACAGGCTGCTCCATCGCTGACCTGTATAAAGCAGGTTTCCCGGCTGGAATTATCATGGGCGTTGCCTTGATGATTACAGCTTATCTGACCAGTAAGAAGCATGGCTACCAAGGCAAGAACGCGAAGTTCACGGATCCAGAGGCCGAAGCTGAATACAACGCCCCTTACAACAAGCGCGACATCATTGAAGTACTGTTTGCCCTGGGCACCCCAGTCATCATTGTTGGCGGCGTCTTTGGCGGCTGGTTTACTCCCACTGAGTCAGCGGTTGTGGCCGTCATCTACTCCTTGATTATCGGCGCTTTTGTGTTCCGCGAGCTGGACTTTAAGTCTCTCTTCCCGGTGTTCCGCAATGCCGCTATCGGCTCAGCGAGGATCATGTTTATCATCGCCAACGCCACGCTCTTTGCCTGGGTGCTTGCCTATGCCCGCATTCCGCAGATGTTGATGGAAAGCGTGATGGGCCTGACCTCCAGCAAATTTCTGCTGCTGCTCATCATCAATGTGATTTTACTTATTACCGGTGCCATCATGGAAACTGGATCCATCATCCTGATTGCGACCCCGCTTCTCTTGCCCATCATGAACGCCATCGGTGTTGACCTGGTTCACTTTGGCATCATCATGACAGCGAATACTGCCATCGGCCTTTTAACCCCGCCCTTTGGCGTCTGCCTGTACACCGCGTCCAACGTTGCCGGTGTGACGGTTCAGGATACCATCAAGCGCATTTGGCCTTTCCTGGTTGCCTTGATTGTCGCCATCTTCATCATCACCTACTTCCCGCAGATTATCTTGTTCATGGTGTGATGAAGTGCCCTTTCTATTATAAAAGTCAATCCGGTACAAGCGTGCCGGATGACTTTCTTGAGGTAAAGTAATGATTAAAAGTTTTGAGCAATTGTTAAATGAAGTCGCCAAGCGCCCCAGCAAAAAGGTGGCAGTGGTATCCGCTGATGACCTGGATACACTATCGGTGGTCGCGGAAGCGGAATCAAAGAAATTGGCTGAGTTCATCCTGATTGGGGACGAAGGAAAAATCAAAGATATTCTGGACAAGGAAGGCCTAAAGGTGCAGGCCTCTATCGTGCATGAGCCGGATCACCGACTGGCTGCTGAAAAAGCCGCCCTGATGGTGAGGAACGGCGAAGCCTATACCATGATGAAGGGCATGCTGCATTCCTCCGTGTTCTTAAAGGCCATCCTCAACAAGGAGCAGGGCTTGAACACCGGACGACACATCACCCAGATTTCCGTGCTGGAAAAGGATGAGGGCGGACTCCTGATGGTGACGGACTGCGCCATTTCTGTCGCGCCGGACTTAAAGGGCAAGGCCGAAATTATCTCAAACGCAGTGGATCTGGCGCATAACCTGGGCATAGAGCTTCCCAAGGTGGCTGTAATCACAGCGCTTGAAGTGGTGAACCCCGACATGCAGGACACCCTGGACGCTGCGGTCTTAAGCAAGATGGCGCAGCGGGGACAAATCAAAAATTGCATCGTGGATGGCCCACTGGCACTGGACAACGCCATCTCCAAGGAAGCGGCGAAAGCCAAGGGCATTGACAGTGAAGTAGCAGGGCAGGCGGACATCATCCTGGTGCCCAACCTGACTGTGGGCAATGTGCTCACCAAATCCATCAGCTACATCGCCAAAAAGCCGGTCATCGCGGCCACGGTGGGCGCCAAGGTGCCTGCCATTTTCACCTCCCGGACCGAATCCCGGGAAGGGAAACTACTGACCATCGCGCTGGCCGTCTATTCCTCCGGAAAGGATTGAGTATGTTTAAGATTCTTGCAATCAACCTGGGCTCCACCTCCACCAAGCTGTCCTATTGTGAGGACGATATGCCCAAAGCCAAGATCAACATTGAACACCCGGTCTCTGAGACCCGCGCCTTTACCTCCTTTATGGAGCAGGACCAATATCGCATCGCCTATATTAAGAAGTTTATGGAAGAAAACGGCATCCAGCTTGATGAGTTGGACGCCATTGTCAGCCGCGGCGGGCATACCAAGCCCTTGGTAGGCGGCGTGTACAAGGTCTGCCCCGAAATGCTGGAACAACAGGCCAGCGGTATGTACGGCAGCCACCCCTGTGACCTGGGCAGTAAAATTGCCTACGAGCTGGCCTTGCAGTGCAAAGCCATTCCCCTGATTGTGGACGCGCCCATCACCGATGAGTTTGAGCCTTTGGCCCGCCTCTCCGGCCACCCGCTTATCAACCGCCGCAGCAGCTTTCACGCCTTAAGCCACAAAGCCACTGCCAAGCGCTACGCACGGGAGAACAACTTCAATTATGAGGACTTGAACCTGATTGTTGTTCATTTGGGCGGCGGTGTGTCCGTGGCCCCACACCAAAAAGGCCGCATGATTGATGGTGACAATGGCTTGGATGGGGATGGCCCTTTTTCCACCAACCGAACAGGCGCACTACCAGTCGGAGACCTGGTCAAGCTCTGCTTTTCCGGTAAATACACCCAGCAGGAAATAAAAAAGATGCTCAATGGTGAGGGCGGTCTGTATGCCTACCTTGGCGAGAGCGATGTAAAAACCATTGCGGAAATGGCTAAAACCGATGAGAAGGCGAAGATCTGCCTGGACGCGATGGTTTATCAGGTTTGCAAGGCCATTGGCGCGCATGCTGCTGTACTCAGCGGCCGGGTAGATGCCATCCTTTTAACCGGCGGCATCGCCTATAACAAGGACATTGTAGCCTCCATTACTGAGCGCTGCGGCTTTATCGCTCCGGTTGTGGTCTATCCGGGTGAAAATGAGATGGAGTCCCTGGCGCGCGGCGCGCTGGAAGGCTTGAGCGGAAAGAGTGAAATCAAGGATTTCGTTACCTATGCCAATCAAGGGGAAGAACGGGAAAACAACTGCAAGTTTCCTTTCCCGGCTGCAAAAGCATGACGCAAAGCCAATTGGAGCACATCAAGTCCAGGGGGCCAGAAGGTTTTGATAAGCTGATTGGCAGCCAGGTGGTTCTGCTTGAAAAGGGGACATGTATCCTCTCCCTCTTAGTGGAAGAACGCCACCTCAACCCCATGCGCACCCTGCACGGCGGTGTCCTATTAACCATGGCGGACACCGCCGCAGGCTGTGCCTGCTCCTATGAGCCAGTCATATGCCCAACGGTTGAAGGAAAACTCAGCTTTTTAGCAGCAAGTTTCCTGGGCGATACCATCCGAGTGGTGGGGCGGGAGCTCCGCCACGGCGGTACCCTGATGTTTTGTGAGGTCAACATCTATAACCAGCACGATATCTTGTTGGCATCTGGATTGTTTACCTACATGAAAAGCAAAATGCCCCTGCCCAAGACACACAAAGAGAACGAATAATAAGCCCATAGGGAGGACACATGCAAGCATCCACACCATCAAAAAGGCGGTGGCTGGCACTTTTAGCTGTTGTTAGCGCCTACACTTTTACCTTCATCAGCCGCTATGTCTGGAGCCCTTTGATGGGCACGGTTTCCCAGGAGTTTGCCTTGAACTCTGCCCAGGGCGGCATCTATATGTCCGCTTTTTTTGCGGGGTATGTGCTCACCCAACTGCCGGGCGGCCTGTTGTCTGACCGCCTCAATCCCAAAATCGTGTTAATTGCGGCCACGGTATTTGGCGGGCTGGCTGCCGGGCTGATGTACACAGTGAACAGCTTTTCCCTGGGCATTGCTTTCCGCTTTCTGGCCGGTATGGCCAGCGGTTTTGTGATGTCTGCCTGTTCCAAGGTGCTGACCAATGAGTTTGCGCCACAGGAACGCGGCGTTGCGCTGGGCATATTAATGGCTTCACCGCCCTTTGGCATCACCCTGGCCAACCTGATTGGCCCCCTGCTGCGGGACAGCTATGGCTGGCGCAACACCTTCCTATTTGTGGGCTTTCTGGCCATCCTGGTTATTCTGGTATTGGTGCTCTTCGTAAAAAACCACACCCCAAACACAGAACCAGCAAAGAAAAAGGCACCTTTTACCGAAGGTTTTCTGGACTTTGCTAAAAACCCCAACCAGTGGCTGGTTGTCATTGGGGGTTTTATGTTCCTGTTTACAACCACAGGCTTCCCGACCTGGATTTATAGGCTTACTGAAAGCCTGGGCTTTGAGCCCACCCAACGCACCTTGATTGCGATGAGCTACAGCATCGCGGGCATTGCGGGTTCTGTCCTCTCCGGTGTGATTGCCACCAGGCTGAAGATGAACTCCCGCTCCTTCCTCATGGCCACCTATGCCCTCATGGCTGTTTTTTCTTTGCTCCTGGTTTTTCATTGGCAGTTTAGCCTGTTCTTCGCCCTGGGGATCATCTATGGCTTTCTCTCTTACCTGCCAGCCTCCCATCAGACAGCGCTGGCCATACAATATGCCAAGCCAGAGCATACAGCGACCGCTGTCGCCTGCCAAAATTTGTTCATGCAAATGGCCAGCGTGCTGCAACCGGTTTTCCTGGGCGCTTTAATTGACAGCACTGGCGGCTTTTCTATCATTTGGTATGCTTTTGCCATCACCATGGCCATTGGTGTAGTCGCTGTCCGCGCGACCAAAAGCCCAAACAGCATGCGCTGAAAACACAAGCGCCCCCGCGGGCACTCTGCGGGGCCTTTTTTTCTTTTGACGGGAACCACTTTTTTCGGGTATGATGAGGATGGATCCAAACAAATTATTTTACAATAATCAAAGAGGCAAACGTGCAAAAGAAAGAGAAATCAACCGATAAGTATGTGCTCGATGCCCTGTCCAGGGCTCTGACCACACTGGAGTACATCGGGGAAAACAGCTATTCCACCTTGACCCAGATTGCCCAGGCAACCGGAGACAATAAAACTGTCATCTATCGCCAGCTATATACGATGCAAAAGCATGGCTTTGTCGAAAAAACCAGCGCCGGAGCCTATACCCTGGGCTACCGACTGGCCTTTCTGGGCCAATCTGCCCTGCGGCAAAATACCTTACACCAAAACGTCAAAGGGGTTTTGCAGGGGCTGACCAACCGCTTCAATGAGACCTCTCACCTGGGTATCCTCAATGACAGCTCCCAGGTGCTGATTGTATCCAAGGTGAACTCGGATGCCACCATCCAGATGACCTCTGAAATCGGCAGGACGCTGGACGCCTATTGCTCTGCCATGGGCAAGGTGCTTTTAACCTTTGCCAGTGAAGACTTCCGCAGGCAGTATTTTGCCGCCCAACCCTTTGTCTGCCGCACACGAAACACCCTGACAAACAAAGAAGAGTTTGAGAAGGAGTTTGAGCACATCCGAGAACACGGATATGCCTTTGACAACCAGGAAAGCGAGGAAGGCTTGTTCTGCGTGTCCGTACCAGTACGTAATCAGCAAGGCCGGGTGTACGCGGCGCTGAGCGTGTCTGGCCCCACCAGCAGGATGATGGGAAAAACAGAGGACATTATCCAGGCTTTAAAGGAGGCAGCCCTGGAGGTGCCCAAACTGACCAATACGATAGGACAGGATTAATCATTAAAAGACACCTTCCTGCCAGGCAAAGCGCCTGGCAGGTTTTGTTTCATTGACAAGCCACACAGAACCATTAAAATACCCTTGTATACAAAGGAGGCGCGGTTAGTTGAAGCAAGTTTCGGCAAGGGGCAGTTTGATGCTGCTGTTGGCGGCGGTCATCTGGGGCAGCGCTTTTGTGGCGCAGACCCTGGGCATGGACCACATTGGCCCTTTCACCTTTCAGGCGGTGCGCTCCTTGATGGGCGCTGTGGCGCTGCTGCCTGTCATCCTTATTTTTGAGCGTCAAAAGAAGAACACCGGCATCAAGCACAAGGAAGCGCATTATCAGTCCAAAGACCTGCTGCTTGGGGGCACCCTGTGCGGGCTGGTGCTGTTTGTGGCCATCAACCTGCAGCAGTTTGGCCTGTTGTACACAACGCCCGGCAAAGCCGGCTTTCTGACGGCGATGTACATCTTGATTGTGCCCATCTATGGATTGTTTTTGAAGCACAAGCCACCCATGAGCCTGTGGGTAAGCGTGCTCATCGCGGCGGTTGGCCTGTATTTATTGAGCGTGACGGAGCAGTTCACCATTTCCCTGGGCGATATCCTGCTGATTTTTTGCGCCTTTGCCTTCGCGGGGCAGATTTTGATCATTGACCATTTTGTGGAAAAGGTAAACGCCATCAAGCTGTGCTCCCTGCAGTTTTTGGTCTGCGGGCTCTTGTCCGCCATCGCGATGTTTGCCTTTGAACAGCCCAACCTGGGCGCGATTAAGGACGCGATCGGCCCGCTCCTGTACGCGGGCGTGCTGTCCTCCGGCGTCGCTTATACCTTGCAGATCATGGCGCAAAAGACCACGCCGCCTGCCCTGGCCTCCCTCTTGATGAGCCTGGAAGCTGTTTTCGCGGTCCTGGCTGGCATCCTGGTCTTGGGCCAGGTGCCATCCATGCGGGAATTGGCGGGCAGCGCCCTGATGTTCATCGCCATCGTATTGGCGCAGCGGACAGAGCCGCAAAAGCAGCAACCCTTGCCGGAGGCGGCAGCGGGCGAACCCGGTCCCACTTTGTAAAGTCCCATTAAAATAATCCATGGTTGAAAGCCCGCCCTATAAATCATGATATACTGGGGCGGGCATAATTGCCTGTAAGGAGACTGTATGAAACTGGAAGTACAAAACATCACCAAGAGTTTTGGGGAAAAGGAAATCCTGCACGGCATTTCCTTTAGCGTGGAATCCGGCCGCGCTATGGGCTTTTTGGGCCGCAATGGCGCGGGCAAGTCCACCACCATCCGCTGCCTGATGGATGTGTTCCGCCAGGATAGCGGGCAATTTTTATTGGACGGCAAGGTATTTGAGCCGCGCAAGATGCGCATTGGCTACCTGCCCGAAGAGCGCGGGATGTATCAGAAGAACCTGGTCATCAGCCAATTGGTCTATTTTGTCAGGCTGCGCGGCGCAACCAAGGAAGAGGCCTTGAGAAGCGCAAACTACTGGGTGGACCGCTTCAGCCTGGGCGATTACAAAAACAAGAGGCTGGAAACCTTGTCCAAGGGCAACCAGCAGAAGATCCAGATCGCCCAGTCCTTTTTAAACGAGCCGGACATCCTGATTTTAGACGAGCCTTTTTCCGGGCTGGACCCGGTGAACGCCCAGGTGTTTAAGGACATCATTGCCGAATTTGTCGCGCAGGGCAAATTGGTCATCTTCTCCTCCCACCAGATGAGCTATGTGGAGGAGGTCTGCGATGACGTGACCCTGATTCATGAAGGCCACATCATCCTAAACGGTGAATTGGATGAGATCAAGCTTCAGGAGGGCAAGGACAAGCTCTTCCTCTCCATCCTGGGCCTGGAAAACGGTCAGCTGACAAAGGAATTGGAGGCGGCCTTTCCGGGGCTTCCGGTCCTGCCAGCCAAGGACGGCCTGGTCCTTTATACCAAGGGGGAGAACCTGCAGGGCAAGCTGATGAGCTTCCTGGCCGCAAAAGGCCTGCCCATCCGCCGCTTTGGCGCGTATGAGCCCAGCCTGACGGACATTTTCATTGAAAAAGTGGGTGAGAAAGAATGAAAGACTTCAAGACCGTATTTGCCTATGAGTTTAAAACACAGATGGCCAAAAAAGCGGCCATTGTCACCACCCTGGTGATGATGGTCATCGTATTGCTCCTCACCAGCCTCCCGCGCATCATTGACCTGTTCTCCGGCGCGCCCACAGAGGGCACCAGCCAAAGCATGATCGGTGACGCCGGCTTTGTCAGGAGCGAGGGAGAGATTCAAGGCATACTTGAAAACATCCTGGGCAAGGACGCGCCCCAGTATGACAACAGGGAGGAAATCGCCAAAGCCCTGGCCCAAAAGGACATCCAGGTGGGCTTTGTCTTAAACCCTGATTTATCCTATGAGGCGCTCTACCAGGACAAGCCCCTGGAGGACCGGCGGGACACCCGGTTTGCTGAAGTTTTAACCGGCATCAAGCGGGAAAAACTCATGATGGAAAAGGGCTTAAGCCAGGAGGATTACCAGCTGATTGAGGGCACCACCGCCCAGGGCGCCACCACCATCCTGGGGCAAAACAGCATGAGCAACTACCTGATTACCTTCTTTTTGATGCTCCTGGTGTACATGATTGTGCTGATTTATGGCTCCAGCGTGTCCTCCATCATCGCCAGGGAAAAGGACAGCCGCACCATGGAAATCCTGATCACTTCCACCAGGCCCACCCAATTGATCATTGGCAAGGTGCTGGCCGCGGGCCTGGCCGCCATCATCCAGTTTGGCTTTATCATCTTGGCCGGCGTGGTGGGCTTCCAACTCAACAAGGGCACCTATCCCCCGGAATTGTTGATGATGATTTCCGGCAGCATCACCACCTCCTATCTCTTGACCTACCTTTTCTTCTCCATCACCGGCTTTGTCCTCTACCTCTTCCTCTACGCCGCCCTGGGCTCCACGGTCTCCAAGATGGAAGACCTGGCCAGCGCCACCGCCCTGGTGCAGTTTTTGTTCATCGCCGGCTATGTCCTGGCCTCCTTCACCGCCAATATGCCAGAGAGCATGATGGCCGTGGTGGGCAGCATCATCCCCTTCACCTCCATCATGGTGATGCCCCTGCGGGTGGGCATGTCCACCGTGCCCACGAGCCAGTTGATCTTAGCGGGCGTATTGATGATTGCCTTTGTGGTGTTCTTTGCCTTCCTCAGCATCAAAATCTACCGCTGGGGCACCTTGAACTATGGCAACAAGACCAAGCTTTCCCGCATTGTGAAGGAAGCGCTGCGGCACAAGTAAGATGGCAGACATCAAAGGGCTGATGATCCGGGAGGAAACCCCGGAGGACTATAAAAATACGGAAGGCCTGGTTCGTGAAGCCTTCTTTAACCGCTACGCGCCTGGCTGCAATGAGCATTTCATTGTAAACCAGGTCAGGCAAGCGCAGGGCTTTGCGCCCTGGCACAGCCTCGTGGCCGAATATGAAGGCAACCTCATCGGCCAATGCTTGCTGGTGCCCTCCCTTGTAAAAACTGAGGGCCGTGAGGTGGCAGTCTTCACCTTGGGCCCGGTCTGTGTATTGCCAGCCTGCTATCACCGGGGTATTGGCAGCGCGCTGATGCAGGCCATGATCAAAACCGCCAGGGAGCAGGGCGTATTGGCCCTGTTTTTGATCGGGGACCCGCGCTATTACCGCCGCTTTGGCTTTGCCCCCGCCTCCTCCTTTGGCATCCACCTGCCTGGGCTTTCAATGGAAGAGGAGGCCGGCTTCTTCATGGCGCTGCCATTACAGGCGGGTGCCTTGGAAGGCGTTAATGGTCTCTTTGTGGAAAGCAAACTGTATGAGGTGGATAAAGCTGCTTTTGAAGCCTATGACAAAGGGTTTCCGGAACGAAAAAAGATGAGGCTGCCAGGGCAACTGGGGTAAAAATCAATAGTAAAAAGCGCTTCAGACGATGCGCTTTTTTGATGCTTAGCCCCGCATCGTCCGGGCCAAAAAGGCTTGGGTGCGCGGGTTCTTAGGAGCGGAGAACAGGGTTTTGGGGGCCGCGTCCTCCACAATACGGCCCACATCCATAAAGACCACGCGGTCGGCCGCGTCCCTGGCAAAGGCCATCTCATGGGTGACGATGAGCATGGTGAGGCCACCGTCCTTGAGGGTTCGGATGACGGAGAGCACCTCATCCACCATCTCCGGGTCCAGGGCGCTGGTGGGCTCATCAAAGAGCAGGATCTCAGGGTCCATACACAGCGCCCTTGCGATGGCGACGCGCTGCTTTTGCCCGCCGGACAGCTGGGAAGGCCTCGCGTCCCGATAGGGCAGCATGCCCACACGATCCAGGTAGAACATGGCCTTTTTCACGCTCTCATCCTGGCTGCGCTTTAAAACCCTGTTTTGGCCGATGACGCAGTTTTGAA
>CAYOOZ010000020.1:0-19798 GCA_964405705.1 uncultured Christensenella sp.
CCCCCGGATTTGGACGCCCATGGCTGGTACCGCACCGGGGACGTAGTGCGCCTTGAAAAGGGCATGCGCATGTATGTCGAGGGCCGCAGCAAGGATGTCATCATCAATGAGTCTGGCGAGAACGTCTATCCGGATGAATTGGAAGACGTGTTTGGCAACCTGGACGGCGTGGAGCAGTACTGCGTCCTGGGCCTTAAAAACACAGGGGACAGCCGGGTCAACCGCCTGCGCCGCCGCCGCCATGTCCGCCCGGATTATGAGGACATCACCCTGGTGCTCAATGTGGGTGAGCGCTACCGGGATGACGCCTTCCTGACCACCCTCATGCGCCAGGTCGCCCAGAACAACAAGCGGCTGCCCGTTTTAAAGCAGATCACCCGTGTCCTGGCCACCCGCACCCCCTTTGAATTGGCCAATGGCATCAAGGTCAAGCGCATGGCGCTGAAAAAATCCCTGGAAGAGATGAAAATCGCCTACCGCGATTTGGACTTGAAATCCGGCTCCCTCCCCCTCAACGAGACCGCGCCCATTGTGGTGGAGGAAGCCGTTCCAGAGGTCGAGGGCCAGGATCAGATCAAGGAGCAGGTGCGCAGGCTTTACGCAGAGGCGCTGGATATTGAGCCCCAAAAGGTGAGCGATGAGGCCCATTTCATCAACGACCTGGGCGGGGACTCCCTGCAGGTCTTAAGCGTCTCCTTAAAGGTGGAGGAAATGTTCTCCGTTTTGATTCCAACTGAGGAATACGGCCAGTGCACCACGGTCAATGATTTGACCGCCATCATCAACAAGCATTTGACCGGCGAAGACACCAAGCCCGTTCTGGAGAGGGGCGAAATCACCCCGGTCACCCGGTTTGAGGACAGCGAGGAGTTTTTGGCCTTCTTTGAACGCCAGCAGGCCCTCCTGGGTTCCGGCATGGAAAACCCCTATTTTGTCAAGCATGATTCCGCCTTGACAGATGTCAGCCTGATGGAAGGCCAGGAGGTCTTGAACTTCGGCTCCTACAACTATGTGGCCATGTCCGGGCGAAAAGAGGTCCAGGACGCAGCCAAGGCCGCGATTGACCACTATGGCACCTCGGCCTCTGGCTCCCGCCTCTTAGCCGGTGAAAAATCCCTCTACCAGGAGCTGGAAAGCGAGCTGGCGGAATGGAAAAACGCCGAAGCAGCCCTGGTTTTGGTCAGCGGGCACGCCACCAACGTCACCTTTGTGGGCAATTTCTGCGGCAAGAACGACCTGATCTTGTACGATGCCCTGGCCCACAACTCCATTGACCAGGGAACCAGGCTGTCCGCCGCGACCTCCAAGCCCTTCCCGCACAATGACTATGTGGCGCTGGAAAGCATCCTCAAAAACCAGCGGGACAAGTATGAAAAATGCCTGATCATCATTGAAGGCGCTTACAGCATGGATGGCGATATCGCCAATGTCCCCGCCTTTGTGGAGCTTAAGAAAAAGTACGGCTGCTTCCTCCTGGTGGACGAGGCCCACTCCGCCTGCGTCATTGGCAAAACCGGCGGCGGCGTGGATGAGTATTTTTACTTAAAGCCAGGCGACGTGGACATCAAGATGGGCACCCTGTCCAAGGGCCTGGGCACCTGTGGCGGCTACCTGGCCGGCCCCCGCGTCATCATCGACTATCTGCGTTATAACCTGCCGGGCTTTGTGTTCTCCGTTGGCATCTCCCCGCCCCTGGCCGCCGGCACGCTGGAAGCCATCCGTCTTTTGCGGCGTGACCCCAGCATCATCGCCAGCCTGGAGACCGCGATTAACACCTTTGTGCGGGAGGCGCACAAGCGCCATTTGAACACCTGCCTGGCCGGGCATACCGCCATCATCCCCATCCTGGTGGGCTCGGATGAAAACGCCTTCCTCCTGTCCAATATGCTGCGGCACAAGGGCGTGTTCGTGCCCCCGGCTGTCTACCCGGCCGTTCCCAAGGGCAAGGCCAGATTGCGCTTTTGCGTGGTGTCTGAGCACAAGGAAGAGCAGATTGTGAAGGCCCTGGATGCCCTGGTGGAAGCGGCCCAGGAAGCGGGCATCGAGTTACCAGCCTAAACAAATGATCCCTTCACCGGCAGAATCCTGCCGGTTTTTTTGTCTTCAAAACGCCCTGGTTTAATCCCCTTTCAATCTGGTATACTGATGGTATAGCATTGCTAAGAAATTTTGCGCGCGCTTCTTGCCGCGGAAGGACAGGCCTTGACCAGTTACGTGCACACCCCCGAATTGCTTGAGTTATCCTGGCCCGGAGAGGGCCCCTTCTTTGGCTGCGACCAGGATTGGTTCCGCAGCTTTTGGCAGCGCAAGGCCGGCTGCGGCTCCTGCACAGGGGCCAACATCCTCAACTATTTGTCCAGGCGCTCGCGGTTGAAATTGCCCCATGCGGTATTAGACAGGGACAGCTTCATCAAGTTGATGGAATACAGCTGGCAGTATCTGACCCCGGGCGTCATGGGCTTAAACTCCCCCTTTTTGATGCAAAAGGGCCTGGATGAAATGCTTGCCACCCTGGGCTATCCCGGGAAAAGCCAGGTGCTTGAAATACCGGCCCAGGCGGAAAACAGGCCCAGGATCGCCGAGGTTGAGCAGTTTATCCGCGCCGGGCTGCACTTAGATTCACCGGTTGCCTTCTTAAACCTGCACAATGGCGGGCAGACGCAGCTGGAGACCTGGCACTGGGTGACGGTGGTGGGCCTGCACGGCAGCGGGCAGACAGCCGAACTGGACATCTTTGACAATGGCACGCGCTTGCGCGTCCGCCTCTTAGACTGGCTGAAACACACCAGGCGCGGGGGAGGCTTTGTCTATGTGGAAGGCGAATAAAGGCATATCATCAAAAAGCCCTCCCTGCCAATGCGCGGGGAGGGCTTTTCTTAAATCCTAAAGTTTAGTTTTCGTCCTTGTATACGTGCAGCTGCGCTAAGGTGTTTTCCTTGGCGTCCTTGATGGGCATGATGGGGTTTTTGATTTCGCCCAGGGTAATCTTAGGCATATTGGCGCTGGGCTTGGCCCAGTTCACGGCATTGATGATGACCTTTTGCACGTTCTCATTAAAGAAGGTGGGGAAGGATTCATGCCCCGGGCGGAAATAGAAGATCTTGCCCAGACCCCTTTTATAGGTTACGCCGGAGCGGAAGACCTCCCCGCCCTCAAACCAGGACATGAAGACCAATTCATCGGGCTTGGGGATGATAAAGGTTTCCCCATACATTTCCTCATGCTCCAGGATAAAGTGGTCCGGCAGGCCCTGGACGATGGGGTGGGCCGGGTCCATCACCCAGAGGATTTCCTTCTCCCCGGCTTCCCGCCAGCGCAACAGCTCGCTGTCCGTGCCGCAGAGCTTGCGGAAAATCTTGCTCGCGTGCCCGGAGTGCAGCACCACCAGGCCCATGCCCTGCATAACCCGGCGGTAGACCCGCTCCACGATCTCATCCTCCACCTGGTGATGCGCCATGTGGCCCCACCAGATTAAAACGTCGGTGTTGTCCAGCTTTTCCTGGGTCAGCCCGTGCTCTTGTTCGTCCATGGTGGCCGTGCCGGCCTCCAGCCCTGCGTTTTTTAAAAAGCCAGCGATGCAGCCGTGGATGCCCTCAGGGTAGATGTCCCTGATTTCCTGAAAACGGGTCTCGTGCAGGTTCTCGTTCCAGACAGTTACTCGGATTTTGCTCATGATGCGCTCTCCTTTTATTTTGTTCGTGCTTCTTCCTGGATGGTGACATGGATGATATCGCCAGGCTGCTTGGCTATGGCTTTTCTGATGTCCTTGCGGATACCGATGATGTGGCAGGCTGTCCCCATTTTAACCAAGGAGCCGGAATAGGGGTGGCCGTCAAAGGTGGCCTTCACGGGCACCCGCCCCTTGCCAAATTCCGTCCTGACATCATAGGGGAACTCCACATAGGCGCCGTCCAGGTCCGGCACCTTTTGAATCACCGCGTCAAACTGGTAGACCTTGTCGTTCATTTGTTGTTGTGCTCCATGCACCATTGCGTCAGGTCGCTTAAAAGCGCTACTGGCAATTCCTTTGTATGGGGGATTTGCCAGGCGCCCTTGCTGGTCTTGTATTCCGTTAATTTGTCCTTGAAAGCCTCCATGGCCAGGGCGCCAGGATAAATGCCGGTGTGCGCCTTGTTGAGCGCGAAATGGATGATGTTTCTTTTTAAGTAAAAGGTGGGCATGCCCCAGGAGATCTTCTCCTTCAATTCCGGCGCGATGCCAAGAATCAGCTTGCGGATTTCGTTTAAGCGCGGCTGATGCTCTTCCGGCGCTGCCAAAATATATTCTTCAATCGCTGTCATGCGTTTCTGCTCTTCCTTTGCTGTTTGTGTCCCAATGGCAAACCAAAGAAGCCCCACTGGCTACTCCCATCATACCCGTTTTAAGCGTTTTGACGCAATGAAAAAGAGGCGCGTTGCCGCGCCCCTTATATTACGAGTGGTTTGGTTTACAGAATGGCCAGCAGGATGAAGTTCAAAATGAACAGCGCGGTGGAGACCCACAGGATGGGGTGGATTTCCTTGGCCTTGCCGGTGAACACCTTGACGATGCAGTAGAAGAAGAAGCCAAAAGCGATGCCGTAGGAGATGGAGTAGCACAGCGCCATGAACACGCCGGCAAAGAAGGCGGGCACGGCTTCGTTCAGATCGGTCCAGTCAATCTCCTTAAAGGAGGCCAGCATCATGATACCAACCATGACCAGGGCAGGCGCGGTGGCGGCAGCCGGGATGGCGGACACAAAGGCGGCCAGGAAGGCGGAGAGGATAAAGAGGATGGAGACCACCACGCTGGTTAAGCCCGTGCGGCCGCCAACGCCAATGCCGGAGGCGGATTCCACATAGGTGGTGGTGTTGCTGGTGCCAAAGACAGCGCCAATGGAGGTGGCTACGGCGTCCGCGAAGAGGGCCTTGTCCATCTTGGACTGGAAGCCAGTGGAGTTCTCCATGGCCTTCTCATCTTCCTCAGAGAAGATGCCGCTGCGCCGGCCAGTGCCGATGAAGGTGCCGATGGTGTCAAAGGTGTCCGTTAAGGAGAAGGCGAAGATGGTCATGAGGACCAGGGGCAATTTGGACAGGTCGGTGAACAGGCTGCCCAGGCCAGCGCCGGTGAAGATCACGCCAAAGGTCTGGGGCAGTTGGCTGGCGGCCTCGGTGAAGCTGACAGACTGGCCCATGTGGGTGACGCCAAAGGGGATGCCGATGATGGCGGTGGCAACAATGGAGATGAGGATGGCGCCCTTGACCTTCATCACGGACAAAATCACAATCAGCGCCAGGCCGATTAAGAAGACCCAGAGCACAGGGGTGTTGATGGCGGGGATGCTGGGCACGCCGGCGCCAAAGTTGATGATGCCAGTGTTCAACAGGCCGATGTAGGCAATAAAGATGCCAATGCCGCCAGAGATGGCGTTTTGTAGCGTCCTTGGGATGGCCTTGATGATGTGCTTGCGCACCTTGGTGACGGTGATGACGATGTTGATCAATCCGCACAGGAAGACCATGGACAGCGCCTGCTGCCAGGTGAAGCCCAGGCCAAAGCAGACCGTGTACACAAAGAAGGCGTTTAAGCCCATGCCGGGAGCCTGGGCGTAGGGGACATTGGCGAACAGGCCCATCACCAGGGTGCCAATGACAGCGGCGATGATGGTGGCCAGGAAGACAGCGCCCCAGGGCATGCCGGATTGGCTTAAGATGCTGGGGTTGACGGCGATGATATAGGCCATCGTGAAGAAAGTGGTGACGCCGGCTAAGATTTCGGTTGAGACCTTGGTACCATTTTGCTTGAGTTTAAAAAAACGCTCCATGTTCCCTCTCCTGTTCCGGGCAAGCCCGGTCATTACCGAAGCAATATACCATACCTTGGCAGGCTTGTCACCTGGTTTTCCGAACATTTTTTATAAATTTATGTTCATTGTTCGATATTCCGGCCCGCCTTTTGTTCGATGGGATTTCTATGTATAATGTATGGAATGATTGGAGGTTTACATGGCGGTACAGTCAAGGGAAAACCGGCACGGCGCGCTGCAATCAGCGGACATGCCCGGCTTTGTCAACTTTAATCAGCTGTTTTCCTATTTATACTGCATGCTGGCCTCCACCACCCTGTTAAGCCGGCCTGTTCTGGGCGGGGCGCTGTTTATCATCGGCCAGGTCGTCGCCCTCTTTTCCCGGCTGATTTTGCCGGGGGATTTTAAGCGCTTGCCCCGGGTGATGCGGTTAACCGGTATCATCCTGGGGGCCATCTGCGGCCTTTTGGCCTTTGCCATCCTGATTATCTATCCCCTGGCGGTGGATTTGCCCCTGCTTTGGCTGGTCTTTGCCCTGGCCTTCCTGGTCATGGCCATGAATGAGCTGGCCGCCCGCATGAACCGCTCGGGCTACCGCCTGGGCCTCATCCGCGAGCGGCGGATGCTGCGGGTGGCGGAAATGATGCTGCTGTTTGTGGGCATTGCTGCCCTCCTTCTCTTTTTCTCCCAGACCGCGCAGACCGCCTGGTACTTGCTGGGCGGCTTTATGCTGTGCTGCATCTTCCGTTTTTTGACCTTGCGCCAGGAAAGCCCAAAGCTTTTGGACGGCGGGGATGAGGTCTGGGCCCTGCTCAAGGAGGACAGCCAATTAACCCAGGTCAATGCCTACAAGGTGTTCCGCACGGTCATGATGATTGTGGTGACCGCGCTGCAAATCACGATGATCATCATGTTCACCTTCATTGGCACAACAGCGGACAGCCTGTTTTCCAGCCTGCTCATCTCCTTGGTCTGCGCCCTTTTGGCCCGGTGGGCCACGGGGCTTTTGCTGCGCCATACCATCCTGTTTAAAAAGCTGGAGCCCAGCACCACCCTCATCATTGGCCTTGTGCTCTGGCTCTTAAGCCTGGCCTCCTTTGCCCTGCATACCTTGGGCCGGGCCTTGGGCTTTAGCTACCTGGCCCTGGCGCTGTGCACGGTGGGGGTCACCATGGCCGGCCTCGCGCTTGAAACCCTGGAGCGGGACATGCGTGACGTGGTCCATTTTGCCCTGGGCGTGCCCAAGGACGATGCCCTCCTGCGCTCCCATATCGCGCTGTCAGAATACGCGGCCTTAATCGGGGGGATGATTGCCCTGGTGGGCCTCACCCTCATCACCCTTTTGTCTGAAAACAGGGGCACCTACGACCAGTTGACCCTGACCATCCAGCCCCTTTTGCTTCTGCCCGCCCTGGCCCTGGTGGCGGCCGCCATCCCCTTTGCCTTTCGCGTGCCCATTGACCGGCGCGTTGTGCAAAAAACACGCACCTTTTTAAGGCTGAAGGAGGATGGCCAAATCAACATCCCCCTTCAAAAGCAGTTGGAGGACCTGGTCATCAAGGTGCATAAAAGGCGCTACTTGATCCGCTTGATCATCATCTTCCTGCGCCCCTTCTTTTATTCCAAGGTCATCGGCGCGCAAAAGGTGGTCATTTCCCCGGACACCAGCGTCATTTTCACCTGCAACCATGGGGAGCTTTGGGGCCCCATTGTAACCAACCTCTTCATCCCCTTCTCCTTCCGCCCCTGGGTGATTGATGAGATTGCGGTGCCGGAAGCTTCCTCCACCTATCTGTACAACAACACCATCAAGCGCCAAAAGTGGCTGCCGGAAAGGCTTAAGATGCCGGTCACCCGCTTGGTCAGCGTGGTCTTGCAGTGGATTATGCGCTCCTTGGACAGCATCCCGGTCTACCGGGACAACCCGCGCGCCCTGGTCAACACCTTTAGGGAGACCGCCGCCGCCATGGAGGCCGGGGACAACATCCTCATTTTCCCGGAAAACCCCAATGACGCCTCCCAGGCCCAGGCCGGCTATTTACGGGAGGGCGTGGGGGAGTTCTTCAACGGTTTTGCCATGACCGCGCAAATCTATTACCAAAGGACTGGCAAGCGCGCCTTGTTTTACCCGATTTTTGCGGACAAGGCCCGGCATACCCTCACCTTTGGGGAACCCACCCGCTATGACCCCAATAACAAGGGCGATGAAAAACAGCGCATCGCCGACTACCTGCGCGGGGAGATGCTGCGCATGGCCGGCTTAATGGAGGAGGGCACGCCATGATGGCCATCCTCTATCTCTTGATGTATCTATTGGCCGGGCTCTTCATCATCAGCCGCCTGCTGCCCGCAAAGCCACTGCCTGTGCGCGTCTGGCTGGGCCTGTCCCTGGGTGTTTTTCTCCTGATGTGGCTGCCAGCCCTCCTGGCCTTCCTCCTGCCCTTTGATGTATTGGGACACCTGCTGGCCCTTTTGCTCCTGCTGGCTTTGGGCGGGTTGGCCCAGCTTTTTGGGGACAAGTCAAGGCTCAAGCCCATGTCGCCTGAGGATAAAAAGACAATCAGGCTGCTCTTGTTCACGGCCCTGCCCTTCACCCTCCTGGGCGTCTACCTGCAAATGAGCCATGTCCTTAACCCTGTTGAGGGCGCTTTGTATACCGGGCAGTCCACCTATGGGGATTTGCCCCTGCACCTGTCGATTATCACCTCCCTCCCCCAGCAGGTCTTCCCGCCGGAGTACAGCATCTTTCCTGGCTTTCGCCTGGGCTATCCCTTCCTTACAAATTCGCTCTCCTCTTCCCTCCTGTTGTTGGGCTTGCCCCTGAAAGCGGCCATTGTCCTGCCGGGCAGCCTGATGATGGGCCTGGTGTTCACGGGCTTCATGCTTTTGGCGCTCCGGGTCTGTGAGCGGCAGCGCACGGCTGTCCTCGCCTTTTTTCTGGTCTTTTTAAATGGCGGCCTGGGCTTTTTGTATGCCTTTGACATGATGGGCCTGCCCCTGGGCAGCGGGGGGCATATGCAGTTGCAGGAGGGCCAATGGCTGGACAGGCTGACAAACATCCTCCAAGGCTGGTATCAAACCCCGGCCAACCATGCGGAGTTTGCCCGCTACAACCTGCGCTGGTCCAACCTGGTGGCGGACATGCTCCTGCCCCAGCGCACCTTTTTGGGCGGCTTTGTCATCCTCATCCCCTGCCTTTATCTCTTATTGGATATGCAAAAAAGCAAAGCCTGGCCCCTGCGCCAGACCCTGCTCCTGGGCGTTTTGGCCGGCGGGTTGCCCCTGATTCACACCCATTCCTTCCTGGGGCTTTCAAGCGCTGGATTTTTGCTGTACAGCCTGCTAAAGAAGCAGGACATCCGGCGCTTTTTGCTGTATGGGGCGATCGCTGTCCTCCTGGCCTTTCCACAATTGGTGGTGTTCACCTTCTCCCAATCCGGGGGTGAGGGCTTTATCCGCTTGCAATTTAACTGGGTCAACAACCCTGGCGGGCAAGGCTTGCAGGATGGCTATTTCTGGTTTTACCTGAAAAACATTGGCCTGCCCTTCTTGCTTTTGATCCTTTCCCTCTTTGAGAAAAAGGAGGGGGCCCGCCAAATCTATGCCGGGGCCTTTGTTATCTTTGCGCTGGCGGAGTTCGTCCTCTTCCAGCCCAATGAGTATGACAACAACAAGCTGTTTTATGTCTGGTGGCTGCTGTGCGCTATGCCAGTTGCGGATTATGCGTTTTCGCTCTTTGATCGCCTTAAAGGGATCAGGGCCAGGCCGCTTTTGGCCGGGCTATTGATTATCATGATGTTTTTAACCGGGGCGCTGGCCATCGCTCGGGAAGTGGTCAGCTCCTATCCTATGTTTTCCCCGGCGGATGTGGCCCTGGCAGAATATGTCAAGGATGAAACGCCGCGGGGCAGCCGTTTTATGACCGGAACCCAACACATCAACCCCGTCTCCTCCCTGGCCGGGCGGGAGATTGTGTCCGGGCCTGATTTGTGGCTGTACTACCATGGCTTTGACACAAGGGAGCGGCAAGCTGACCTGATGAGGTTTTACCAAAACCCGGGGGACAACAAGGACATCCCCCAGAAATACGGCGTGGACTATATTCTTTTGGGCCCGGAGGAAATCAACCTGGGTGGGGAGAGGGAGTCCCTTTTGAAGCTCTATGACCTGGTGTATGAGGGGGAGACCTACCTCGTATTTCAGGTTCTGGGTGGCTGAGATGGTGGAGCATTTTTTGCGCTATTCCCTGCGCTGGTCCTGTCCGATCAAGATGGTCTATCTGCTGGACGGCCAGATGAAATCCGGCAATGTCACCATCACGTCGCTTTTTGAGGAAGAATTGATGTTCATCACCGCGCGGAACAAAAAAACGCCTGTTCACCTGCCCTTTTCTGATATTCTAGCCGCCGGCTACGCCCGGGGGGATGACGGGGACACCAGCAAAAGGGAGCAGAAAACCCCCAAGGAGAATCATGATCGATAAAATCAAAAAGCTGCGGGAGAAAAACCCGCGCCTGTATGAAATGGCCGCCTATGTGTTCTTTGGCCTGCTGACCACCCTGGTCAATTGGCTGCTTTATTTAAGCCTGACCTCCTTTTTGGGCCTTGGCGCGCAGGAGAAGGGCAGCGCCTCCTATACCTTGATCGCCAATGTCTCCCAGGTCATCTCCTGGATTTTATCGGTGCTGTTTGCCTATGCAACCAACCGGCGCTTTGTCTTTGAAAGCCAGGCTAAAAAGGGCCGCTTCTGGCGCGAGATGGGCCAGTTTGTCTCCTCCCGTGCCCTGGGCTATGTCCTGTTTGACCTGTTGTTGTTTAACGTGTTTTTGCTGTTCATGTCAGACCGCCCGGCCAAATTGATCATGAATGTCTTTGTCATCATCTTCAATTACCTCATCAGCCGTTACCTGGTGTTTAAAAAAAGCCGCCCCGCCCCAAACGGGCAGGACAGCTGAAGGGTTTATTTGCCTGTGGCTTAATCGCTCAATAGCCAGTTATAAAACTTCAAGTCCTCCTCCGGCACCTTGATCACGCTGCCGTCCTGAAGCGTCACGGAGGAAACCGCGGTATAGATGGCGGCGGTCATAGGCCCGTAGGATTTCATGGACACCCGGCCCGGGCTGATCAATTCCCCGGGCTTCAACTGCATGTCAAAGTCAAAATAGGTAATCAGCTTCCCGGTATCCGCGAAGTTTAAAAATTTGTAATCGCTGTCCGCCGCCAGGTAAGCCAGGGTAAAGCCGGTGATCGTCTGCTGGTCGCTGTTGTTTCTCAAGTCCGGGTCAAGGTAGGGGTTGTCCCTGGTGCCCACATAGGCCTCACCCCCAATCGCCAAAGGCAGGGCTGGGCTTTCCTGTGCCTGCTCCTGCTCCTGCGCTGTTTCATCGCTGCGGGAAGGAATCTGGATGTAAACAGCCGGCGTTGTGACCTTTTCTCCCTGCGCGTTTTTATAGCTGACGCTGTAATAATAGCCGCGGTTGCGGAAGACCTGTTCATCCAGGTAGTGGCGAAGGTTTGTGCTGTCCACAAAGAAATAGTGCCCCTCCTGCGTGTTGGAGCGGTAGATGTCATAGGTATCAGCCTGCTCCAGGCCAGCCCAGTTCAAGTAGGCCTTGCCCTTGACCGCGCTGATAACAAGGCCCTTGCCGTTGCCCTTGCCGCTTTCCTTCTCCAGGGTGCCCTGCGCGTCCTCCACCACCTCAAACGCTGCCTTTGATAAAAGCGCGCCGTCATGGTAAACCGCGGCCTCCCAGACCCCTAATTCAAAGCCCTCGTCATATTCCAGGATAAAATCCAGCATTTCTTTTAAGTCGGCATAGCGCAGGTAGGAGTTCCTGTCGGTGCCATATTCAAAGATATGCTCCTGCTTGTATACCTTGCCTGAGGGCAGGGTGAGGACATACAGGCAGCTGCCCTCGATCTTTTCCTCCGCGGCTTCCAGCTTAAGGCGGTAGACATAGTACAGCCTCTTGTCCGCCAGGGCCTGGTACAATTGCCCCGTGGTCACTTGGTCAAGCCCCGGCTTGAGGGGCACGTCAAACTCCTTGTCCTTGTCCGCCCACTGCACCCCGCTGTCTAACAGGAGCACGCCACGCTGGTTAAACGGCAAGGGGTCAGAAAGGGTGACCTCAACCTTTAAGGCCGCCCTGTCCAGGTCAAAAAGGGTGGTGGACACATAGATGGTATAGGTCTGGCCGGGTACCAAATCAACCAGGGTGCCCTTTTTCTCATCCACTTCCTTGTAGGAGTAAAACCCGTTGCTCTCAATCTCATAGCCGATGAACCATTTTTCAGCGCTGTCCTGGCTTTGCCAGGTGACCTCCACCTGGCCCGGGGCGGTCTGGCTGGCCTTTAGATCACTGACATGGACAGGATCCCTGTCCGGCTGATCCTCGCCGCCCTTTTCCGCCACCTGATCATTGACCTCCCTCAGGCTGGACAGCGCGCTGGCCTCTGTCCCCTTGGCGGATTCATACAGGCTGATGGCTTCTTTGATGTCAATGGCAAAGTTCATGTTCTGGGTGGAACCGAACAAGCTGGAGGAGGTGATGCCGATGACCTCCCCCTCATTGTTAAACAGCGCCCCGCCGCTGGAACCATGGGAGATGGGGGCGGTAAAATGGATAAAGTTGACCTCGTCCTCCATTGAAAAGGAGCTGATATCGCCCTTGCTGACAGTGTTTTTGTAGCCTTCCGGGCTTCCAATGGCCACCACAGGCTGCCCGCGCAGCAGCCGCTCGCCCGTGAACAAGGCCAGGGGGGATAGGTGGGTGGGCGCTTTGAAGCGCAAAATGGCCAAATCCTTTTCCTTGTCCGCGGCAATCACCTGGTCTAAGAAAAAGCTTTCCCCGTCATCGCTCTCGGCCAAGACCAGGTCGCCGTCCTCCACCACGTGGTAGTTGGTGATCAGAGTCTGGCTGTCAAAGGCGACAAAGCCGCTGCCCGTGGCGCTGTAATCCTTCTCCCCGGCGGAATACACCAGGAGCATCAAGACGCTTTTGGCGGCCTGATCGATGCCCTCATAATCATCAGCAAAGGCGGGGGAGGAGGCCAGGGCCTGGCTTGAGCCCAAGAGCAAACCAAAGAGCAGGAGCCAGCATAACAGCTTTTTCATCGTCCCCGCCTTTCACTCGTCTCTTATTTGCGGTTTTGGGCCGCGTACAACGCCATAATAGCAGAAAAAATAAGCCAGGCGCAAGGTTGCGCCAGAAAGGCTTACCGTTTTTTGACAAAGCTTTTGCACCGTGTTACATTAAATCTGTCAAGAACCAGCCTTCTTTTGATTGTTTGGAGGTAGCATAATGAATACCAGGCGAGGATTGTCCGTCTTGCTGGCGCTGTGCTTGATTGTAAGCGGTGTCATTCACCTGCACGCCCATGAAGCCCACGCGGAGCCGCATACGCATACCTATGGCCCCTGGGAAATTGTAACCCCGCCGGGATGTACCACCCCAGGCCGCAGGGTCAAGGTCTGCACGGCCGGGGATGATGCGGTGTACGAAACCCTCCCAGCCACCGGGCACTCCTTCGGTGCCTGGGGCCCGGGGGCAGAGGCCACCTGCTTTCAAGCCGGCTATACCAAGCGCACCTGCTCTGTGTGCGGGGTGACAGAAACCAATCCCCTGCCTAAGCTCAAGCACCAATTTGGCGCCTGGGGCCCGGGGGAGGCGGCCACCTGTTTTTCCACCGGCTATACCAAGCGCACCTGCTCGCTGTGCGGCACCATGGAAACCAACACCATCCCAAGGCTGAAGCATCAGTTTGGCGCCTGGGGCCCCGGCGTTATGCCGGACTGCTACAACAGCGGCACCACCAAAAGGGAGTGCAGCCTTTGCGGCACGGTGGAGAGCAACTATTTGCCACCCCTGGGGCACAGCTTTGGCGCCTTTGTGACCGCGCTTTCGCCCACTTGCACAGAACCTGGCTATCAATTAAGGACCTGCTCGGTCTGTGGCATTCAGGAGAGCAAGCATCTAAACGCCCTGGGCCACAGCTTTGGCCCTTATGTCCCCTTTGAGGCGCCCACCTGCACAAGGAAGGGCAGCGAGGTCTCCACCTGCAGCGTCTGTGGCGTTAAGCGCGTGCGTGAGCTCAAGGCTCTGGGGCATACTTTTGGCCCCTATGTGCTGACCAAAGCCCCGGATTGCACCAATAAGGGGACAGAAACACGCACCTGCTCGCGCTGTGGTGACATAGAAACCCGCTCCATCCCCGCCCTGGGCCATCGGTCAGACGAGAAATGGGTCATTGTCCGCGCGCCGGAAATGAGCAAGCCCGGCCTTCGGGTCACCACCTGCCTGGTCTGCGGAAAGTACGCCAAGACCGACAATTACGCGCCCCGGGGCTACCGCTACGAAGTCAAGACCCAGGCCTATGGCATCCCGGCCAACCAGGTCAATGCCAGCTTAAGGAACCGGCCTGAGCAGTTTATCTACCTGGATTTAAGAACAGACCAGGTCAGCGTCTTCCCCCTGGTGACGCAGGACAACTACCAGGTGGGTGAGGCCACCATCACGGTGTCTGGCGGAACGGTCATGGTCTCCCTGGCCAAGGATTCAGAGCCCACCCTGCTGCGCTACCGCGCCTGGCATTTGTTCTCAAACCCCCAGGACATCCGCCCCAGGGACCTGGACGCGGCCTCCCTCCCCTTTGACCAGGTGGTGTATGCAAGCGGGGACAGCGCTTTAATCCACATCAGCATGTCCAGCAATTACTACCAGGGCAATGAAAACAAGCCCTTCTCCGCCCACTCCCCCTCCAACCTCGCGCAGTTCACCTGGGCGGAGGTGGTCAGTGATATGATGGCAGCCATCGGAAACTGACTTTCCTCAACAATAAACGCCTCCGGCCTTGGTTTTGCCGGGGGCGTTTATTCTATTAATTTCATTGATCGGTCAGTGATCGGTCAGTTCATTTGGTGCCAAACAGGCGGTCACCCGCGTCGCCCAGGCCGGGCACGATGTAGGCATTGGGGTTTAGGACCTCATCAAAGGCCGCGCAGTAGATTTTGACATCGGGGAACTCCCTTGAAATGCGCTCCACCCCGTAGCGCGCGGCCACCAGGCAGACCAGGCGCAGGTCTTTGCAGCCCTTTTGGTAGAGGATCTTTAGCGCCGCAGCGATAGAGCCGCCGGTCGCGAACATGGGGTCTAAGACAATGACCGTGCTGTCAGCGATATCGGTGGGCAGTTTGCAGTAGTACTCCACCGGTTCATGGGTGTCATGGTCGCGGTAAAGGCCGATGTGGCCCACACGCGCGTTGGGCAACAATTGCTGGATGCCGTGCACCATGCCGATGCCCGCGCGCAAAATGGGCACCAGGGCCACCTTGCGCTCAGAGAGCACCTTGGTTTTGGCGATGGCCATGGGCGTTTCAATTTCCTTTTCCACCAGCTCAAAATCCTTGGTGATTTCATAGACCATCAGCATGGAAATCTCATCCACCAGGTCCCTGAAGTCCTTCATGGAGGTGTTCTTGTCGCGAAGCAGGGATACCTTGTGCTGAATCAAGGGATGCTCGAAGATAAAAACATTGTCGCTCATGTCGCCCTCCATAACGGTGCTTATTTTCAAAAAACTATGCTAAACCAATTCTTCCGCTCTGTAAAGTCTTTTTTCAAGGTTTCGGCCTGATTCATTGGGGTGATAACCGGCCTTTTAGCCCTTGTTTTCTTGACAAAAAGCGCCTGTGACACTATGATAAAATCGCTTATTTGTAAGGAGGAACTGCTGTGTCACTCACAATGGACAAACTGGTCGCCCTGTGCAAGGTGCGTGGATTTATTTTTTCCGGCTCTGAGATTTATGGCGGCCTGGCCAATACCTGGGACTATGGCCCCCTGGGGGTTGAGTTTAAAAACAATGTCAAGCGCGCCTGGTGGAAGAAATTCGTCCAGGAAAGCGAACACAACGTGGGCTTGGACAGCGCCATTTTGATGAACCGCTCCGTCTGGGTGGCCTCCGGCCATGTGGGCAATTTTAACGACCCTTTGATGGATTGCAAGGCCTGCAAGACCCGCTTCCGCGCGGACCAGCTGGTGGAGGACGCCGCTTCAAAAAAGGGCGAAACTGTCCAGGCTGACGGCTGGAGCAATGAGGAGTTGGAAGCCTACATCAAGGAGCACAGCCTGGTCTGCCCCTCCTGCGGCAAGGCCGATTTTACCAGCATCCGCAAATTCAACATGATGTTTAAAACCCACCAGGGCGTGACGGAGGACTCCGCGGCTGAAATCTATTTGCGTCCGGAAACCGCCCAGGGCATCTTTGTCAACTTCAAAAACATCGTCCGCTCCACCAGGCGCAAGCTGCCCCTGGGTGTCGCCCAGATTGGCAAATCCTTCCGCAATGAGATCACCCCTGGCAACTTCACCTTCAGAACGCGTGAGTTTGAGCAGATGGAGCTTGAGTTTTTCTGCAAGCCGGGCACGGACCTGGAGTGGTTTTCGTACTGGCGCGCGTTTTGCCGGGACTGGCTTTTGTCCCTGGGTATGAAGGAAGACAGGCTGCGCCTGCGGGATCACAAGGCGGAGGAGCTGTCCCATTATTCCGTGGCCACCACCGACTTTGAGTACCTCTTCCCCTTTGGCTGGGGCGAGCTTTGGGGCATCGCGGACCGGACGGACTTTGACTTAAAGCAGCACCAGGAGCACAGCGGGGAAAACATGGAGTACATTGACCCCATCACCAATGAACGCTTCATCCCCTATGTGGTTGAGCCCTCCTTGGGCGCTGACCGCGTGGCCCTGGCCTTTTTGTGCAACGCCTATGAGGAAGAGGAATTGGCAGAGGGCGATACCCGCGTTGTCCTGCGCCTGCACCCGGCCCTGGCCCCCTATAAAGTGGCGGTGCTGCCGCTGCAAAAAAACAAGCTGGGTGAGAAAGCCCGTGAAATCCATCGCGAGCTGTCCCGCCATTTCATGGCGGACTATGACGAGTCCGGCTCCATTGGCAAGCGCTACCGCAGGGCTGATGAGGCTGGCACCCCCTATTGTGTCACGGTGGACTTTGACACCCTGGAAGATGGCACGGTCACCGTGCGCGACCGGGATTCCATGGCGCAGGAGCGCATTGCCCTTTCAGGCCTTAAAGCCTACCTGGAGGACAAGATCAGCTTCTGACCCAAAATGACCCTGAAAGGAGGCTGTCATGTCACAGCCCTATCAGCCCCAGCAGCCCAGAAAGCGCAGGAGCGATAAACACAACGCCAAGCCCGAGATCAAAAACGAGGAGGCCCAGGCCTCTTACCGCGCGGGCTTCCCCAAGGAGGACACCGTCCCCCTGCCGCTTGGTGGCTATGACGCTGCACGCCCCGCGCAAACCCGCCCCCAGGCGCCCCAGGTCTATGAGGAAACGGCCTACCAGGCCCCCCGCTATGACCAAAGGCCAGCCCCGGCGGGAGATGAAACCCTTGAGTACTTTGATGATGAATATTTGCCGCCGCGCCGTTGGCCCTTTGTGTTGCTTTCGGCGCTGCTGGTGCTTTTGCTGGTCATCGCCCTGTCCTATTTCCTCATCCCCAAGGGCACAGGCGGCATCTTAGGCCAGGTACAAGCCCTGTCCAGCAAGGTGGTGGACGGCGGATTGGGCCTGGTCGGTCTAAAAAAATCCGAGCCGCCCCGGCTGATCAAGTTTGACACCCCCGAGAGCCAGGTGCAGACCGGGGTAAAGACGGTGTTTACCTTCACAACCGACAAGGCCATTGACGGCATCCGCATCCAGGACGAGGTGGGCAGCGAAATCAAGGGCGTCGCGGAGGCTGTGGACGCGCCCAACAACACCACCTGGACCTATACAGCCATTTTGGACAAGGCGCAAAGCGCTGTCCTGTCCGCCGGCATCCTGGTGGACAAGACCTGGTATCAGACCGATAAGACGGTCTCCCTCACCGTAGTTTTGCCCAGCGCCACCCCTGAGATACAGCTTCCCACCCCGGCGCCGGCGCCCCTTGTCACCCAGCCCCCCATGACGCAAGAGCCCCTACCCATTGTGGAGGAGCCCTCCCAGGTGGCCTTGCAGGAGCCGCCTGTCACCTCCACCCCGGCCAGTCTGGCGGCCCTTTTGCCGGTGTTCACCCCCCTGCCGCAGCAGGACAACGTGTCCCTGGTGACCTTGGTGACACCCGCGCCTGAAAACATCACACAGCCCCTGGAGGAAGGCTTGATCACCCAGGGCTTGGATTCCTCTGAAAGTCTGGAGCTTCCCGAAACGCTTGAAGAGCCAATGGAAGAACCACCATTAGCAGAACCTATCGAAGAGACGCCAGAGCCGGTCGCGACAAGCGAGCCTGTGCCCACGCCCAGCCCCATGCCGCAGCTGAGTGTGTTGGCCGCGGAAGGGCAAAAGCCCTCCAAGTTTGGCCAGACCGAGGCTGCCTATCTGGGCAGCAAAAAGCAATCCAGCTTCCTTCGCGCGACGCCCATCAACGCCCAGGGCGGCGAAATGTACACCTATTACCCCGGCGGCGTGTTCACCTTCCGCTCAGACGGCATGCGTCAAAACGCGGCCTTTGGCACGGCGGACATGCCCCTGGACCAGATGAGCATCCTTTGGCAGACCGAGCTTGGGAGCCTTCGAACCTCCAGTGAAACCATGTACGGCGTGGGCTGGACCGGGCAGCCGGCCATTGTCAAATGGTCCCGTGAGGTGCGCTCCGGCATGAACCTCAACGACAGCAAAAAGGATGTCTCCGCCTTAAAGGAGGTCATCTTCGCGGGGCTGGACGGCAAGGTCTATTTCTTGGACTGGGCAGACGGCCTTGAAACCCGCTCACCCATCGACGTTGGCTACCCCTTAAAGGGCTCTGTGGCGGTGGATGCCGTGGGCAGGCCGCTGATCGCCTTTGGCCAGGCCGTGTCCAAGATGCCCACCAAAACCGGGGACATCGGCTACTATATCTACAATTTAACCGACCAGTCCCGCGCGCTTTTCATCAACGGCCGCAAGACCAAGTCCCAGGTGCAGTACGCCACCAACGGTGCCTTTGACGGCACGGGCCTGTTTGAGCGCAATTCGGACTCCTTCATCGTCGGCGGCGAAAACGGCCTCCTGTACACGGTGAAGATGAACACGGTCTATGACTTTAACAACCCCGGCACCCTGACGGTGGACCCGGAAATCACCTACTTGCGCGGCAAGGCCAAGCAGGATGACCCGACGGTCAGCATCGAAAGCTCCATCGCCATGTACGGCGATACCGCCTTCTATGGCGATAAGTACGGCTATATCCGTGCGGTGGACACCACCAACATGCAAACCCTCTGGATCTTTGACGCCGGGGACAACACGGACGCCAGCCCGGCCTTGGACTTAAACGCGGACAACTCCCTCTCCCTGTATACCGGCACCACCGTGCATTCAAGGAGTCGGCGCGCGGGGGAGGCGGTCCTGCGCAGCCTTAACGCGACAACGGGCGAGGAAAACTGGTCCGTGAAAATCAAAGCCAAGTTCAACGCCGAGGAATTGGGCGGCTTAAAAGCCAGCCCCCTGGTTGGGCAAAATCAGATTGCCAACCTGGTCATCTTCACCGTCAACCTGACGGAAGAGGGCGGGGTCATGCTGGCCCTTGACAAACAAACCGGGCAGGAAGCCTGGCGTGTGCCCCTGGCCAATGGCGCCATTTCCTCCCCTGTCGCGGTCTATCGGCCTGATGGCACAGCCCGCGTCGTGCAGGCGGATCTCTCCGGCCGCCTCTACCTGGTGGACGGGGCCTCAGGGCAGGTGTTGTCCACCCTGGATCTGGGCGGGCGGGTGGAAGGCTCCCCCGCTGTGTACAATGACATCTTGGTCATTGGCACCGCCTCACGTGACAATCATAAAATGTACGGTATCCGCTTAGAATAAAAAGGGGGGATTGTCGATGGAACAGCAGTATCTCCTGGCCTTGGACCAGGGCACCACTTCCTCCCGGGCAATCATCTTTTCAAAGGAAGGCCGCCTGGTGAGCCAGGCGGCCTTTGAGTTTGCCCAGCACTACCCAAGGCCCGGATGGGTGGAGCATGAGCCGGAGGACATCTT
>CAYOOZ010000021.1:0-19354 GCA_964405705.1 uncultured Christensenella sp.
GAAGGGCGGGGGAACACCACAGGGATCAAGGGGAGCAGATCTTGGCCATCCAGTGCTTTTACCAGGTCAAGGCCTATGATCTCATCCTAAGTCTCCCGCTGGTCAACCTCTGCTTTGCGAAAATTGGCGGCATCTCCTTTGAAATCATCGCCCGGGACCTCCTGTCCTCCTGCCCTGAAGACATCCTCCTGGCCCATCCCATCTCCCTGTTGCGCCTGGCGTATTTCCTGTTTGAGGCCACTGATTTTGAGGGCTATCACCTGGCCATGGTCCTGGCCAAGAAGGCGGCGCAGCAGGGGGAGGACGTGCGCCTTCTTGGGGAATGGCAGGTGATGGACGCGCTGTCTGTCTACCCAGACATTGTGGCCATGGGCCAAAAATGGAAGGCTGCCTATGAAATCCTTGGCGGGCCTTGCCAGGTGATTGACCAAAAGGAGCCCTTCATGTTTGGCTGTCAGTCCATGTGGTTCATGTTCTATACAAAATCCGGGCAGGCAGAGGAGACTGCCTGTGCCCTTTGTGAGGCCATGTCCTGGTACAACCGTTTGACAAGGGGGCACGCCTTGGGCGCGGAGGTGCTTTTTCAGGCGGAGATCAAAAGCCTAAAGGGCGATTATGATGAGGCCAGGACGCTGGCTTACCAGGCCGGCCACCTTGCCCTTTACGCCGCCCAGCCCACCCTCACCTACGGCGTGGCCTTGCTTTTGGGGCGGATTGCCATCTCCAGGCAGGATATGCCCGGCCTCAGGGAGGCCATTGACTTCCTGGAGAACAAGGCAAAAACCTATCCCTTTATGCAAGGCAGCGCGATGAACGATTACCTCCTGGATGTCACCAGAACCATGCTGCGCAGCATGATGCTGGAGCATGACAAGGCTGCGCCTTGGGCGCTTTGCGGCCTGCAAAAGGAGGAGTCCCTGGGCATCTCCACGCTCATGACAAAGCACGCGCACGTCACCTTTATTTTGATGGGTGGGGAGTACCAAAAGGCCCTGGGCCTGATGGAGGCGTTTTTGACCCAGGATGAGCGGCTGATGAATGTCGTGATGGCCTATTACGTCTATGTGGGCATGGCTGTTTGCTGTTTGGCGCTCAAAATGAGGGATAAGGCCTTGTTTTACCTGGACAAGGCCATGGCGATCGCGCAGGCAGACGCCCTGATTTCGGTTTTTGTCCACTACCGGGATGTCCTCAAACCCCTCTTAAACAGCCCCGCGCTCAAAGCCAAGTACGCGGGATTGATCAAGAAAGTGCTGGCGGTCAAGCGTGGTTTTTCAGGCGGCACCCTCCTTCAGATCAAGGGCGTGGGCACAACGGACAACCTGCCGGACACCCTGACGCAGCGGGAGCGGGAAATCGCCCTTTTGGCGGCCCAGGGCTTGCGCAACCGGGAAATCGCCAAGCGCGCTTTCATCTCAGAACAAACCGTGAAAAATCATATGAAATCCATTTTTGAAAAGCTGTCCATCGACCGGCGGTCCAAGCTATCCGACCTGCTCAAACCCTAAACCTGTCTTTTCGCCACATTCAAGTAAATATGGGTCTTTTTTTACCCGCTTAACACCAAAGACGGTACTTTAGTACCATGCCCATCCCTCCTTGGCATGGTTACAATGGCTGTGTAAGCAAATCACACAAGTTTTGTGTGAATTCAGGTGAAGGGACTGCGCCAATTTGGCAGCCCCCAGGTATCCCGTACACAAGGAGGAAGCCCCATGAAAGCAATCAACAAGAAGAGCAACAAAGTGAACCTTTCCTTTATCCTGCTGGCTTTGTGCCTGGCAGTTGTTTTTGTATTTCCACCTGCTTTTGCAGCGGAAGTTGAGACAGCGACAGCCGGCGCTCTGAGCAGCGAAAGCCCGCCCTACCTGTATTCCGCCGCTGATTTTGGCTCCTCCAAAGTTGCCAAGCTGCTGGAAGGTGAAGTGGTCACCATCCTGAGCAAAACGGTTTTCTGGGCCCGTGTACGCGTGAACGCGAGCGGCGAGGATGGCTATCTGCCCCTTGTCAGCCGACCCTTGCCCACAGAGGAGCCCGCGGCTGCCGCCCCCCAGCCGAAGGAAGAGCCCAAGGCTGAGCCCAAGGAAGAGCCGAAGGTTGAACCCAAGGAAGAACCCAAGGCTGAGCCCAAGGAAGAGCCGAAGGTTGAGCCCAAGGAAGAACCGAGGGCTGAACCCAAGGAAGAGCCGAAGGCTGAGCCCAAGGAAGAACCAGAAGCTCCGGCCACCCAGGCCCCTGAAGTAATCCAGGAGCCGGTTGTATCCGAGGAACCCGAAGTGTCTGAGGTGCCCGAAGTGTCCGAAGAGCCTGAGGTGTCCGAGGAGCCCGAAGTGTCTGAAGAGCCCGAGGTGTCCGAGGAGCCCGAAGTGTCTGAAGAGCCCGAGGTGTCCGAGGAGCCCGAAGCATCTGAAGAACCGGAAGTGACGGAAACTCCAAAGGCGTCTGAAGCGCCTGAAGCCCCCGTGAAGCCTGAGCCCGAAACCATCCAGCAGCCCAGTTCGCCTGCGCCGAATCAAGAGGCAGCCCCCTCTGAGCCTAAAAAGGCAGAGGATGAGGAGGTCATCCTGGGCAAGCCCATCGCGGAATATGTGGATGAGCTGTACCCCTCGCGCAAAATTACCATCTATGCCCACTGGGGTAACTATGAGGCCCCGGCCCTTGGGGACAGGATTACGCTGACCGCTAAGCTGACTGGTTATGAAGGCTTGCAGTATGCCTTGCGCTGGCAGGTGAAGACCGGTGAGGATACGGACTTTTCGGATGTCCCAGGCGGCACAGAAAAGACCTATCAGTTTGATTTAAACAAGGAAAACTACGCATGGTACTTCAGGGTTGTTGTGGACATCACGGGCGGCAAAGGCCTGTAAAAGCGTGCGTGGGGCTTTTCCCCACACGCTTTGATTGACTTCATTTGATAGCAGGCCCGGCGCCTGGCGTAAGGAGAGTTTATGAACAAGACTAACAAGCGGTTTATAGCGTTGATGATGGCATTCATCATGCTTTTGTCTGCTGTGCCGTCCCTCACCCTGGCAGAGGTCCTAAAGACCGACACCAGCAGCGGCTTCCGGCTCAAAAGCATAACACCCCTGGCGGATACACATACCTATGAGTTCTTTGTGGAAGGGACCAAGCAGGAGGATTTCACGCAGATTCTTCGCGACGGGCAAACCCTGGTGGCCCCGGCCACCCCTGTGCACCCCGGACAGGTCTTTGACAGCTGGCAAACCGGCGGCGCGCCTGTGAGCTTTGGCGCCATCAGCGTCACCAGCACGCAGACCTACCGGGTGGACGCGGTCTTCCGGGATGTCTACTATGTATACTTTGTGCACAATGGCGAGGTCATCGCCACCAAGGAAGTGACGCCCAATGCCACCACGGATGACAGTGGCGTATCCTTCACCCTGACCGACCCTACCCAGACCTTCTCCCATTGGGACAAGGGCGGGCAGCCCTTCACCTTTGGCACACCCATAACGGAGGACACCACCTTAACCCTGGTGACCAGGGGGGCTTATCAGGTTCTCTTTGATTCCCAGGGCGGCTCTGCCGTGCTGCCGGGCTACACCAACACCAATGGCACCATCACAAGGCCCGCTGACCCCCAGCGCGTTGGCTTTACCCTTTTGCATTGGTCACAAAGCCTTGGCGGCAGCGCGTTTAATTTTGCAACGCCATTAACGGCGCCGACCACGCTGTATGCCGTGTGGGAAGGGCAGACTGTCAACTACAAGGTGGCCCATTGGTTTGAAAACGCCAATGACAATGGCTACTCCCTGGCCTATGTTGAGACAAAAACCGGCAAGGCTGGCGACCCTGTGCCCCCCTCTGTGAGGACAAGCCAGCATGACGGTATCTTGTTCCAGTACTTTAACAGCGGCGCTCAGACGCCCCAGGTCATTGCCGGGGATGGCAGCACCATTGCGCGCATTGACTATCTCCGCAACCGGTATAACCTGAAGTTTTACACATTTAGCACAACATTTTTTGGGGAAGTCATTAACTTAACCCAATACACCAATACGTCCAGCAATCCGGCGATCCCAGCCAACCTCCAGGTCAAGCACGGGGCCAACATCTCTAACTATTGGAACATTGTTACCCAGGCTAACCCAGGACGTGGCTGGTTTAGCAATGCTTACAGCGGTACTGTCAATATCGAGGCGCCTGTCATGCCTGCTGGGAACCTGAGTCTCAATGGTAGAGCGATGTCTGGGAGCACGTATACCGTCCGCTTCATTGAGACCTCCACATCCTCGCCATTTTCTGGCACCCCCAATGAGCTGTCGACCATCAAATCCCTGACCACCACGCCTGGCACGTCAGGCTTCGCGGGCGGGCGGGTGATTCCCGGCTTTGAGTGGAAAGCGGTTTATGGAAATAACAACTACAGCAACCCTGTGTATGTATACAACGAAGATAGCAGCGTGGCGCCGATTAACGGCGTTGTGAAGAGCTTTTACCACCGCCTCTCCTACCCCCTCCATTTTGACACCCAGGGGGGGAGCGTGGCCATCGCCTCCCTGCAAATCCCCTTTGACAAGGTCATCAGCGCGCACATCCCATCCGGGCACCTGAGCGCCTATACCAAGGATGTCACCACCAAGCAGGAAAGCGGCCTTACCTATGTGTTCAAGGGCTGGTTTGAGGATAAGGACGGCCTGGGTGATGAATACACCTTCAGTGAGAACATGCCGGCCTTTGTGCTCCAGGTGTTTGCAAAGTGGGAGCTTGAGCCGGTTGAGGTCACCTACTTCCAGACCATGGCGGAGACCGGGGAAACCCACCTGATGATTCCCTACGGCCTGTCCATCAATCAGGCCATCGCGCAGAACATCATCCCCTCCTTGGTTCATTCCGCGCCATCAGGCATGGCAGACCCGCAGTTCCAGGGCTGGTTCCGCAAGGATCTGGCGGGCAAATACATCCCCTTTAGCCTGGATGAGCCGGTCAAAACCCCGGTTACCCTGTATCCGGTGTACACCGGTGTGCCCTATCAGGTGACCTATCAGGCAGGCGCTGGCAGCGGCACGGTCCCCACGGATTCAAACCCCTATGCCTTTGGCGCCTATGCGACCATGAAAGCGGCGCCGGGCCTGATCCCGCCCGCGAACACCGTGTTCTTGGGCTGGCAGGTGGGTGGCGCTGGCGAGATCCTGGCGCCCAACACCAAGCTTTACATAGACGGCAACAAGACGCTGGTGGCAGCCTTCAGCGCTGTACCGGAGAAGACCCAGCTGACCTATCATCCCAATGGGGGTTCCGGCAGCGCCAAGACCTACACCCTCTTAAACAACCAGACTGAAACCATCAAGCCAGCCAGCCATGCCGACTTAGGTTTTGCTAAAGTGGGTGCCACCTTCGCCGGGTGGAACACCAAGGCGGATGGCTCCGGCACTACCTATCAGCCCAATGAGCAGGTCATGGTTGATATCATCAATGGGCCCAACACGCTGTACGCGCTGTGGACCCGCAACACCATTGACATCAAGGCGACCAAGCAATGGGTTGGCGGGCATTCGGCCAATCACAACCATGTGACCTTGGTCCTAACCCGCACGCCCGCGACAAGCGACCCGGCTGTGGGGAACCCGTTGGTTGACCCGCCCTACATCCCAGGCGCGACTTCAACCGCGGATTACTACTACTTTACCTGGCAAAACCAGTACACCCATACGCCGGACGGACAGCTCTACACCTATACCGTGACCGAGCTCCCCCTGCCCAACAACATCCGTCAGGACTATGTCGTCACCTATGAAAAGGTGGACGGCAGCCAGTACAACTGGCTGGTGAAAAACACCTATAACAACTTTAAATCCGGCGAGTCCTACAAGTATTGGTACACTACGGACGCAACCTTGCCTCAGCCGACCTTTGAGCTTTGGCGGTACCTGCAAGGCGCGGACCCGTCCACGGCCACGCTTTATAAGACCTCGCCAGTCAACATGGGCAACAACCGTGTCCAATGGGGACAATACCCAGCCACTGGCCCAGATGGCGTGCCATACATCTACTTCACCCGAGAGCAGCCCTTACCGGGCTATCAGGTTCATTACTCCACCACCACGCCTGAGGGATGGGAGATGGCGGTTTCCAACTACAAAGGCGCCAGATACCGGGATGTGATGGTCACCAAGGATTGGGGCAGCACACCGGCCTACGCGCAAAAGCCTGTGGTTGTGAAGCTCATGATGAATGGGAACCTCTACGCCAACACAGGGGAACCCAAAACCTTAAACGCGGGCAACAACTGGACCGCGACCTGGTCAAACCTGCCCAACTACCTCAACAACACCACCTTGAATGCCTTTACAGTGGTTGAGGATACCCTGGGCACGGGATACGGTACGCCTGTTTACGGCATTTCTGCTCCGGCTGTTGATAACCCGGCGACTGGAAACGCGAAATCCTACCTGAAGGTCACCAACAGCTATCTGCCGCAAGGCGTATCTGCGACCATCCAGGGCAAGAAAATCCTAACCGGCCAGACCCTGACAGCCAATCAGTTTACCTTTTTACTCAGCGGCGGCAACCTGAGCACGCCTATGACAATTGGGAATGCCGCAAACGGATCCTTCAGCTTCACCACCCCCCTGTTTACCCTGGCCGACCTGGGCGGCAGCGAGACCAAGGACTTTACCTTCCAGGTGAAGGAACAGGTTCCATCCACCAACCCCTCCCAGGGCATGACCTATGACACCCGCGCTTTTCAAGTGCTTGTCAAATTAAGGGACAACAAGGCCGGCGCCCTGGTGATTGATTCCATTGCTTATACAGTGGGCGGGGCTTCTGCCAGCATGGCGGAGTTCAACAACAAGTACGAAGCCAAGGGTGCGTACGACATCGACCTGGGATTGAACCCGACCAAGGAACTGACCGGGCGGACGCTGAAAGCGGACGAGTTCAGCTTTGAGTTAAAGAAGGGCGCAACACTGATTGAAACGGTGAAGAACGCCTTGAGCGGCAACATCCCCTTTAGCAAGCTGAGCTACACCCAGGATGACATCGGCCAGACCTATTCCTACACCATCCGGGAGGTCATCCCAAGCCCAGGCGAAACCGGAATGACCTATGATCCCATGGTCCTCACCTTCCAGATCCACATTGAGGACGCTGGCCATGGCAAGCTGAGCCTGGAAGTGGAGCAGCCAGAGGACGTCACCTTTAGGAACAGCTATGTGGCCATGGGTGAGTACAACATCGACACGCAGCTAAACCCGCAAAAACAGCTGACCGGGCGGATGCTCAAGGCGAATGAGTTCATCTTTGTTCTGCGTCAGGGCACCCAGCAAATCCAGTCCGTGCGGAACACCGCCAATGGCAACATCCCCTTCTCCCCGATAAAGTTCACCCAAGCGGACATCGGGCAGACCTACACCTACACCATCACGGAGGCCCCCGGACGCGAAACCGGCATGACCTATGACCGCATGACCCTCACCTTTAAAATCCTGGTGGA
The DNA here is from genome assembly GCA_964405705.1 of uncultured Christensenella sp. Classification (GTDB taxonomy): domain Bacteria; phylum Bacillota; class Clostridia; order Christensenellales; family Aristaeellaceae; genus UBA6115. The sequence goes on from CAYOOZ010000021.1 coordinate 7,460, forward strand.
GGACGCGGGGAATGGGCAACTGAAGCTGACCGTGACCAAGCCCAAAGACGTCATCTTTAACAACACCTATAAGGCCAGCGGCACCTTCAACGTGGATACCCAGTTGAACCCCGTCAAGCGTTTGGCCGGACGCGCGCTCAAGGCGAATGAGTTCATCTTCACCTTATCCCAGGGCAGCGCGAAACTTCAGTCCGTGCGGAATGAGGCCAACGGCAATCTCCCCTTTAAGACCTTGACCTTTACAGAGAAGGACATCGGCAAGACCTATACCTACACCATCAGGGAAACCCTTGGCACCCTGAATCGGGCGACCTATGACAGAATGGTTTTGACCTTTAAGATCACGGTCACTGACGCTGGCAATGGCCGTTTGGCCCTGACCCTGTTTAAGCCCCTGGACCTCATCTTCAACAACACCTTTAGGCCTGCTCCCGCGCCTGCCCCTGTCCCACCTCCCAAGCCCGCGGCGGGCTCGGGCATCAGCGGCAATGTCGGCGTCACCTTTGAGTAAATAACACACCCGGGCCGGGGGAAGCCCCCGGCCCGAGCAACCTGGACCCGACACAGCAAGGAGGCTGGCGGAAATGAAAAAAAATCTTGACTTTGGCGCTTCTGCTCTGCTTAATCACAGGGCTTTTGGGGGGACAGGCTGCCTTTGCATCCAGTGAAACGCCCCCCTTTGTGGTGGGCAATACCACCCAATTAAGCGGAAACTTTTTCCTGGAAGCCTGGGGCAACAACTCGGCTGACCTGGATGTGCGCGAGTTGCTGCACAGCTACCCGACCATGATCTGGGATTACCGGGGCACCCTCTCCGCCAACCCGGCGGTGGTGCTGGCCCTCTCCCAGAGAACTGGCGCGGAAGGCCACAAAACCTTTGAGATTGACCTGCGCACGGACCTGCGCTTCAGCGATGGCACATCGGTGGAGGCCCAGGACTTCCTGTTCTCTGTACTTTTAGAAGCCTCCCCTGTGATCGCCGAGATAGGCGGCACACCGGCAGCCAAGGACCACATCCTGGGCGCCAATGACTATACAAAGGGAAACAGCAAGGGCATCAAGGGGCTTCGCCTGATTAATGACACCACCTTCACCATCACCATTGACAAGGCGTTTTTGCCCAATTTCTATGAGCTGGCTTACGCCCTCATCAAGCCCTATCCCATTTCTGTCATCGCGCCGGGCGCTGTGGTTAAGGATGAAGGGGAAGGCGCCTTCATCGATGGCCCCTTTGACGCGGAAATTCTGTCCAAAACCATTTTAGACCCGGTGGATGGCTATATCTCCCACCCCCGTGTGGTGAGCGGCTCCTATGTCCTGGACAGCTATGACATGGAGGCCAAGGTGGCCACCTTCTCCATCAACCCGAACTTTACCGGCAACCGCGCGGGATTAAAGCCCAGCATCCCGCGCCTGCTCTATAAAGAAGTCAAAAACGATGAAATCGCCAAAGAGTTGCGCGAGGGCACGGTGCAACTGGTCAACAAGGTAACCTCCGGCAGCGTCATCGCCCAGCTGGAAGGCCTGAAAAACGAAGGCCTGATTGGCCTTGAAACCTACCCCAGAAGTGGTCTGGCCTTCCTCTCCTTTGCCGCTGAGCAGGGCGCGGTGTCCTCCCAGGCCATCCGCGGGGTGGTCGCCCGGACGATTGACAAGGACAAGCTGGTCAAGGAGTTCTTAAAGGGCAACGGCGAAGCGGCCTATGGCTTGTATGGCCTTGGGCAATGGATGGCGCAAAGGAACAAGGAGCAGTTAAAGGCAGACTTGAACCTCTACCCCCATGACCTGGCAGCCGCACAGACAGAGCTTGAAAAAGAGGGCTGGACCTTGAACGAAAAGGGAGAGGCCTATGTGGCCGGAGAGGGCAAGCTGCGCCACAAAAAGGTGGACGGCGTCATAACCCCCCTGATTTTAAAGCTGGCCGTGCCGGTGGACAATGCGGCGGCTGAAACCACCTTTGCCCTGATGCAGGAGGGCTTCAAAGCCTTGGGCATGGGCCTGACCATTGACCGGATGGAGATGCGGGAGGTGGTTTCCCGCTACTTCCGCCAGATGGATCGCGGCTATGACCTCTTTTTCCTGGGCACCAACTTCTCTGGCATCTTTGACCCCTACATGATGTACCACACGGATGATGCCTACCAGGGCACCTACAACACCACCGGCATCAAGGATGAGCACCTCCTGGAGCTGGCCACCAAGATGCGGGAAGTCCCCGCTGGCAGCCAAAACGCCTATTATGAGGCCTGGCTGGCCTTCCAGAAATACTGGGCGCAGGTGCAGCCCCAGGTGCCGCTGTACTCCAACAACTATTTTGACGCCTTTGCCCCGGGGCTTTCCAACTACAAGCCGGGCAACTATCCGGACTGGCCCTCCGCGCTGATCGCAGCCAAGTGGGAGCCCTAAGGAATGTGATGTAGAGCTTTCATTTTAAAAACCTAAGAGGGCTGTAGCATTTTCTGTTTGCTACAGCCCTTTGCCGATAAAGGATGCCCCTTAAACCTTTAACAGGGACAAAATGCGCTCGTCCTTGCCAAGCAGATACAAAAGATGGCGTGCAGAGCCGTTTGGTGAATTGATGCCGGCTTCCCACGCTTCCACCGTGCGGGGGGACACCCCCACGACGCTGGCCAAACCGCGTTGGGTCAGATTCAGTTTGCGACGCACCTCAACAACATCGTTTGCTGTACATTCGGGAATATTGATGGAACGCACGGTGGAACGCGCTGCCTTCTTGTTCCCGCGCTTGTAATCGATGGCTTGCTGAAAACTCTCTGTCAGCAGATTGAAATCTTCTTTCTTCATAGGTTTACTCCTTTAATGTCTTGATGAGGGAACGGATTATTTTCTTCTCATCGGGCGTCAGGTTGGTTTGTTCATTTTTGGCATAGGCTGCCAGGAGATAAATTTCCTCCAGCACCACCAGGTCAACATAAATCACCCGCGCGCCGCCACGCTTGCCATGCTCCTTTGCGGGTACCCTTATCTTGCGCGCTCCGCCAGTGCCAGGGATCACTTCACCTGCATCAGGATCAAGTAAGAGGGTGTCCTGCAATGCTGTCAAATCGCTGTCATGAAGGCCAATGGCTGCCCATGAGCGGTCAAAGGCTGGCGTCATCACAACTTTCTTTTCAACTCTCAACCCTCCTGCATTAACATTATATACGATAAAATCGTAGTTTTCAAGCAGTCGAATTATTGTATAATAAATTGTCACTAATAAAAGGAGCATTGCCCTTGAAGTTTTTTCATCTCTCAGACCTCCACCTGGGCAAGACAGTGCATGATTACTCCATGCTGGAGGACCAGGCCTATATTTTAGAGCAGATTTTGGATTTGGCCAGGGAGCACAAGCCTGATGCCGTATTAATCGCGGGGGATGTCTATGACAGGAGCGTCGCGCCCTCTGAGGCGATGACGCTGTTTGACCACTTTTTAGTGGAACTGGTCAAGCTCAAAATCCAGGTCTTTGTCATTGCTGGCAACCATGATTCGCCGGAGCGCCTGGCCTTTGCCGCGCGGCTGCTTTCGGGCAGCGGTGTTCATATCGCCCCGGTTTATAAAGGCAAGGTTCATAAAACCAGCCTTGAGGATGACTTTGGCGGGTTGGATGTCTACCTGCTTCCCTTTTTAAGGCCCAATTTGGTGCGCAGGTTCTTCCCGGAGAGCAAGATAAATACCTGGACAGAGGCCCTTGGCGCTGCCTTATCCGGGATCACGCTTGACCCCAACAGGCGCAGCATTCTTTTATCCCACCAGTTTGTGACCGGCGGGGAAACCAGCGAGTCGGAGGAGTTTGCGGTTGGCGGGGCGGACAATGTGGATGCCAGCGTCTTTGACGGCTTTGACTATGTGGCCCTGGGCCACCTGCACAAGGCCCAATCCTTTTCAAAGGGCAGCCTGCGCTACTGCGGGACACCGCTGAAATACTCTTTTTCTGAGGCCAGGCACGTCAAAAGCCTGAGCGTGGTAGAAATTAAAAACAAAGGGGAGGTCGCAGTCAGTACGTTAACGATTACCCCTAAAAGGGACCTTTTGATTTTAAGGGGCAGCTACCTGGAATTGACCAGCAAGGCCTTTTATAACACCCTCAACCGCGAGCATTATTATCAGATTGTGCTGACAGATGAGCTGGACCAGCCCAATGCCCAGCAAAAGCTGCGCCTGATTTATCCCAATTTGATGCACCTGACATATGATAATGCGCGCACCAGGAGCCAAGGTTTTGTAAGCCCCGCCGGGGACACCCGGGCGCTCTCGCCCCTTATGCTGTTTGATAAGTTATATGAGGAACAAAACGCCCAGCCGCTTACCCCTGAGCAAAGGGCGTATCTCAGCGCCAAAATCGAAGGAATCTGGGAGGGCAGCGTATGAGGCCCCTACACCTTTTCATCAGCGCTTTTGGGCCTTATTCCGGCTTGTTGGACTTGGATTTAGCCCAATTGGGTGACAGCGGCCTTTATCTGATCGCCGGGGACACTGGCGCAGGCAAGACCACCATATTTGACGCCATCACCTATGCCCTGTATGGGGAGGCCAGCGGGGACACGCGCAAGGCCAGCATGCTGCGCAGCAAGTATGCCAGTAAGGACAGGGAAACCTTTGTTGAAATGCGCTTTCTCTATCATGGGGAGGAATACGTACTCAGACGCAGCCCGGAGCAGTCCCGCCCCGCAAGGCGGGGGGAAGGCTTTGTCACAAGGGCTCCCGAGGCCACCCTTACATTGCCGGATGGCCAGGAGATTTTTGGCCTTCGCAATGTGGATGAGGCTGTGAACAACCTGCTGGGCCTGGACCGCAACCAGTACCGCCGCGTGTCCATGATTGCCCAGGGTGAGTTTATGCAGCTGCTCAATTCCCCCACAAGGGACAGAAGGGAGCTGTTCCAGCAGCTGTTTCAAACCAAGCCCTATTATCTCCTGCAGGAGGAGCTAAAAAAAGACGCCGCCCAGCAAAAAGCCGCGCATGACCGGCTGAAGGTGGAGATTGACAGCCAGGCTGGCACCATCCGCTGCGCTACGGGGCACCCCTTGGCTCATCTGGTGGAAAAAGCGGGGAAGGGGGAGCTGCCCCTCGCGGAGACCCTGGACCTTCTTGATCAACTCATGAAAGAGGATGAGGATAGCCTCCAGGCTCTGACGGCCAGCCTCTTACAGGTGGAGCAGGCCATCGCCGGAATGGGCGAAACGCTCCTGCTCCATCAGACCCAGGAAAAGGCACGCGCCTCCATGGCGGAAGCGCAAAAGGGTCTTGCCCTTTGCGAAAGCGACCTGCCCGAGCTTGAAAACGCGCTCAAAGAGGCCAGGGACAGGGAGCCGCAGGGCGAATTGATGGTCAAGGAAATTGCTTTTATGGAGGAGAAGCTGCCCCTGTATGCAGCCCTGGAATTAAAACAGGCGCAGCAGCAGGCAAAGGAACAGGAGGAAAACGAGCAGCAGGATGCCTTAAAAGCCCTTTTGGAGAAAATCAAGGCGCTCACGGACAAGGTCCTTGAGGACAGGGTCAGCCTCAAGGCCTTGTCCGGCATCGACGTCACCCTCAACACCCTCCAAAACGATGGGGAGAAGCTGCGGAGCAAGCAAACCGCTGTCAAGGAGCTGGCTGACCTGGTGGGAGACTGCCTGTTGGATGAGCAAAAGCACCTGGACGCTCAAAAACAATACCTTAAAGCAGCAGAGGAAGCCCGGGAGGCGATCAGGCGGCATGAGGCCCTCTCCCAGCAGTTTTTGGACGCCCAGGCCGGCATCCTGGCTGAAAACCTAAGCCCGGGGGAGCCTTGCCCGGTCTGTGGCGCTTTGGAACACCCTGCCCCGGCCAAAAGGCCGCAGGATGCCCCTGGCCAGGCAGAAGTGGAAAAAGCCAAGAAAGTAGCGGACTCCGCGCGAAATTCGCAAAGCGCGGCTTCGGAAAATGCAGCCACCTTAAAAAAACAATGGGAAAATACCACCAAGCAAACGATGACCCTGGCCCAGCGCCTTGAAATCCAGGACTTTGTAATGCAGGACGCACAGGAGCGCATTTTGGCTCTGGGCAAACAGGTGGACCTGCAGATGAAAGCGCTGGAGGAAGACTACCGCCGCGCCAAAAAAGAGGAAAAGCGTAAAAAAGACCTGGAGATCGAGCTGCCAAAAACAGAAAGCGATTTGAAGGAAACCACGGACAAGAGCCAGGGCTTGCAGACCGCGCTGGCTGCCTTCACAAGCGGGCTTGCGCATTTGCGGGAAGAAGTGGGCAAGCTAAAGACGAGCCTGGCGCAAAAGGATAAGGCAGCCTTTGAAAATGAGATCGCGGCGCTCAAGACGCGCCGGCAGGAGCTCTTAAATGATATAGAAAATAAGCGGGCGGCCTATGACGCAGGCTTGCAAAAAAAGACAGCCCTCTTGTCCACCATGGACACCTTGCAAAAGCAGCTTCAGGACGCAAAGCTGATTGACGAACCCGCTTTAACGGCTGAGCTGAATCAACAAAAGGCCCTGCGGCAGGGCCTGCAAAACGAGCAGCTGGTCATCAGCACCCGCCTTCATGTAAACCGGGATGCAAGGCTCCATATGAAGCGCAAGGCCGGGCAGATGCAGGAGGCTGAAAACAATTGGTCCTTTATTAAAAACCTGTCGGACACGGCCAATGGCAGCCTGAGTGGAAAAGAAAAGGTCATGCTGGAAACCTATGCCCAGGGCATTTATTTTGAGCGCGTGATTGGCAAGGCCAACCTGCGCTTTATGACCATGTCCGATGGCCAATATGAGCTAATCCGCAAGCAGGAGGCCGCAAGCCTGACCAGCCAGGCCGGGCTGGACCTGAGCGTCATTGACCATTTCAACGGCAGCACCCGGGATGTGGCCAGCCTCTCTGGCGGGGAATCCTTCATGGCCTCCCTCTCCCTGGCCCTGGGGCTGTCAGACGAAATCCAGTCCCAATCCGGCGGCATCAGGCTGGACACCATGTTTGTGGATGAGGGCTTTGGCTCCCTGGATGACAGGGCGCTTGCCCAGGCCATGAAGGCCCTGCAAAGCCTGGCCAGCGCCAAGGTGCTGGTGGGTATCATCTCCCACGTGGCGGAGCTCAAGGACAGGATTGAAAAGCAGGTGCTGGTAAAAAAAGATAAAATCAACGGCAGCCGGGTTGAAATCATCGTATAACAAACCGATCGCACAACACAAAAATCCCGCTGAGTGTCTCAGCGGGTCTTGATTATGCTTGACTGATGCCTATCTTTGGCAGATTTCATCCCGGTGCGGGCCGGTGGACAGGAGGGGGATGGGCCGCTCAATCATTTTTTCGATGCTTTCCACATAATGGCGGCAGTTCTGGGGCAGCTTCTCATAGCTGGTTTCACCCTTGATGTCCGTCTTCCAGCCGGGGAAGACTTCATATACAGGCTTTACGCGCTGCAAATCCGGCGTGGCCGGGAAGTGATCGATGCGCTTGTTGTCCAATTCATAGGCGACACAGACCGGGATCTCGTCCAGGTAGGACAGCACGTCCAGGTTGGTCATCGCCACCTGGGTTGCCCCCTGAATCAGGCAGCCATAGCGTGTGGCCACCGCGTCAAACCAGCCCACATCCCTGGGGCGGCCGGTCTTCGCGCCATACTCCCCGGCGTCCCCGCCGCGCTTTCTCAATTCCTCCGCTTCTTCCCCCGTGATGCAGCTGGGGAAGACGCCCGCGCCCACGCTGGAAGAATAGGCCTTGGTGACCGCGATGACCTCAGTAATCGCCCAGGGCGGCAGGCCCGCGCCGATGGCCGCGTTGCCGGCCAGGGGAGAGGAGGAGGTGGTAAAGGGGAAGATGCCATGGTCAGGGTCGCGCAGGGCGCCCAACTGGCCTTCCAGGAGGATGTTTTTCTTTTCCTTCAAGGCCTTGTCCATCATGGGCGTGGTGTCATGCACCCAGGGCTTCAGCCTTTGGCCATAGGCATAGTATTTTTCAGTCAGCTCATTAGCGTCAAGCGGCGCGTGGTGGTAGAGGTGTTCCATCAGCACGTTCTTTTTGACCAGGGAGCGGGTCAGCCGCTCATGCAGCAAATCCTTGTCCATCAGCTGGCAGACCTGGATGCCCACCTTGGCAAACTTGTCCGAATAAAAAGGCGCGATGCCGGACTTGGTGGAGCCAAACTTGTTTTGCCCCAGCCGCTCTTCCTCCAGGGTATCCAGGAGGATATGAAAATCCATCAGCACCTGGGCGCGGTCGGAAATGGCCAGGTTGGGGTGGACGATGCCGCGGCTTAAAATGCTGTCCAGCTCAGTAAAAAACGCGTCCGGGTCCAGGGCCACGCCCGGGCCGATGATGTTGAGGACCTGGGTGTGAAAAATGCCGCTGGGCAAAAGGTGGAGGGCGAACTTGCCATACTCGTTGATGATGGTGTGCCCGGCATTGGCCCCGCCCTGAAAGCGGACCACCAGATCTGAGTGCTCGGCCAGGACATCGGTCAGTTTGCCCTTGCCCTCATCCCCCCAGTTGGCCCCGACGATTGCGCGAATCATGTTGTGCTCCTTTACAGGCGGCTCATCGCGTCACGGACGCGGTTTGCGGCCTCCTTTGTATTTTCAAGGGTGGAAAAAGCGGTCAGGCGGAAGCAGCCTGATCCGCCCGCCCCAAAGCCCTCCCCGGGCGTGCCCACCACCTGGACGGTATTGAGCAAGAAGTCAAAGAAATCCCATCCGCTCATGCCATTTGGTGTTTTAAGCCAGACATAGGGCGCGTGCACGCCGCCCACCGGGTCACAGGGCGTGCCGGTGAAGGCGTTTAGAAGCACCTTGGCATTCTCCTGGTAGTAGCGGATGGTTTCCTGGGTCTCGCGCTTTCCGTCCTTTGTGTAGACAGCGGCGGCTGCCACCTGAACGGGGTAGCTCACGCCGTTGAACTTGCTGCCCATGCGCCGCTTCCACAGGGCGTTGATAGAGACGCTCTCTCCCCCGCCCAGGCTGCCCTTTAGTTCCTTGGGGATGATGGTATAGGCGCAGCGCGTGCCAGTAAAGCCGGCAGTCTTGGAGAAAGAGCAGCACTCAATGGCCACTTCCTTGGCGCCTTCAATTTCATAAATGGAGGTGGGAATATCGGATGAGGAAATAAACGCCTTGTAGGCCGCGTCATAGATGATCAGGGTTTCGTTTTCATATGCCCAGTCCACGATCGCCTTTAACTGGCTCCGGTTGAGCACCGTCCCCGTGGGGTTGTTGGGCAGGCAGAGGTAGAGGACATCCACCCGCTTTTTGGGCAGTTCCGGCACAAAGCCGTTTTCATGGGTGACTGGCAGGGTGACTAAGCGGCTCCAGCGACCGTTCTCATAAGTGCCCAGGCGGCCGGCCATGGCGTTTGAATCCACATACACTGGATATACAGGGTCGGTGACCGCGATAAGGGCATCCTTTGCAAACAGCTCCTGTATGGAGGCGGAGTCGGATTTCGCGCCGTCAGACACAAAGACCTCGTCCAGATCCAGGCGGACGCCCAGGGGCAAATAATCATTTTGAACGATGGCCTGCCTTAAAAAATCATAGCCGCCGTCCGGGCCATAGCCATGAAAGCCCTCCATCGTGCCCATCAAAAGGGCAGCCTCTGAAAACGCCTTGGCGATGGACGGCGCCAGGGGACGGGTGACATCCCCAATGCCCATGCGGATTAAGCGCTTGTCCGGGTATTTCCCCTCATATTCCTTCACGCGCTTGGCAATTTCTGCAAACAAGTAGCCAGCCGGCATCTGTGCGATAAATGGGTTGACTTGCATCCTGCCCTCCAAACAAATCACGCCTTCAGGGTTTTGCCTTTGAAGGCGTCAAGTGAACACAACGTTTTGTCGGCTTACTCCAGCCATTCCCCGTCAAACACATACTCCGCGGGGCCGGACTGGTAGACGTGGTTGTCCTCCGCGTCCCAAGACAATTCCAAATTGCCGCCGATTAGTTTCATCTGAACGGTGCGATCAGACAGCCCGCCCAGGACGGCTGCGACCAGGGCAGCGGCAGCGCCGGTGCCGCAGGCCAGGGTCTCCCCAGCGCCGCGCTCCCAAACGCGCATTTGCAGCACATCCCGCCTGATGACGCGCACAAACTCCACATTGGTGCGCCGGGGGAAGAGCGCGTGGTTTTCAAAGATAGGGCCCAGGGTATGCACGTCGATGGTTTCCGGGTCCTTTACAAAGACAACGCAGTGCGGGTTGCCCATGTTGACGCAGGTGATGTACCAGTTTTGCCCCAGGATGGACAATCGGTGGCGCAGCACGATTTCACCAGGCAGATCCACTGGGATATTGCGCGGGTTTAACTCCGGGCTACCCATATCCACCTTCACGCGGGTTACCTTGCCCTTTTCCACCGTCAAAGCCAATTGACGGATGCCGGCCTTGGTGTGAAGGGTCAAATCGGTCTTCTGGGTCATGCCGCGCTCATAAACATACTTGCCGATGCAGCGGGCAGCGTTGCCGCACATCTCAGCCTCTGACCCATCGGAATTGAACATGCGCATGCCAAAGTCCGCTGTTTCGGAGGATTCGATCAATACCAGGCCATCAGCGCCTACGCCAAAGTGGGACTGGCTCATCACCAGGGCCAGGCGCTCCGGGTCGGACACGACCTCTTCAAAACAATTCACAAAGATATAGTCGTTGCCGATGCCGTGCATTTTGGTAAACCGCATACGTTCTCCTTTGCCGTTTCTTTGGCTACATTGTTTCGGGCGCGTCCACCCCAATGAGGGACAGGCCCAGGCGGATGACGAGGGATACGGCCAAAACCAGCTCCAGCCGGGCCTTTTTGCCTTCAGGCTCTCCCTCTAAAATCCTGTGTTCATAATAATACTTGTTGAAGGCTTTGGCCACTTCCAGGGTGGCCCTGGTGATAACAGAGGGCTCATGGTCCTTTTGCGCCTGCAGGATGGCCTCTGGGAAACGGGACAATTGGCGCAGGACGGCCTGGGCCTCATCGTTTTCTAAAACGCTGTAATCAGCCTTTGTGTCCATGTCCCCGGCCTTCTTTAAGACAGAGCAGCACCTCGCGTGCGTGTACTGCACATAGGGGCCGGTGTCCCCGTCAAAATTGAGCGCGCGATCCCACCAAAAATCAATGTCCTTGATGCGGTTGTTCTGCAAGGTTGCAAAGACCACAGCGCCAATGCCCACGCTGTGCGCGGCCAAATCCATGTTGTCCATGCCCGGGGTCTTTTCCATCATCAGGGCTTTGGCCTTTTCCTGCGCGCGCATTAACAGGTCATCCAGGTAGACCACATGGCCCTCCCTGGTGGACATGGCCTTGCCCTCCACGCTGACCATGCCATAATTGACATGCTCCATCTGATCCCGTGCCCAGTCATAGCCCATCAACTCAAGCACCTTGAATATCTGCTTGAAGTGCAGGTTTTGCTGGTAGGCGACCACATACAGGCTCTTGTCAAAATGATAGTTGTCCTTGCGCCAGAGGGCGGCGGCCAAATCCCTTGTGGCATACAGGGTGGCGCCGTCTGACTTCAAAATCAGGCAGGGCGGCATCTTGTACTCTTCCAGGTCCACCACATAAGCGCCGTCTGACTGTACCAGCAGGTTCCTGGCTTTGAGCTCATCGATGACCCGGCCCATTTTGTCGTTAAAAAAAGCCTCGCCGTTGTAGGAATCAAAGGTGATGCCCAAAAGTTTATAAACGCCCTGGGCGTACTTTAAGGTCAAATCCTTGAAGCGGTTGAAGATGGACAGGGCTTGCTCATCCCCGTCCTCAATCTTCTTAAACCAAAGGCGCCCCTCATCTGCCAGGGCTGGGTTGGTCTGCTCCTCCTCATGGAAGCGCACATACAGCGCGGTCAAGGCGTCAATGCCGCCCTCTTCAACGCTCTCCCAATCGCCCCAGCGCAAAAAGGCGGCAATCATCTTGCCAAACTGGGTGCCCCAGTCGCCCAGGTGGTTGATGC
>CAYOOZ010000022.1:0-2925 GCA_964405705.1 uncultured Christensenella sp.
TGATCATCAGCCCGAACCCCAGCACCAGCAGCAGCCCGGCACCCGCCAGTACCCCCAGCGAGCGCCAGGCCGCCCGCACTGCCGGCCGCAGCGTGGCCCGCACCTCGTCGTGCTGGTCGCGGAACAGGGCGATCATCGCGTTGCGGAACTTCACCTCTTCCTGCTCGCGACGGCGCTGCAGGTCATGGTGGATTCCCCGGTCTATCAGAGCCCGGATTATGACAACATTCCGGAACTGGACGCCACTGCCACATTGAATGAGGACGGCAGCCTGACCATCTTCGCGGTCAACCGCTCCCAGACGGACGCCATCACCCTAAGCGCGGACCTGCGCTCCTTCCCTGGCCTGTCCCTGTATGAGCACACCGTGCTCCACCATCAGGACATCAAGGCAGTAAACACGGAGGAAAACCCCGACAACGTGAAGCCAGTGCAGGCTAAGGGCGGCACCCTTTTGAATGGCAAGCTGGAAGCCGTCATCCCGGCGCTGAGCTGGAATGTGCTTCATTTCAAGGCCCAATAGGTTAAAAACAGCCCCTAAGATGGATTAAATGAATTAGAAAGCGAGCACATCATGTCACAGCAAGCTTATCAGTTTTGGTTTTGTGTGGGCTCCCAGGATCTTTACGGGGAGGAGTGCCTAAGCCGTGTGGCGGAGCACGCCAAGGTCATGGTGGAGGAAATCAACGCCTCTGGCCAACTGCCCTTCCCCCTGGTTTTAAAGCCCGTTTTGATCAACGCAGCCCACATCCATAGCACCTTTGTGGACGCGTCCCTGGATCCTGCCTGCGCTGGCGTCATCGCCTGGATGCACACCTTCTCACCGGCCAAGTCCTGGATCGCAGGGCTCAAGGCCAACACCAAGCCCTTAATGCACCTGCACACCCAATACAACGAAGAAATCCCCTATGACACCATCGACATGGACTTCATGAATGAAAACCAGTCCGCCCATGGCGGGCGCGAGTTTGGCCACATGGTCAGCCGCATGGGCCTCTTCCGCAAGGTGGTTGCCGGGCACTGGCGCGATCAAAAGGTGCTCTCCCGCGTTGCAGCCTGGATGCGCACGGCCGTGGGCATTGTGGAGAGCAGCAAGCTGCGCGTGCTGCGCATTGCGGACAACATGCGCAACGTGGCTGTTACAGAAGGCGACAAGGTGGAGGCCCAGCTCAAGTTTGGCTGGGAGGTGGATGCCTGGCCGGTCAACGACATCGTGGACTATGTGAACGCTGTCTCAAATTCGGACGTAAATGCCCAGGTGGATCAGTACTACCAGGAATACGCCATCATCCTGGACGGGAAGGACGAGGCGGACTTCCGCCGCCATGTCGCGGTCCAGGCCCAGATTGAGCTGGGGTTTGAGCGCTTTTTGAAAGAAAAGGACTATCATGCCATCGTCACCCATTTTGATGACCTGGGCGGATTAAAGCAGCTGCCCGGCCTGGCCATTCAGCGCCTGATGCAAAAGGGCTATGGCTTTGGCGCGGAGGGCGACTGGAAAACGGCTGCCATGGTCCGGCTGATGAAGCTGATGACCAGGGACATCAAAAACCCCAAGGGCACCTCCATGCTGGAGGACTATACCTACAACCTGGTGCCGGGGAAAGAGGGCATCCTGCAGGCTCACATGCTGGAAATCTGCCCCAGCCTGGCCCAGGACAAGCCGGCCATCCGCTGCCTGCCCCTTTCCATGGGCCGCAGGGAGGACCCGGCCCGCCTGGTCTTTACCTCCAAAACCGGCCCTGGCGTGGCTGTGTCACTGGTGGACCTGGGCACGCGTTTCCGCCTTTTGATTGCGCAGGTGGAGTGCAAGAAGGTGGAGAAGGCCATGCCCCGCCTGCCGGTGGCCACAGTGCTCTGGACCCCGCAACCGGACTTTACAACCGGTGTTGAGGCTTGGATTTTAGCCGGCGGCGCCCACCACACCGCCTTCTCCTATGACCTCACTGTGGAGCAGATGGAGGACTGGGCGGAGCAGATGGGCATTGAAGCCCTGGTGATTGACAGCCATACCAATCTGAGAAAGGTCAAGCAGGATTTGATGCTGGGCCAGGCTTTCTACCGTTAACCGCAAAAGGAGGGACCCATGCCGGACACAGCCAAGAAACAAACCATCCTTTCTGGACAGGCCATCCTGGGCATTGAACTGGGCAGCACCCGCATAAAGGCTGTGCTGATTGATGAAAACCATCAGGTACTGGCCACGGGCTCCCACCGCTGGGACAACCAGCTTTTAGATGGCGTGTGGACCTATGATTTGGATGAGGTTCATCAGGGCCTGCAAAACGCGTATAGCGCCTTGCGGGATGAGGTGGCCGCGCGCTATGGTCTCCCCCTTAAAAAGCTGGCCGGCATCGGCATCTCCGCCATGATGCATGGCTATCTGGCCTTTGATGAAGGGTACAGGCTCCTGGTGCCTTTCCGCACCTGGCGCAACCTCTTGACTGCACAAGCCGCCGAGGAATTAAGCCAGGCCTTTGCCTTCACCATTCCCCAGCGCTGGAGCATTGCCCATTTTTACCAGGCCATCTTAAACCAGGAGCCCCATGTGGGCGAGGTGCGCTTTCTTACCACGCTGGCGGGCTATGTGCATTGGCAGCTCACCGGGCAAAAAGCGCTGGGCCTGGGGGACGCCTCTGGCATGTTCCCCGTTGACACAAAGGGCCATTATGACCAGGGCAGGATGGATACCTTCAACGCCCTGCTAAAGGACAAGGGCTTACATCAAAAGATTCAGAATCTGCTCCCGGAATGCCTCTTATCCGGGCAAAACGCGGGTGCCCTCACCCAAGAGGGGCGGAACCTGTTGGATAACAGCGGGCAGTTGGATCTGGGCATCCCCTTTTGCCCGCCCGAGGGGGACGCGGCCACCGGCATGGTGGCCACCAACGCGGTCGGTAAAAGGACGGGCAATGTCTCTGCCGG
>CAYOOZ010000022.1:2935-12016 GCA_964405705.1 uncultured Christensenella sp.
GGATCGCGCCTTAAAAAAGCAGATGCACCCGGAAATCAACATCATCGCCACGCCGGACGGCCTGCCAGTCGCCATGATCCACAGCGCCAACTGCACCACAGACATCAACAACTGGGTGGCCTTCCTAATGGATGTGCTTCAGGAAACAGGGCAGAGCATCGATCGGGACAAGCTCTATGATGTGTTCTTTGAATCAGCGTTAAAGGCGGACAAGGACGCGGGCGGTGTCCTCACCTGCGGGTACTACTCAGGCGAGCACATCACCGGCTTTGAAACCGGGCTGCCCTTTATGCTGCGCGGCATCAACAGCCAGTTGAGCCTTAAGAACCTGGCCCGTAGCCTGATTTATTCCTCCCTGGCCACCCTGGCCATTGGCATGGAGGTCTTAAAGGAAGAGGCAGTGGCCATTGACTTTATTCAAGCCCATGGCGGCCTGTACAAGGCCGGCACCGCAGGCCAGGCCTTCACCGCCGCTGCGCTTTCCACCCCAGTGTCTGTCATGAACACAGCCAGCGAAGGTGGTGCCTGGGGCATTGCGCTGCTGGCGGCCTTTATGGTATACAGCAAGGAGGGGGAAAGCCTGGAAAGCTACCTGAACAACCGGGTCTTTAAAGATGTGGAGTCCAGCGTCCTCAAGCCGGACCCGGAGGATGTGAAGGGCTTTGAAAGCTATCTGAAGCTTTTCCGCAAGGGTCTTCATGTGGAGCAGGCCGCCATCACCCACCTTTGCGTATAGGAGGTAACCATGCTTGAACAACTGAAAGAACGCGTCTTTTTGGCCAACCTGCTCTTGCCAAAGCAGGGCCTGGTCAAGTATACCTGGGGCAATGTCTCTGCCCGGGATGAGAAAACCGGGCTGATCATCATCAAGCCCTCCGGCGTGTCCTATGACACCATGAAGGCTGATGACATGGTGGTGGTGGATTTGAATGGCAAGATTGCCGAGGGTTCCTTAAAGCCCTCTTCCGATCTGCCCACCCACCTGGTGCTCTACCGCGCCTTCCCAGAGCTTCATGGCATTGTGCACACCCACTCCACCGAGGCCACGGCCTGGGCCCAGGCTGGCCTTGATATCCCCCTATACGGCACCACCCACGCGGACCATTTTGCCGGATCCATTCCCTGCGCCAGGGCTTTGACAAAGGCCGAGATTGAGGGCGAGTACGAGAAAAACACAGGCTTGGTCATGGTGGAAACCGTTCAAACGCGCAACATCAATGTCTCCTATATCCCAGCGATGCTGGTCTGCTCCCATGGCGCCTTTGCCTGGGGCCATGATGTGGAATCCGCGGTGATGAATGCGGGCGTCCTGGAGGAAGTGGCCAAAATGGCGCGTTACACCAGGCAGATCAACCCGGATATTGCTCCGGCTGCGGATGCCCTGCGGGACAAGCACTTCTTCCGCAAGCACGGCGAAAACGCCTACTACGGGCAGAACAACTAAGTAAGACCTCAACAAAAAGCCGGCTTGTCGCTGACAGCCGGCATTTATCATTTGTTTTTATCTGTTGATGCGGAAGGGGTCATAGGGCTGCTTGCGGGCAGGCTCGCCGGCCTGGGTTGCCTGGGCCTTTTTCTTTTGCCGGTTGCTGATTAAGCGCAGCAGGCTGCCAACAGCAATCAACACAAGGGGGATCATCTTCAATTTCTGCCAGAGGTTAGCGCTCATCAGCGGCGTGCTGCCCAGGGAGAAAATGCCCAGGATGATTGCGATGGGGATAGCGATCAAGCAGGCAATCAGGTTTTTCCGGGCCAGGAGGGCATACAGGGCAAAAAGCGCGCAAATAAGGAGGAAAAGGTGGGTTTGCAGCCTCATCCAGTTCACCCGGCCAAAGTAGTCCAGCCAGGAGATCTTGTCGTCTATAACCAGGGAGTATACAGGAGACAGCCAAGTGACCATCTCCTCAAAGCGGATGGCCAGTTCATACACCGCCCAACCCAATAAGAGGATGGCCCCCCAAAACACCATCTGGCGTCCTTTCACACTCAGTGTGCCCATGCATTCCTCCCCCTCATCCTCCTCTTAGTGTAGTCACCATCAGCCCTCCTGTCAATGAGGCTTGCTTGACGGTTATGCCCCTGTTTGTTAGGATAAATACGATTGCGAAAATAGGGGGTGAGGGTCTGCGCGCATTGAGTTCCTTGCTTTTAGCCCTGCTGGTTTTTTGCCAGGTCCTGCCCCAAAATACCCGCGCCCAAGCGGATCAAAAGCCGGTGCTTCGCGCGCTCCTGGTCGCTTGCGATGATTTTGTCACCCAGCCGGACACCACCCCCTCCTCCTTTAACAATGTTACCAATCTAAGGCGGGCTCTGCTAAAGGATGAGCGGGGCTATTCATCGATCCGTGTCAGCCTCAACCAGGCGCTGGACGCGGAGAGCTTTCTCCTATTGGTAGAAGAGGCCTTCCTGGGCGCCAGCGAAGACGACCTCAGCTTGTTTTACCTGAGCACCCATGGCATTCAGGTGGAGGGCAGCACGGATTTTGTGGCCCTCTTCAGCGACGGGGTACGGGAAACCCACTTAAGCGGAGCAGATCTCCACCAGGCCCTGAGCAGCGTCCCTGGTAAAAAGGTCATTATTTTGGATGCCTGCTATTCCGGCGCTGCCATCAACAAGGGGGTGGAGCTGCCGGTCGCGTCCTCCGTTTTTTCGGGCGAGGATTTCAAGGTGCTCACCAGCGCGGGCGCGCAGGAGCCCAGCTTCCTATGGACCAATGGCGCTGGCACCGTTCAGGGCGGCAGCTTTTTTGCCCAGGCCCTGTCAGACGGGATTAGCGCGGAGGGCGTGTTCGCCGCAGACATCAACCGGGACGGGCGGATAACCTTAAGGGAGCTCTACCGCCATCAACTCAAGGCTTATGGCGCGTCCACCCCCCAGGTCTACCCTCAAAAGGATGATTATGTTGTCTTTCAATACCGTAAATCAGTTTTGCCCCAGGCCAACCTACGCGCGGTGACCGGGCTTGAGTTGGCTGCCTCCCAGCTAAAAAGCCCGGAGGAGCCCATCTTATTTTCCTATACCTTAAACCATACTTCCCGTCTGGCGTACCAATTGGTCTATGAATCAGAAAGCGCTTGGCGCTTCCAGCATCCCCAGAGCATCGCGGAGGTAGGGCGGGGGGATGGCATTGTGCTGCCCGGCCGCAAGGAGGCAGCCCTTCAAATCAGGGAAGGCCGGGAGAACCTCTCTGGCTATCTGCTCCTCATGCTCATTACCGTATTTGAAGACTATTCAAGGCCCCAGGCCTGCGTGCTCCTGGGCGTGCAAACCATTAAGGAGGAGCCAGCCTTGTCCTTGGAGGGGCTTTCCTCCTTTGATCCCAAGAAGGGGGAGGAGGCCGCCTTCATCCTGCGGCACACTGGGGTCGTTACTTATTCCGCCCGGATCATCAATGAGGAAGGGCAGGCCATCGCCACCCTGGAGACCGGACGCATGAGCAGACCTTTGCACTTAGTCAAGGAGGGCAGCCCCCTTTGGTGGGATGGTAAAACAAAAGACGGTACACAGGCAAAGCCTGGGGAGTACCGCCTCTTGGTGACTGTTCAGTCTGGAGACACAAGGCATAGCCTGGAAAGCCAGGTGGTGACCTTGATCAACAGCCTTTAATATTCAATGCCCTCCCGGGCTTTTTGCCCTTCATTGAAGGGGTGCTTCACCGCCTCAATCCTGCTGACATAGTCTGCTTTTTCAATCAGCTGCCCGCTGGCATAGCGCCCGGTGACGGCAGCGTCGCCATACAAAAGCGCGCAGTCAATCAGGCGGATGGCGTCCTCCATCTGCACCAGCCGCATCGCCAGGGCCACGTTCAATTCATCCAGGAGGGTCAGGGCTGGCTTGTGCTCATGGATCAACTCACATAGCCGGTTGATGGCCACCAGGGTGTTTTCCTGCTGCTCACGCAGGTCCTCTGGCGTCCTGGTCCTGAAAAAGCCTTTCATCAGCAAGCCATCAAAGAGGATGACCTGATCCCCAAACTGCGCAAGCGCCTTTAGTTCGCCTGAGGTGCCATCCTTCATAAACTGTGCGATGAGCACTTTTTTGCCATGTCCCAAAACGCGCAGGGCCAGGCCCATGGCGGCGGAGGTCTTGCCCTTGCCTTCCCCGGTGTAAAGGTGCATGAGGTGTACGGTCATTGGCCTGTCCATCCTTTGCTTGTTTTCATGGGTAAACTACCTGTGTGGGAGGTGGGCATGCAATCGCTTGATTTGACGGAGCTGGACTTTTTCATCGGCCAGGCAGAGAGCCTTAAAGTCTACCTGGAACTTCGCCCACAGCTTGTGGCCCAATCGCCCGGGTGTGCGATCGCCGTGCAGAAAACCACCATTTCCCTGCGCGCGCCCCGCCCCTTTGTGTATGTCAGCTTTCTGCCCAAAAGCAGGGCCAAGGGGCACAGCCTTCTCCTCCTCAGCTTTTCATCACCTGTGCCCTTGACCCATCCTTTGGTGATGGATTCCGTCTTGATCAGGCAGGGCCGCTACACTGTCCATGCCCATGTGCCCATTTCTGGGCAGATTGACGCAGCGCTTTTGAGCCACATCAGGGCTTCTCTCCATTTTCAAAATCCAGACAGAAAGAAGGACAACACATGAGCATCTATGATTTTACCGTCAATGACTGGCAGGGCCAGCCTGTCCACCTTAAGGCCTATTCAGGC
The DNA here is from genome assembly GCA_964405705.1 of uncultured Christensenella sp. GTDB lineage: Bacteria > Bacillota > Clostridia > Christensenellales > Aristaeellaceae > UBA6115. The sequence continues at coordinate 7,590 of CAYOOZ010000022.1, forward strand.
CGCGTGCTGCTTATCATCAACTCCGCCACAGCCTGCGGCTTTACTCCCCAATATCAGGCCTTGCAGCAGCTGTACGAGGACTATAAGGACAAGGGCTTTGAAATCTTGGACTTCCCCAGCAACCAGTTTGGCGCTCAGGCGCCGGGCACGGGGGAGGAAATCCATACCTTCTGCGCCCTGCATTATGCCACCACCTTCCCCCAGTTTGAAAAGGTGGAGGTCAACGGGCAAAACGCCAGCCCCTTGTTTGCCTATCTTAAAAAAGAGCTCCCCGGCACCCTGGGCCGGGAGATTAAATGGAACTTTACCAAGTTCCTAATCGGGAGGGATGGCACACCGCTTGCGCGCTTTGCCCCCACCACCAAGCCCGAGGACATCCGGGAGGACATTGAAAAAGCCCTTTAAGCGTCTTCCCAGGCGATAATCATCTTCTCATGGGAGGTCAGGGTGTACTGGCTTCCTTGTGTCCACTCAGGGCGGCTTTTGTTGGCATCCCAGTAAAACTGCCGCTCTTCCAATTCTTCCTTTTTGGTGTCCGCGCGCATCAAAACCGGGTAAAAGCGCACGCCCTCCCGCTGCACGGTTTCCTCCTCAAAGGCATCAAAGCGCACGGTCTCCACGCGGTTTCTGCCATGAACCGCGTTTTTGATAAAATCCCTGTACCGCTTCACCGGCAGGATGGACAGCGTGAGGGAGGCAAACAGCAGGATGGCCAGGAGGGACAGCAGCAGGGCAGACAGCCACTCAACGCGTTTGATAAAGCTGTACACCAGCGCGCAAAGCAAGATAACCTCCGGAATCAGCCAGAAGAACACGCGCCTTTTCATCTGCGCGTTGACGGAATCAACATCTTTTTGTGTATACATCATGATCCTCCTGCCCGGTATTTTACAGGACCAGGCCTCAAAAGTAAATTATCAGGCAAAAAACCAGGGCTAATTGTATAATCAAGGTGGCACCTAAATTTATTTCAGGAGGTACCACCATGGCCAAGCTTGTTCGTCAGGTCACCGGGGATTTTGACCATTTTTTGAATTTCATCAACCAGGGCATCCTGGGCGGTTCCAACACCGCTTCCTTTGAGGATGGCAACGATTGGCAGGAGGGGGGCGCCCGCCTGGCCTTCCGCGTGTATGAACGCTACAGCTGGTTTGGCAGCAACCGCGTCAGCCTGTCCTTAACCCTCTCTGGCGCCGGCCGGCAATTGAGCCTTTGCGCCATCACCTCTGGCGGCTCCCGGGCCGTGTTCTTTAAAATCAACCGCTTTGGCGAGGACAGCTTCCTCAACAAATTGGACAACCTGATCAACCAGTACCCCGGCTGACAATTACTGGCTGTTTAAAGTAAAAAATTCCTCATAGGGCTTGGCGCTGTCTGCCTGGATGGTGCTAAGGATGCGTGCCTTGTCAGCACCCTGCGCTACAACAGGCCGAAAGTCATTTTTGGGCTGTGCGCCGCTGGTCAAAACCGGGATGAGCCGCACAGCGGTTGAAATCAGCTTGCCCTCACGAAACGCGGGCGAGACCTGGGCCAAAAGTCCGTCAAAGGTGGTCAACTGCAGGTTGCCGCCAAACACCAGGTTGCCCAGGGAGTAAAAGATCAGCCCGCCCTTGTACTCCTCAACACCCTGAACCACATGGGGGTGGTGGCCGATGACCAGGTTGGCCCCCGCGTCAATGGCGGCGTAGGCCATCTGGGTTTGCAGCTGGTTGTGGTTCACCTCATATTCATTGCCAAAGTGGCAGGTGTAGACGATGTACTCACAGCCCAGGTTTTTAAGTTCCGTGATTTCATTCTCCATTCGCCTGGGGTTTTGCTTGTAAATGGTTTCCCTTATGCCCGCGAAGCCCAGCTTGATGCCGTTTTTTTCAACCACATATAGGTCGCTGTAGCCGGAAATGCCAATGCCTTCCTGGGTGAGCGCCGCGCGGGTGCTGTTTTTACCCTCCTGGCCATAGTCCGGGAAATGGTTGTTGGCGATGTTGACCGCCTCAATGCTGCCCAGGGTCAGGATGCCGGCATAGGCCGTGGGCCCCCTGAAGTTATGCACCCGCGGGTTTAAGCCGCTGGCATCGTTTTTGAGCACCCCTTCTAAGTTAATCAGGCTGATGTCATCCCTGGAAAGCAGGTCAATCAGCCCGGAAAACGGCCAGTTAAAGCCTTTTTCCGCGACAACGCTGTCAAAGGAATCGATCTGCTTGCGCACCTGTTCCTCGCTGCCCAAGATGCAGTCCCCGCCAAAGGTCAAGGTGAGGGTGGCGTCTGGCACCTGGCTTTTGGGCAGGCCGCCCTCGCCTTCCTCCTCCACCTGATAAATGGGCGGCGCGGTTGACAGGGGCGCTTGCGCTTCTTCCTGCAAGCTTGGGGTGTTTACCTCATACAAGCCTAAAAGGACGCCTTCCTCAGCCCAGTTTTCTGGCAGCACCAGTACCTTGGTGTTGCGGGGCAGGTTGGCATACAGCCACCAGGCGTTGATGCCTTCCTCATTCATCCGGTTGTCTATCCGCACACAGCCGTGGGAGGCCATGCCGCCCAAGCGCTGCTGGTGGTTGTCAAAATCCCGCGCGCCCAAATTGAGCTTGTAACCCGTGCTATGCAGGAGGTTGCCCCCGTCAATGCGCATGGCGTAAAGGTAGCGGTAACCCTCAGAGGGGAATTCCGCAATCCGGTCCTGGGTCAAAAACGCGCCTGGCACCGTGTCAAAGCTGCTGGTTCCCGGTGGCACATAAACCCCGGTGCTCACCTTCAGGGTAGATATTTTCTGCCCTGCCTGATAGAGGGTGATGGTCTGCGCGGCCTTGTCAATCAAAAGGCCGTGGGTCGCCTGCGGGCTTATGAGGCTGAGCTTTTCCTGCGGGATATAGCCTGTGATCCATTGCCCGTCCCCCTGACGCGCCGCGCGGATTTTGGCAAAGCCAGCTACCCCAGTTTCCAGTACCAGGACGCCGGCGGTCTGTCCATGGATGACGCCCAGGCTTTGGGATTTGCTGTCAGGCGCTTCAAAGACCTTCTGATGGGCAATGGCGCCGATGTTGACCCGCGCGATGGGGGCCATCATGGCCGCCCAGACGCTTTCATCATCAAGCGCCGTGGGCAAAAATAAGCCCTTCTTAGTCGGTGTGAGCGCGAGGGTTTCTGGCTCCTCCTCAGTCAAACGAAGGTCAAAGGTGATGGGCTCCTGTTTTGCGCCCTGGGCCATGAAGGTAAAGACATAGTCCCCGGCGGGTGCTGGCTGGCCCTTGATTTTTTTGTCCCAGCGGTAGGAATGGGGGAGGGTGTCCGTCCGGTTTAAGGTCTTGGCAAACAAGGGGTTGTCCAGGTCCTCCCTGGCATACAGGCTGACCACCAGATAGCCGTCCTTGGCCAATTGATAGTCCACATACAGTTCTTCTCCGCCGATCCTGGGCAAACTCGTTCTGGACGGCAAGGCATACATCAGCCCGGCGGCCGGCGTTTGAATCAAGAGGTCAGCCGTCGCGATATATTCCTTCTCCCCGGCTACCAGGCCGGCTTTGAGCTGGGCCTCCCCTCTGGGCAGGGGCTCTGAAAGGACGGTCAAGCCCGTGAAAGGCAGCGTCAAATCGCCTTCCTTCACCTCTATTGGGGACAGGATCAGCATTTCCTCGCTGCCTGTTTGCGCATAAAGGCTCAGTATTCCGGCTTGCGGGATATGTAAGCTGATTTCCGCCGCGTCATAGGGCCGGTGCCGGACAGGGGCAGACAGCGTGAGCTGCGCGTTTTCAGCCTTGATGAAGCCAGTGGACAATAAAAGGCAGCTCAAAAGGACAGCTGCCAGAAAACCCTTCATCCATACCCGGTTTGGACGCAAAATCGCATGCATTTTCATGCCCCTATCTTAGGGGAGCAGGCTGGCCTTGTCAATCAAGAAGCCGGCTTCACGCTTGATTGTCCGCAAATGAAAACCGCCCCAATTAATGGAGCGGTCTGCTATTCCAGGCTCTACTTATTTACGCATTGAGGAAAAGCAATCGCTGCAGTAGACGGGGCGGTCGTTCTTGGGAAGGAAGGGAACCTGGGTGTTTGCCCCGCACTGTGCGCAAACGGCGTTGTGCATCTCGCGCGGACCATTTGAGGCAGGCCTGCTGGACTTCCGGTTCGCTCGGCAATCCCTGCAACGGGTGGGCTCATTTTGGAAGCCCTTCTCCGCGTAAAATTCCTGTTCGCCGGCTGAGAAAGTAAACTCGCTGCCGCAGTCCCTGCACACCATGGTCTTGTCCTGGTACATTTGTTTGGAAACCCCCAATAACTTAATAGGTTGAATCAAGCTGACCTGGTCTTTGCCCCCACACCCGCCGGCTGGAGTTTTGCTCCGCGCTTTTGCGCCCTACGCTGCTCTCTCGGGCTTTCGCCCGGCCGGACTAACCTCTAGATCGCACCATGCTCACTGGCATTTTACCAGCTTACGT
>CAYOOZ010000022.1:12026-19207 GCA_964405705.1 uncultured Christensenella sp.
ATCGGTTTTCAACCACAGACCGTGATTCACCACCTGTATTATACGGCCAGATTTTACGGATTGCAAGCATCTTCTCAAGTTGCTTTGATTTATGGCATAATGAATTGTACAAAAGGAGGGCCTATGCCACGTTTTAGCACCTACACCGGTACAAATCTTTGGAACCTTGATTGGTACAAGGCAACCAATCAAGGCGCGCTGAACCGTGAAGCGGCGCGTTTTGGGCTGGAATTGGCGCAATTGGCCTATGATTTTGAGGTGGGCCAGTGGCTGGAGGCCGGGTGGACGGACATCACCATCCAGGTCAACTCCCGTCTTTTCTCCGGTGTCCGTTCATCCCAGGAAGCCAATTCCTGGCGCCAGCAGGCCTTAAACCTGGTCTTGCCCCGATTAGCCCATCATTTCAAGGCTCTGGCCAATCCGGTCGCTGAAATCCGGGGCCTTTTGAAGCAAGAGCAGGACCTGGAAACCGGCAAGGCCATCGTGCTGTTAAAGCCAGATGGGGAAGGGCGCTTTACCATCGCCATTGGCTTTATGGGCACGGGCAAGCGCGCGCAGGACTGGCTGGGCAACATGCGCTTTTTGCATGAGGATCATCTGCATGAGGGCTTTTCTGCCATCGCCCGCCAGTTTATGGAAAACGAGGAGGACATCCATTTTCCCACAGCAGCCCTGGCCTTGGGCCTGCCTGATTTAACGCTCAAGGATGTGCTCAGTCAGTGCCAGAAGGAAGACAGCCCCTTTCGCCTGGTGATGGCCGGGCACAGCCAGGGCGCGGCGGTGCTGCAGGTCTGGACCTGGCGCAAGATGAGGGAGGGCATTAAAAGGGAGTACCTCAATGGCTTTGGCTATGCCGCCCCCGTTGTGGCTTCTGGCTTTATGGAGGAGGATTATGCCTGCCCCCTCACCCTGTTTTTGGCGGAGGATGATGTGTTTACCCGCGTGGGCTTAAAGCACCACATCGGCCGTGCCTATCGCTTGGCGGCAGACAAGGTTTTCCGCGCCACCTGCTATGGCAAATATGAGGAAAACCCGCTCTTCCTGGCTGTCCTGGATCTTTTTCACCGCTTAAGTGGCACCCAGGTGGGCCTGCTGTTTTGCCTGGGCTACCTCAAGTCTCTCTCCGCCCTGCCCGAAAAGGTAATCATGGAATCCCTGGCCACCTTCCTGGAAAAGCCCTGGGCTGAGTCCCTGGCGGAACTGCCTGTCAAGGCTGAGGAATGGTCCAGCAAGCTGATCATGCAGGGCAGCAATGCCTTTTCCAGGTTCTACCTGGATGTCACTGGGGAGGATCCGATAGAGGAGGAGGTGGAGGAGATGAATGCCCTCATCGCCCCCATTATGGCGCAGTATGGCGCTATTGCCTTTTCCCAGATGTTGGTCAAAGCCCTCCACCTCACCCATTCCCTGGTCAACAGGGAGCCCGGCCTGGCCGACCACGCGCCTTACAGCTACCTGGTGGTGCGCGGGTTTAATGATTTAGTGCCGGTTGAACCTTTGATAGTGGAACCCGCGAGCGCCCAAACTCCTTCGCAAAAATGTTGACATCGTTTCCAGCCTCGGCTATAATCACTCTTGCTGTCTGCGGTCGTGGCGGAACTGGCATACGCGCACGTTTGAGGGGCGTGTGGTGAAAACCGTACGAGTTCAAGTCTCGTCGACCGCACCAAAAAACCGGGTCTCCAAAAAGGAAACCCGGTTTTTCTATATCAATTTTTACTCCATCCAGTCCAGCTTCAAGGAGGAGCTGGCGATGACCACATCCCCCTTCCAGACATAGCCAAAGGTGCCCTCCACATCCATAAACCAGCCCGGCTCGCCCTGTGGCACCACCACATACAGCCAGCCGTTTTCCTCGGAAATGATGTGCATTTTCTGCCCTTCCGTAAGCTCCATCACCTTTCCGTCCAAAAAGCCGGTGCCCATTTTCAGGTCCAGGGCCTTTTTGGTCTTGGCAACCTGCAGGCTGTTTAAGTAGACCACGGAAGTGCCCATCTGGGAGGCTGGCGGGCTGACATAGACGGTGGAGACATAGCCTTCCTTGCTGCCGATTTTCACATGCAGCCAGGTGTGAGGGTCGCCCGGCTCAGTTCCCAGGATTTGACCCAGGGTGCCTGCCTTCATGATGCCCAGGGAGTGGGAACGGGAGCTTGTCTTTTGCCTTAAGTTCACGCCGCCAATCGCCGCGTAGCCCGAAGGGATCAAGGATGTGTTCAGCTTTTGAAAGCCTTCTATGCTCAAGGGCAGGTCATCCGGACTATTGATCCCTTCCATGTAGCCGATGACCGGCGCTTCCATCAGGTCGATCATGAGTTCGCCTTCTGGTGTAGCGCGCCAGCCCCGGGGGCCGGGGAAGGCCCTGAAATAGCCGGCCTTGTCGGTGTGATAGACCACGTAGTTGTCAATGGCGCAGTTGGTCTCTCCCTCGCTCAAGCGCTGTGGGATCACGTCAAGCATGATCACCTGGTTGTCCTTGGGCTCGTAGGTCAGCCGCATCCTCATATCGCCAAAGTTGTTTGAAATCTTCAGCCCCCGGTCTAAAAACAGGGCGTGCTCGCTGATTGGGACTGCGACATACTCCTTGGTTTCGTCATCCAGGAAAAACATCATCAAGAGCCGTTTGTCTTCCTTTTCAAAGGCGGCCAGGGCTCCTCCCCGCGTTTCTCCCTTCATGTTTGTCATTTCAACCAGAGCGCCAGAGAGCAGGGTATAGCCCGCAAGCTTTGGGTGTTCTGCCGCCTTTTGAAGCTTTTGCGGCAGGCTGTCGCCAAATTCTATGATGTCAGCGGGATCGGTGATGCCACCTTCGATGTGCGTTAATTGGCCTTCCCTCAGGGAATAAATAGGCTCCTTGGTTAAGCCGTTCTCCTTGAGGATCTCATCCCGCCACTCCATAGTGGCCTTTGTCCATTGGTAGGGCTCCCCATGGGTGGAGGCAAAGAAGGCGTCGATCGCCTGGGCTGCTGTGATGTCCCCCTGGGTCAGGCCGTTCCGCAAGCGCCGGGACATCTTGATGTACCCTCCTTCTTCCAGGAAATCATACATCGCCTTTTGGCTGTCTTGATTCCAGGCTAAGAACCATTTCTCCTCCCTTGCCTTGTAGAAGAACTCGCGCACCGCGCTCTCCCCGGGGTAGGAGGAGAACACCTCCCCCCTGAAAAAAGGCGTAGTCATCTCAAGCCAGGCGTTTTGCCCCGGCTCATAAAGGATGGTGTACACCCACTCGGGCTTGTCCTTGGGCCAATAGGTCAGTTTGCCCTTTCCGTCATCTAAAAACTCAAATTGCTCCGCATCCTTGGTCGAATAGCCATAAACCTCCGTCAGGTTGCTTCTGGCCAGGTCCTCCTGATAGCTGGCCTTTGCCATGAAGGGTAGCATCAGGCTCAGGGATAAAAGGCACAGCATGAGCCGAAGGCCGAATCTCGTCCTTGCGAAAATTGTCTGTTTCATCATCCATTCCCTCCCAGGTTGCTTTTATAGATGAGCAGTTTCACAATGCGCGTTTGTGGCTTTATTTCAACCGTGACGCTGGCCATGTCCAGGCCGCCGTTTTCCGCGTTCTCGGATAAATCGGTAAAGACAAAGGAGATATAGCGATTATCCCCCTGCTCGCCATAGCCAGTCACCTTCCATCTCTGCGCTCTGACAGCTTCTTCTGGGTTGGTGGTGCGCAGAAAGACCAGCACGTCCTCGGCCAGGTTTTTGACTTCCTCCTCCGTCAGCTCAAACCCGCTGGATGCCCGGGCCATTTCAAACCCGCTGTGGTGGTCAGCGAAAAACAGCAGGTTGCCGCCTGTATCAAAGGAAACGCTCTGGTAGCTGACATCCAGGTCTTTGGGTCTGGTGAACACCAGGTACTCATCCGTGATGTCCTCCTGGGTCATCACCTCATAGATCAGGTCTTTCTCTGCTTTCAGCCCAAACTCCGGCAGGGCCAGCAACTTTTTCCCGTATTCAATGGCTTCGGTTTTGGAGCTGATGCCGCTGGTGCCCAGGGATTTGGCAAAGCCGCTCAGGCGTGGGACAATCTTGCTCTCCTGGGTGGCAAAGGCGCCGACTAAGGCCATGCTGGCCAAAATCATAAAGGCCAGGGCCAGGGCTTTTTGGGGCTTGCGGGTTTCCAGGATGGTTTTCACCCTGGTTTTTAATTTTTTATGTGTCTGGGTCATCCCGGTGGCCAGGACGGCCACGCCCGGGGCCATGCGCCGGGACGCGGACAGCACCAGGACGCCGGCATAGTCCTGCTTTTCTTCAGGCTTCATGGAGGCGGCTGTCACATCGTCACAGCGCAGCTCCGCGTCCGTGTGGCTCATATAGGCCGCCATCCAGACCAAGGGGTTAAACCAGTGTATCGCGCAGCACAACAGGCGCAGCACGCCCCAGATGTGGTCTTTGCTCCTGTAATGGCAGACCTCATGCCGCAGGACATGGATGGCGTTGGTGGGGGAGACGGTCAGGGGAAGGGCGATGTAGGGCTTGAACACACCCACCAGGCAAGCGCTGGGCAAGGGGTCCACATAGTAGACCGGCAGTGGCTTCATCTTCATTTCCTTGCACAGTTCCTCGTAGCGCTCCAGCATCTTGCCGGTCAAAGGCTCAATTTTGCCGGCGTTCATGCGCTGGCGGAAGCGGACATTGGCAATCACAAACCAGATGAGTGTAAGGGCCAGGCCGGCTAAATAGATTTTGGCCAGGGTGATGGGCACCTGGGCGTTGTGCATGCCCCAGTACAGCCGGCTCATGGGCTGTTCGCCGCCCTGGCCGCGGCTTAAGAGATCAAACAGGTCCGTCAGGCGCACCTTGATTTGCCAGGCGATGGGCCTGATGGCCTCATCCGGCGCGTAGGGGGTGCGGATTAAGTAGATCAAGGGGTTGGGCAGGGAGAGGGGGAGCAGCAGGCGGATGGCAATGAGCAGCCAGCCAAATTTAAGCGCCGCGTTGCCCAGGGGCCGCCGCAAGGTCTTTCGCAGTACCATCATGAGGATGATGGCGATGCTGGCCATGATGCTGGCCTCCAAAAGGAAGTTGTATAGTGTCGCTGTACGCATATCTGCCTCCTTACTTGTGGCCCTGTTGGAGCAGTTTCACCAAATCCTGCATCTCTTCCAGGGTCATCTCGCCTGAGTCCACCAGGTTATTAATCAGCAGGCTGGGCTTGCCGCCAAAAACGTTTGAAATCAGTTTCCTGGTCTGGCTGGACCTGGCTTCCTCCCTTGTGATGGCAGGGGAGTAGGTTTTAATCGGCCCCGTCTCATCCACGGTGATGCTGCCCTTATCAATCATTCGCTTTAACAGGGTGATCACCGTGTGCCGGGTCCAGGCGGTCGTTGGCTCCAGGATCTTGGTGATCTCGCTCATCGTGCGGGGTGAGCTGTCCCAGAGCACCTCCATAATCTTCCATTCCGCGTCCGTGGTCTGTACCTTCATTGTTCCACCTCCATGGTCGTAGACAATCGTCTACCAAGAGTAGACGCTTGTCTACCAAATCTTGTCAAGCATAAATTTTATGTTTTGCACTTTCCTTCAGTTCAAACCGCTGATTTCATGTATAATGGGACGCAGTGCCCAAAGGGCATCAGTATGAAAAACGGGGATTGGTCATGGCTGGCAGATTCAGCGGACAAAAGGCAGTTCTGGCCCGGATGGGCAATTTATTCAATTCCGCCTGGTTTGTAAAGGGGGATGAGAGCAGCAATTCCTCAAGGCGCGCATTATTGATGCACAACATCAGCGCCAATGTGATTGCCAACCTCATCGGCGGCAATTTTTTCACCGGTTTCCTGCTGATCCTGCAGGCGGATGACGCCTTCATTGGCTTGATCAACATCATGGTCTTTTCCGCCAACCTCCTGCAGCTGGTCACCCCAGTCATCCTGGAACGCTTTGAAAAGCGCAAGCCCATCCTCATCGCTGTGCGTGTCATCATCCATTTAATCAATATAGTCTTTGTTGGGCTCATTCCCTTTATGCCCGTCCATACCCAGACCCGGCTGGTTTTCATGGGCTTTTCAGTCCTCATTGTCAATGCCCTGAATGCCTTTAACAACCCGGGCTTCTCAGTCTGGCACATCGCCCACATCCCGACCTCTGTCCGGGTTCAATATTTTTCTGTGGTCACCATGCTAAATGGCATTTCTGTCGCGGTGTTCAACCTGATCGGCTCTGGCGTGGTGGATGCCTTTAAGCAAGAGGGGCAGGAGCTATTGGGCCTGTCCATTTTGAGAATCGCGGCCCTGCTGCTTGCGGTCTGGGATTTTTTCCTGCTGGTCCGCATCAAGGAGCTGCCCCAAAGCACCCCCAGCCGCAGGCTCAACCTCAAATCTCTCCTCACAGAGCCCTTCCGCCATCCAGTCTATCTGCGCAGCACCCTGGTGGTCGTGCTGTGGAGCTTGGTGGTCAATATGCCAGGCAGCTTCTATTCGGTCTATCTGCTCAAGGAGCTGCAGGTCAGCTATTCCTACATCACCCTGATTGCCTCACTCAATGTCTTTGTGCTGGTGTTGTTCACCTTCCTCTGGCGCAAGGTTTATCTCAAGTACAATTGGCTCAAGCCCCTGGGTCTGGCCATCCTGGTGCTGGCCCCGCATTACACGGTCCTGGCCTTTGTCTCCAAAAACTTGTTGTTCCTCTATCCCATTGGTGTCATCTGGTCCTTCATCTGTTCCAGCGCCATCAACCTGGCCTTCTCCAGCGTTGCCTTCATCAACATCCCCAAGGAAAACCAAACCCTCTACATCGGTTTTTACTCCACCGCCAACTTTTTGGCCGCCCTCACCGCCGCCACCGTGGCCCGCACCTTTGTCACGCAGCTTCAGGGCTTGCGCTTCACGCTCCTGGGTGTGCCCTTTGGTGAAAAACAGCTGCTGATGCTGATTGTGGGTGTCCTGATGGTGGGGGTGGGCGTGGTCATCCTGCGCATCGCCAACATCAACAAGAGCCAGGGCCTGGAACACTAAAACAACATCACACGCGCAAAAAAAAGCGCCCCTTTCGGGGCTGCTTTTTTGTTGTGGTTCGCTTAGTAGGTTTCCTGCAGTTCCACGTTCTTGTATCGGCGCATGCCGGTTCCGGCGGGAATCAGCTTGCCGATGATAACGTTCTCCTTCAGGCCTTCCAAGGGGTCAATCTTGCCCTTGATGGCGGCCTCGGTCAGCACGCGGGTGGTCTCCTGGAAGGAGGCG
>CAYOOZ010000023.1:0-18869 GCA_964405705.1 uncultured Christensenella sp.
GCAAGCACTCCGAAACGATGTTCGGCATGTTGCACTTAAAAATGCAATCCGGGAAAAATACAATCCTGCATAGAAATAACCTGTAAATACTTGCGTTGCGATTCTTCCCTTGGTATACTACCTGCATTGTAAACGTGAAGCGAAAGGAAGACTAACACAATGTTTGATTGGTTGCTCAACATCCCTACCGCCCTGGCCGAAGCCCCTGCCGCCGCTGGCGCCGCTACTGACCCGGCCAGCCCCGCAAGCCTGATTTCAATGTTCCTCCCGATGATCTTAATCGTCGGTGTGTTCTATTTCCTAATGATCCGTCCCCAGCGAAAGAAGGACAAGAAGGTCAAGGAAATGCTGGCCAACTTGAAACCCGGCGACCGCATCTGCACCATCGGTGGCATCTATGGCACCATCAAGGGCCTGCGTGAGGACACCGTGATTTTAAGCGTTGGCAAGCAGGACACCGAGATGATTTTTGCCCGCTGGGCCATCCGCAATGTGGAAGAAGTCACCGTGGAAAACGAAGGCGAACTGCTGACCTGATCGGCACTTACAGCATCAAACACAAGCGTCCTGGGCTGCCCGGACGCTTTTATGATAGGAGGAAGTATGAACCGCGTTGATTTAAGGCAGGCCAATGAGCTGCGCTCTGTTCAATGCCTGACTGATTTTGTATCCACTGCTTTTGGCAGCTGCCTGATTTCCTTTGGTGGCACCCGGGTGATTGTCACCGCCTCTGTGGAAGAAGGTGTTCCCCCTTTCTTAAGGGGCAAGGGCCAGGGCTGGCTCACAGCTGAATACGCCATGCTCCCGGCCTCCACTGGCCGCCGCAAAAGCCGGGACGGCATTAAAAAGGATGGCCGCGGGGTTGAAATCAGCCGCCTGATTGGCCGAGCCCTCAGGCAGGCATTGGACTTGAGCCGCCTTGGGGAGAGAACCATTACCATAGACTGCGATGTCTTAGAGGCCGATGGCGGTACCAGGACTGCTGCCATCACTGGCGGATTTGTGGCCCTCTGCTTGGCCATTCACCGTTTGGTTAAGGATGGTTTCCTCAAGGAGTCCCCTATCACCAAGCAAATTGCCGCCATCAGCTGCGGCGTGGTGGAGGGTCATCCACTTTTGGACCTGTGCTATCAGGAGGATAGCCGCGCGGACGCGGACATGAATTTTGTCATGGATGAGAAGATGGCTCTGGTAGAGGTACAGGGTACCGGCGAGGGTAGCTCCTTTCCCATCAGCGCCCTCCATCAAATGCTGGATTTGGCCCAAGATGGCATTCGCCAGCTATTTGTGCTTCAAAAGGAAGCGCTGGGCGAACGCGCCTTTGTCATCGCGCAGAAGCAAACCCTGGTTCTCTCCAGCGGCAATGCGCATAAAATCAAAGAGCTGCAAGCCATGCTCAAGGACCGCTACCATGTCATCGGTATGCGGGAGGCCGGCTTTATGAGCGAAGTAGAAGAAACGGAGAACACCTTCACCGGCAATGCCATCCTCAAGGCGGAGGCAGTCTGCCGAGCGACTGGCTACCTGACCCTGGCGGATGATTCAGGGCTTGAAGTGGATGCCTTAAGCGGCGAGCCTGGCGTACATTCTGCGCGCTACGCCGGACACCACGGGGATGACAAGGCCAACAATGATCTGCTTCTTTTAAACTTGGAGGGTATCAAAGATCGCAGGGCCCGCTTTGTCAGCGCTCTGGCCTTGGCCTCCCCCTTTGGCAAAACAAGGACTTTTACAGGCACCTGTGAAGGAATCATCATCCATGCCCCCCGCGGCGAGGGCGGGTTTGGCTATGACCCTCTCTTTGAGGTTGCCTCCGGTAAAACTTTCGCAGAAATGAGCGAAGAAGAGAAAAATGCCATCAGCCACCGGGCAAACGCGATGGAAAAACTCAAGGAAGCCCTCTTTTGAAGCTCCTGTGTTTTAGCGACGCCCATGGCCAGGAGGAAAAACTCAGAGCCATGGAGCAGGGGGTTCAAAAATCAGGCGCGCCGGACGCCGTCCTCTTCGCGGGTGACGGCAGCCTTTCGAGCTATCGCCCTTTTGAAGGCATCCCCTATTATGAAGTCAGGGGCAATTGCGACCTGTTATCAAAAGCGGCGGATGAGGTAATGTTACCCTTTGGCCCACATCACATCTATCTAACCCATGGGCACCTGCATAGGGTGAAGCAAACCCTTGACCTATTAGCCAGCGCCGCAAAATCCAGGGGGGCCATCATCGCTGTCTATGGACATACCCATAGGCAAGGTCTGGACCTGATTAATACAATCTATTGTCTCAACCCTGGCGCGCTGAAAAATGGCGAATACGCCCTGCTCCATTTAGCGCAGGACGGCAGTTTTAAACCAAAGTTCTGTTATATTAAACCATAGTCTGTTTTAACCTGGTTTTCGTAATCCCTTGGGATAGTGGTTTTTTAGGATGCCCTGGCTGGCTTTGCCCCAACCCAAGGGCCAGCCATCCAAGCAGGCAGCCATGAAGCCTTGGTAATGATCTTGTATTTGGATTGGCATCCCCAAGCGATATTGCTCGGCTTCCTCAAGGCTTAAGGAAACCATCTGGAGGGGCGTCTTGGCCAAGGCCAGAGCATGGTCTGGATGCTCGGTTTTGCCCACCTTGTTCATCAGATGGAGCCCCAACCGCAGCACTTTGATGCCTGAAAGGTCTGGGCAATCCTCTGGTAAGCTGACAACGGTTTCCCCCAGCTGACCATCTGCCAGAATTGGCTCTGACACCCAATTGTCGATTTTATTTTTTAAGCGCGGAATCAGTTTTACAGCCGCGCTGTTTTTCTGCAAAGGCGCGTCCCCGTCTTTTTCAAACAAGGCAATAAAATGGCCTTCCCCCTTCATTTGATGCGGCCACAAGCGAAGGAGGCCCATACCTGATTCCGGCAAACCGGGTAAGCTAAAGCTTCTCAAATGAAAGTCTGGATTCTCGCGCAGGAAGGTCTCCACCACTGCTTCATTCTCAGTCTCATTGAAGGTGCAGGTGCTGTATACCATTTTCCCGCCAGGCTTTAGCATCCTGGCAGCCTGATTCACGATTTGCTTTTGCAGGGCCGCGTTTTGTTTGGGCAAGTCCTTGTGCCAATATTTAATCACTTCTGGCTCTTTGCGGAACATGCCCTCACCGGAGCAAGGGGCGTCCACTAATATTTTATCAAAATAATCCGGAAATATTGCCGCTAAGCGCTCCGGTAAGCAATTGGTGACGATGCTGTTAGCAATCCCCATCCGCTCAATGTTCCGGCTTAATTCCCTGGCTCGCGCGGCATAAGGCTCATTGGCGACCAAGAGCCCGCGCCCCTGTAAACAATTGACAATCTGGCTGGATTTGCCGCCGGGGGCCGCGCAAAGGTCCAGTACCCGCTCCCCAGGCCTGACATCCAGCGCGCTGACCGCTGCCATAGCACTGGGCTCCTGAAGGTAGTACCTGCCGGCCCAATGGTGAGGGTGTGCGCCTGGGGAGGCATCCGAACTCACATAAAAGGCGTCCTGCGCCCATGGGATTTCGTTCCCCGCCCAGCCTGGTATAATCAGCGGCCCACGCCTGATAGAAAAATGCGCCCCGCGCCAGGCGGGCTCTAAAAAGGAATCCATAAAAGCAGAAAAGCCCCCTCCCAGGAGGGCTTTCATCTGTTTGATAAAGTCTGAAGGCAGGTTCATCAAAGGTTTTGCTCATCCTGCGGGAAATGATTGCTTTGCTCCTTGTAGGCATAGCCCTGGGGATAATAAGGCTTATGAAAGGCATCCTGAGGGTTGACTGGAGATTGAAGGCTGTCAATAGGACTTAAGTCATCCTCGGATGCAAAGAAGGTGTCCTTCAGGTTTTTAAGCATCTTGCCGCGCTGCCGGCGTATATCCGCGCGCCTTCGCCTTAAGCTGCCTGGCTGGGTCTCCTCCAGTGGTTCCTGCATATAATCAAGGTCCTGATAAGGAATCTCAGGAGCCACGTCATACAGGGGCTCCTCCATCAAATACTCCGGCTGTTTGGGCGAAGTATCGTGTTGTGCTATGTTCTCAGGGAAAATCGGCTGCCAAGGCAGGTTGGGCACAAACATGGGCTCCTCAATCACCTGCTCCTCATAGGGCAGTTGCTCCAGATCCATAGGTTCAGGATAGTATGGCGTCTCTGTCGCATCATGCGGCTCAAAGCCAAAGTAAACCGGCTCATCCAATTGCTCCTGCCCTGCTTGCTGGTACTCCGGCAAATCCAGTGGTGAATGGTCCAAATCTTCCATGAAGCTTTTGGTCCGGTTTAAATGACGCTTATTGGCCCGCATACGAAGATTGGTGCTCCATACATAATGAGGCCTCCAGCGGATCAACCAGATGACCAGGTCAAAGAAGGTGCCCGCCAGGAGGAGAATAATCAGAATCGGCAACCAAAAGCGCTGCAGGAAGCCGACAAGGCCACCGCCGTTATTGGTCACCAAATTCCACAGGCTATTAAACAGGCTGCGGGTCCAGCCCAAAAGGAGGGCAAACAGGTTGTCAGCTATCAGATTCATCTATTCTTCTTCACCCGGGGCAACGGGCAGGATTTCAACCGTCACATACACCGCTGAATCGCTCATAAAGGTCACGCCGACCGGTTTTTCTACCCGTAAGGCCCTGATAACCGTTTCTGTCATGTCGTTCACATCAATGGTGGAGGTCAAATCAAGCAGCTTCACCCCATCGATGTCCTGCAGGTTGCCGGCAATCAGAATCTGGGCGGGGTCAGCTTTGATGGACACAATCTGGTAGCCATCCTTCACCATGCCCTTTGTGCTGCCAGTCAAGTTCACATCCACCGCTTTGGTAGGGAAGACCGACTGCTCCACCAGGATGGTATCCAGCAAAATGTTTTCACTGGTTACCGAGATGAGGTTGCTTTTAATCTCTTCCCCCGCCTGGTTCATCAGCCGGAAGGGGACAGCTGTATATTGTACGCCGGCGCTTGAATCAATTACGGACAAGTCGATCTGAGCCAAGACCACGTCAATTTGCTCCACCAAGGAACGTGGGCCTGAGATGATCACATTGGATGGGTCCGCGCTGATGGAGGCAGTATAAAAGCCGTCTGGCACCTGCCCGGTCTGCACAACGCGCACCGGCACACGCCTTCTGGTGATATATTCTTCTACCTTGATTGTCAGCTCATTCACAGACAGCCAGGTCACATTGCCATAGGTGCTGGTAGACAAGGTCAGAATAGGAATTTTTTGCTCGCCCACAGTGGTAATTCTGCTGACATCCACCCTTACAGAGTAATTGGACGCGGTAACAGTGTCATAGGCCCTTTGGGGGACATCCACCCGCATGCGCAGGGGCTCAACCTGATCCAGGCCGGAGACCACCACCAGGCCGCTTCTTTGCAGGGAATCCGTGCCAGTGATGCTCAGGGGTACCTGCTCAAAGGTTTTTTCACGGGTTAAGGTGGCATCCCCACTCATCAACGCGCCCCAGATAGTGATGGCAATTAAAAGGGAGAGCAGCTTGATCTTCCAGTTGTGTCGCACGGCTTTTGAAAGCCGGTTCAGCAGGGAATCGCTTTTTTGAGGGAGGGGCTGATTTTGCGGCTCATTGCTCATTGCTGCGCTTCACCTTTCTGAACATTTTTTTACCAAAATCAAGCAAAATCTCCTTGATGGATTTTTTATCATGCTGGTACATCAAAGAAAGAATGCGGTTGAGGCTCTCCGCGTCCATATGGCGGGTTAATTTACCAGCCTGCGCCATGGAAATGATGCCAGTTTCCTCAGAAACGATCAAAACAATGGCGTCTGTGCCCTCTGTCACCCCAAGGCCTGCCCGGTGTCTTGTGCCCAATTCCCGGCCCAGGCTGCTGTTTTCGCTCAAGGCCAGGACGCAGCCAGCGGCAATGATGCGCTCATCCCTGATAATCACCGCGCCATCATGCAAGGGGGTGTTGGGCTCAAAGATGTTGGCCAAAAGCGGGCCTGAAATCCTGGAATCAATGGTCGTTCCAGTATCAATAAAGTCTTTCAGCCCGGACTTTTGTTCAAACACAATCAGCGCGCCTACGCGACGCCTGGCCAGGCTGATGACGCACTGGGTCACCTCAAAAACGATGCGGCTGGCCTCATCCATGTTGGAAGCCAGGTGCCCCACCTTGGTTTTACGGCCAAATTGCTCCAGGGCGTTGCGCAATTCCGGCTGGAAGAGAATTAAAAGCACAATCGCGCCGTTGTTGACCAAGCTGTTAATCAGCCACTTAAGCGCTTGAAAGCCCATCCAGTTGGCAGCCCAACCAATCAAAATCAAAAGCAAAAAGCCTTTGAACACCTGGCCAGCCCTGGTCTGCTGGGTAATTTGGAAAATCTTGTACAGCAAAAAGGCGATGATCAGGATGTCCAAAAGGTCCTTGAATTGGATGCGGTTTGTAATATTCCAGAAAAAGGTCTCGATGCTGACAGATAGTTGGTTCATCGGCCTTCTTCCTTTCTGATTTCTTCATCTGGATTATACAATAAATTGCCCCGGATAGGTAGCCTATTTTACATATTTGTTACGGATTGTTGATAATTGTAAAGTCTTGCATAGCAAAAAACCACCCAAGAGGGTGGTTTAGCATAAAGATGCCTTATTGGGCGGCAACTTCCTCAACAGGATAGATGCTGACCTTCTTGCGCAATTTGCCGTAGTGCTCAAAGCGCACCAGACCATCCGCCAGGGCAAACAGGGTGTCATCCTTGCCGATGCCGACATTGGTGCCGGGGTGGATCTTGGTGCCGCGCTGGCGGACTAAGATGTTGCCAGCTAAGACAAACTGCCCGTCCGCGCGCTTGGGCCCCAAGCGCTTGGATTCGCTGTCACGGCCATTGCGGGTAGAACCCATACCTTTTTTATGTGCGAATAACTGAAGATTAAGCTTTAACATGTGGATTCCTCCATTTAAAATCATTTGTCAATCAGGCTGACATGTTGGGGGTAGGCTTCCAATAAATCCCGGGCTCCCCTGAGAAAAGTCGCGAGGATCACTTGGCTTTCTGGGTTGGTGTTTTCCGGCTTGACCTCAGCCTTCATATAGGCATCCTTTTGCTTGACTTCCACCTTTACTCCAGCAACCTCTTCCAGCGCATTGACGCAGGTGGTTGCCAGGAAGGAAATGGCGGCGCAGACAAGGTCGTTTCCATAGGTGCCGGCACCAGCGTGCCCTTTAACTTCAAACCCGGTGAGTGTTTCTTGCTCCTTGAGCAGGCGGATCGCGGTCATCTCAGCCTTTGACGGCGGTGATTTCTACCTGGGTAAACGGCTGGCGGTGGCCCTGCTTGCGGCGGTAGTTCTTCTTGCTCTTGTACTTAAAGACGATGATTTTAGCTCCCTTGCCATGGCGGACGACCTTGCCGGTCACGCTGGCGCCTTCCACCTCGGGCGTGCCCATTTTGACTTCCTCACCAGAGAGCATCAGCACGGGAAAGACAACCTCGTCGTTTTCCTGTAAGTTCAGCTTCTCGATGTAGATGGTGTCCCCTTCGGACACACGGTACTGTTTGCCGCCTGTCGCAATGATTGCGTACATGATGCAGCACCTCCAATAATTTACTCGCCGGGACGGGGGTATTTTCAACCCGGAGGCAGCCAAATGGCTTTAAAAGCCTCACCCGAGCGGCTATAAATCAATATAGCATAAATCGGCAAGCCCGGTCAAGCAATTTTTCCCAAAAGCGCAAGCGAGCGCTTAAGAGGCTTCGCTCCTCTCCCGATAGGCCTGCGCGTCCTTGAGCAGTACCTTGGCATGGTTCTTGCCGCTGTCCCCCTGTGTGTCCAAGTCCCCCAGCATCTTGGCAATTTCCTCCACCCGCGTTTCCTGGCTCAAGGGCACGACGCTGGTATTGGTCCGTCCATCTTTTTCTTCCTTGATCACCAAGAACTGGCTGTTGGCCATGGCAGCCAACTGGTGAAGGTGGGTGACGCAGATGACCTGGCGGAATCTTGCAATATCCCAAAGCTTTTGCGCGATGACCTGGGCTGTCTTGCCGGAAACCCCTGTGTCAATCTCGTCAAAGACCATGGTGGGGATTTCGTTTTTCTGCGCGCTCATGGTCTTCATGGCCAGCATGATGCGGGACAGCTCACCGCCAGAGGCAATTTTGGAGATGGGCTTTAAATCCTCCCCCACGTTGGCGGAAATCAGCATGCTCACCTTGTCCATGCCGTCCTGATTCATCTGGTTTTCGTCTTTATCCACCTGGATTAAAAAGCGCGTGCCGCTCATGTTCAGTTCGTGCAGGACGCCTTCAATCCTTTTTGCATATAAAAGGGCCAATCGATTCCTGGAGTCGCTGAGCTTTATCGCCAGGGTTTTGTACTCTTTTTCACTGTTGAAAAGTTGCTTGCGCAAGGTTTCCATGTCCTCATCCAGCGTTTCATACGATTTGAGCTCGTTCTCCACCTCGCTTAACAAGAGCAGCATGGCCTCGCTGGTGGGACCGTATTTACGCTGCAACTTGCGCAGGGCATCCAGCCTTGTTTCAACAGCCTCCAGGCGGTTCTCATCCAAATTTAAATCCCGCAAGCGGGTATTAAGCTCATGGCCCAGTTCCTCGACCTCATAATACAGGGAATCAAGCCTGGCCTGCATCTCTATAAAATCCGGGTGATAGTCCTTGATTCTTTCCATCAATTGCCCTGCCTGCCTGATGAGGGAGGCGGCGGTTTCCTCGCCCTGGGACTCGCTTAAGGCCTGGACCATACCCTTTAAGGAATGAAGCATTTTATCCGCGTTGCGCAGCATGGTCTTCTCCTGCTGCAGTTCCTCTTCCTCTCCCGGCACCAGTTTGGCAGCGCTTAGTTCCTTCCTGCGCAGCTCCAATAAATCCACGCGCTCAGCGCGCTCCCTGAGATTTTTTTCAGCAACGGACAAGGCCTTTTTGCTGGCTGCATAGGTCAGGTAGGCTTCTTTAACCTTTATTTTCAGTTTCTCGTGCGCGTCATCGCCAAGCATGTCCAAAAAGCGCAGGTGGGCTTGCTCGTGCAGGAGGGATTGATGCTCATGCTGGCCATGGATGTCTATCAATTTGGAAGTAAGCTGCTGATATACGGCTGCCGCGACGGCCATCCCATTTACGCGGAAGACGCTGCGCCCCTTGACAGACATTTCCCGGGACAAAATCAGTTGGCCGTCCTCTAAGTCAATGTCCATTTCGTTTAAAGTGTCCAGCACACTGGGCAGCCCGTCCACATGGAAGATGCCTTCCACATAAGCTTTCTCACCGCCTACGCGGATGATATCGCGCTCAGCCTTCGCGCCGCAAAGGAAGTTCACCGCGTCCACCACCAGGGATTTGCCCGCCCCGGTTTCGCCTGTCAAGACGTGAAGGCCGGTTCCAAACTGGATGCCGGCCTCCTCAAACAGCGCGATGTTGCGTATCAGCAGTTGGTCTAACATATTACCTGAGAATTTCGTTGAACTTCGCGACCACTGTTTCAGAATCCTCAGGGTTTTGAACCACAACAAAGATGGTGTTGTCCCCGGATAAGGTGCCCACGATCTCCGGCCAGCGCATGCTGTCGATGGCCTCACCGGCCACATTGGCGGAACCTGACAAGGTTTTGACCACGATGATGTTGCCCGCGGCCACAATGGAAATCACCGAATCCACAAACATTCTGACAAAACGGTCAGACACAGAATGCTCTGCCTGGTCCGCTGTCGCGTACTTATAATCCCCCAGGCCATTGAGCACCTTTAACAGGCGCATCTCCTTGATGTCCCGGGACACAGTGGCCTGGGTCACATCAAATCCCTGCACCCGCAGCTTTTCCGCCAATTCCTTTTGGGTTTTGATATCCTGCTTATCAATCAGGTTGAGGATGGCGGCCTGTCTTGTGCTTTTCATCTGGTTTCCCTCCGTATACATGATTGCTCCATTCCATCTGCTTTTGGTGGAGCCGTTCTAAAAAACGCTGCGGCTTGAAATAGACAAACCGGGCCTTTTCCTCAGCAGGGCTGATGGTGATGGCTTCACTGGTATCCAGCTCATACACCTTTTGTCCATCTAAGCTCAATTGGTACTTGCTGCCCCTGTTCTCCCTGACAATCAGGCGAATGACACCGGTATTAGGTAGAACCACCGGGCGTTGGTGCATGATGTGGGAACAGATCGGGGACACCACCTGGCAGGGAACGGATGGGGACACAATAGGTCCGCCCGCTGAGAGGGTATAGCCCGTGGTGCCGGTAGGGGTTGAAACTAAAACGCCATCCCCGTGGATGGTATACACCAATTCATCCTCATACCAGACATCGACCAATAGGCTGGCTGGGCTCTGCCCGCGGGTCAAGGCCACCTCGTTCATGACCAATTGCTTTTTTTGTCCGGAAATCTGACAGGAAAGCATCGCCCGGTCAAATACCTGATAGCGTCCTGAAATCAGTTGATTCAAGGCAGCGTTCAGCTCACCCGGCTCAACCTCCAGCAAGAACCCCGTATGCCCCAGGTTGACACCCAGGACGGGAATACGCTGCCTGGCCGCTTGGGGCAGCACACGCAGAAGGGTGCCGTCCCCGCCAAAGCTGATCACGGCATCAATCCGGCTGTCCATTTCGGAAACATCCATCTGATCGCCAAGGCCGATCAGCGCATTGAGCCAGTCCTCAAGAAAGACTTTACAGCCCAGGGCTTCACACTCCATGGCAGTTTGCCTGACCACAGGTATGGTTTCCGGTTTGCCGGGATTGGCAAACAGATAATAATTGGGCAAGCTCTCTTTGACCTCCGTTGATAAAAGTATACATGAACGTATGACTTCATGCAAGAGTATACATGCATAAACATTCACAAAACAGAGAAAACTCACCCCGGCCAAAAGCCGGGGCAGTGCTTAGCGATCGCTGTTTCCCCGCCAGTATACAGCGGGCTTTGCATTGAAGGTATCCCTGGTGATGAGCTTTGGCTGCTCGGCCAAGACACCGCCAACATATTTCTCAAGATAGGTTTCAATCACCTTGCCCTCAATGGCCTTGGACTTTAATTTTTCCTCGTCCTTGTAGGTCACAATCAGCCCGGTCTTATCCGTCTCATATTTCTTTTGCTCCGGCGGTGGGATGATGGACACAGTTTCAGACCTTAAGCGGTAGGTGACGTTCTCCCCCAGGCTCTGTCCGAAAACGCGGATTTCAGTCACCAGCTTTTTGGAGCTGTTGCGGGCATTGCGCACGCGGGCAGACAGGTAGATGTTATCCGGGGTGTTGTTTTTAAATTGAAAGTCGATGTTCCTGTCCCTTGTCAGATACACCGTCGCGTCCTGCCCCATATCGGTATAGTCCACCTTGCCGGAGTGCGGATAGCGCTTGACGATGGATAATCCCGCTGTCACCACGGCCTGATACAAGGTGGTGCTGGCCTGGCAAACACCCCCACCAACACCTGTGACCAAATCGCCATAGGCGTATTCCAGGGCTTCCGCAAAGCCGGCTGACAAGGTACGTGGGCCGACCACATCATTGAAGCTGAAGGTTTCCCCTGGCTTAATGATTCTGCCGTTGAACCTTGCAAGCGAGAGGCGGATATTGTGGTTGCGGTTGGCTGTGGAGGAACTGTCAATCGCCGTGCTGATGCTTGCCCGCAGCTTGACTGTCTCTTCCAGTTGAGCGCGTGTAACCTGGGGCTCAATGACGCTGGGCTTTAGCTCATACTGCCCGGATTGGCCGCAGGCAGCCATGGTCATAATTTCATCCATCGCCGCCTGAGTATCCAAGCTGGCGCCTGCCCGCTCGTTTTGAAAGATGAAGGGTTCATCCTCATCCGGGCGAAACTCCGTGATCATCGCGTTCACCGGCTGGCTGTTGACATAGGGCAATATCTGGGCAAAGATTTGCTGCAGCTGCTGATCCTTTAATTCCGACTTGGTGGTGTAAGCCTTATGAGGGGTAAGGCTCAATTCGTCAATGGCCGCCTTTTGTTGATGAATATCGCCCCTTCTTGTCATCTGCCAGGCTTCATTGAGCAGGTTGTACAACTCATCCTGGGATACTTCCATGCCCAGCATGCCGTAATTGAGGGTTACAAACTGAAAACCCTGGTAGCTGACATGGACATTCCAGCTATTGATGCGCTCCTTCATCACCTGGTCTAACTTGTCATAGGCTTCCTGAGCGCCAAGGCCGCCAATGGGTACATCGTTGATAAACACATTGGGCCCAAATACGTTTTGATAAGGGGCCAAGCTGGCCTTGACCTGGTTGTCCCGCAGGGATCTGATGCCCAAAAAGGCGCCAACGCCCAAAAGGACCAAAATCACCAGCGAGATAAGCAATTTTGAGCCGGCGGCGCCGCGCCTGGGCTTCTTGGGGCCCCGGTTTAGCGGGCCCTTTCTGTTGGCTTGAGGCTGAATCGGCGCCCTGGGGTTTTGCGCGTGATAGTAAACCGGTTGCCCAGCAACAGGAAAGCCGGGAGGGCTGTTTGCCGGCCTTCCCGCACCCTGGTTGATTGACTGGTTTTGCTGGTAATGGTTTCCCTGGTTCATGCGGTTTCCTTTATCAAGTCCTTTTGCGTTGCAAGGAAGCGGGGCAGGTCCTCCTCAACAGTGCTCCATTTTTGAAGAACGCAGCCAAGTGGCCCGTGCTCATCTGCCGGGCGGTGAAAATCACTGCCTCCGGTCACCAGGAGACCGTGCCGTCTGGCGGTTTGTTCCCATCTCTTGCAAGCCGCGCTGTTGTGCCTGGAATGGTAGGCTTCTATCCCCAAAAGCCCCGCTTGCGCCATTTGCGCGATGGCCTCATCAGAGCGCAAGGCAGGTGAGCGAATCAAGTCCGGGTGCGCCAGGATGGGGACAGCGCCGTTGCGGCGCGCCAGCGCGATCAGGTCCAGGGTCTCCACCCTGTTTCGCTCCACGTAGGCCGCTTTGCCAACGCCCAGGTAGCGGTCAAAGGCTTCCTTCATGGTTGTAACCTGGCCTAATATGACCAGGGCTTGCGCCAGGTGAGGCCGGTTGCAAAAGACGCCTTGTGGGATGTCCACGTCGTCTAAGCTGATGTTGATCCCCAATTGGTTGAGGCGTTCTATCATGCGCTGACCGCGGTTTTTGCGGTCCTCGTTCATCAGACGCAACAGGGCGGTCAATTCTTCCATTCCTTCATGTACAAAGTACAAAAGGATGTGAACCTCGTCCTTTCCGGCAGTATTGATTTCAACCCCGGGAATGAAGGTTAGACCCAGCTCGCGGCTTTTTTCCTCCGCGTCTTTAAGCCCCAGCATGGTCTCATGGTCAGTCAGGGCAAAATGGGTCAGCCCGGCCTTTTTAACCTCACTCGCCAGGTCAGCGGGGCTAAAGATGCCATCAGAAGCCGTGCTGTGCATGTGCAAGTCAGGGCGCGGGGCTAATCCTAAACCGAGTCCACCTGCCATCAGGCTTCGCTCAACGCCGGGATCTCAGCGCCCGCGTTCATGAAGTTCAGGAAATCCTCCCGGTTGAGCGTTTCTTTCTCCATCAGCAGTTTGGCCAAGCCATGAAGTTTATCGATGTTGTTCTTCAGCGTGTCCAGGGCCACCTGATAGCACTGGGCCAAGAGGTCGGAGACCTCATGGTCAATTAATTTGGCGGTTTCCTCACTAAAGTCGCGGGAGTGGCCAAACTCCATGCCCACAAAAATTTCCTGGTCGCTGCCAAGGTAGACCGTACCGATCTTATCGGACATCCCCAATTTGGTGATCATGGTGCGGATTAATTCTGTCGCCCTCTTCAGGTCAGACTGCGCGCCGGTGTAAACATCGTTTTCAATGATTTTAATGGAGGCGTGACCGCCCAGCATCATAGAAATCATCTGCAGCATGCGCTCGCGGCTTTGCATGTCGTATTCCTTCTCAGGCAGGGACAGGGTAAACCCACCCGCGTCCCCACGGGGAACGATGGTCACAGTATGCACATCATCGCACAGGGGCAGGAAGTGGCCCACCACCGCGTGGCCTGCCTCATGGTAGGCGACAATGCGCTTGTCCTCCTCCAAGACCTTGTGGCTCTTTTTCTCCGGGCCCATCTGCACCCGCTCCACCGCTTCAATCAGGTGGGACTGGTGAATTTGCTTGGAGCGGTAACGCGCGGCCACAATCGCGCCTTCGTTCATGATGTTCTCAAGGTCTGCGCCGGTAGCAAAAGGCGTCCGCTTGGCAATGTTTTCCAGGTTCACATCCTCCGCCAAGGGCTTCCCCCGGGCATGCACTTTTAAAATCGCGACACGGCCAGCGATATCCGGATAGCTCACCGTGACCTGGCGGTCAAATCGGCCTGGACGCAGGAGGGCTGGGTCCAAAATATCCCGGCGGTTGGTGGCGGCCATCACAATGACACCTTCATTGGTGGTAAAACCGTCCATTTCCACCAGCAATTGGTTCAAGGTCTGCTCACGCTCATCATGCCCGCCGCCAAGGCCAGCGCCACGGTGGCGGCCAACGGCGTCAATTTCATCAATAAAAACGATGCTGGGGGCCATGCGCTTGGCCTGCTCAAACAAATCGCGCACGCGGCTGGCGCCAACGCCGACAAACATCTCCACAAAGTTGGAGCCGCTGATTGAGAAGAAGGGCACCTTGGCCTCCCCCGCCACAGCCTTGGCCAACAGGGTTTTACCCGTTCCCGGAGGGCCCACCAAAAGGACGCCCTTGGGGATGCGCGCGCCTAAATCCAGGTAATTTTTGGGGTTTTTTAAGAAGTCGACGATTTCCTTGAGCTCGTCTTTCTCCTCGTCCGCCCCGGCCACATCGGCAAAGGTGATTTTATTCTTGGTCGGGTCCACCATGTTGGCAGAGCTCTTGCCAAAGTTCAATACTTTGCCGCTGCCGCCTGTTTGCTGGCGCATAATAAACACCCAGAACAGCATCACCAGGCCCATGGTGAGCAGGTAAGGCAGCATCTCCATGTACCAGGGGGTCACTATGGGCGGCAGGTAGTCAATGGTAAAGCCCAGGTCGTTGACGCTGACTTGTTCCAAGGGCACCTGGGCCTTGGTGGCGTGCATGGTGCGCACGGTGTCCGTAAAATCAGGGCCAATGGTGGTTTCAAAGTCAAAGCGGGCCGGGTAATCCGCCCTGGCAATGGCCGAGCTTTTGTTCAGGCCAATCAAGGTGGTGCCGCGGATAGAAACGCGGTCAACAGTGTTCTCTTCAATCTTGTGCAGCAGTTCCGGGTAGGTGATCCGGTTCACCGGCATCTTTAAGCTGTCTGAAATCAGAAAGGCCAAAAGCATGAAAGCCGCAATCATGATAATGTAGCCAAACGGGCCACGGGATTTTCGCAAAAGTGTGTCCTCCTCTTTGCTCAGTCAGATAAGATTATACCACGCAATCCTGCTGTTTTTCGTGTTTTTCAAGTTTCCTCAGTGTAAATCCGGGGGTGGAGCACCGCTACAAAGGGCAGGTTGCGGTATCTCTCCTGATAATCCAGGCCATAGCCCACCACAAACTCATTGGGGATTAAAAAGCAGGCATAGTCCACTTCAAGGTTGGTCTTGCGCCGCTCAGGTTTGTCCAGCAAGGTGGCCAGACGCACAGAACGCGCGCCGCGCTCATGCAGCACCTTTTTGATGTAGGACAGGGTGAGGCCGCTATCCACGATGTCCTCCACCACCAGGACATCCTTGTTAAGGACATCATGGTCCAGATCCTTTAAAATGCGTACAACACCGGAGGTCTTGGTGCTGTTGCCATAGCTGGAGATGGCCATAAAATCAATGGTCAGGGGCAGGTCCACCTCGCGCAGAAGGTCAGAAAAAAAGACCGCGGCACCCTTTAAGATGCACACAAAAACAGTGTTTTTATCCTGAAAATCTTCCTTGAGTTTCGCGCCCAGCTTTTTGACCGCTTCGCTGATTTCCTCCCTGGTGATCAGGATATGGTCCAGATCCTTGTCAAATGTCGCTTCAAACATGCCCTTCCCCTGCCTCCATCTACTCAATTTCATCCGGCAATCTGTCCCTAAACTCCAGAAAAACGCCTGTTGTTTCCCCCGGTTTGATGGCCGCCTCTTCCGAAATCCCAAACCCTGGCACCCAATGAACTTCCCGCCCTTGGGCAAATACAGGCCAATGGGGCCGAAAAGCCCTGTCCATGCCCCTTGAGCTGAAGTATTTCAAGACGGGTTGACGCCCTGCCATGCCCTTGGGGTTGATGACATCATCCGCTTTTGGCAATCGCATCAAAGCCCCTTTACAAACCAGATGGGACATCACCTGCTCATGCCGGCCATCCCCAAACCTGCCGGTATACGGCAAAGCCCTGGGCTGAGTCCAGTGAGCATTTACTGATTTTACATCATCACGCAAAATATGCAAGCGTGCCCGAGACTTCATCACATAAACCTGCCGGGACAAATCCAGCCGGGCAGCGCTTGGGTCACTGCAGAAGTCCAAAAGCCCATGCGTTTTCTCAGAATCAAGGGTAAGTCCCCAGCGCTTTATCACCGCTCGCAGCACCCTTCGCTTCTGCCCCAAACCCAGGAGCGAAAACGCGGTTAAATCAATAAAATGAAAAGGCGGTGAATATTTCTCATGTATTTTAAGCCAGTCCGTTGTCAGCGCCTTTAGCGTCTGCTCATCCTGATCCAATAGATTGGCGGTCTGCGCCATCCTCTGTTCCAGACCAGGGTGTAGATGATTTAAGCGAGGAATGATTTGACGGCGTAAATAGTTGCGGGTAAAGCCTTCATCCTGGTTGCTCTCATCCTCCATATAGGGGAGGCCCCGACTATTTAAATAGTCCATCAGCACATCCTTGTGTACCATCAAAAGCGGTCGCCACATGGGCGGGGAATACTCCTTCATGCCTGTCAACCCGTTTAGCCCACAACCAGAGAGCAAATGCATCAGCAAGGTCTCCGCTTGATCCCCCGCGTGATGGGCCAGAGCGATGAGGTCAGCGCCCAGTTCTGCCTTTGCCTCAAAAAAGGCCTGGTAGCGCGCTTCCCGGGCCGCGGCTTCCAGGTTGCCCTCCCGTTTTATACTCACGCGCTTAATGACAATCGGGATTTGAAGATTATCCGCGTTTTTGATGGCAAGCTGTTCTTCTTCCATGGAGGCTGGTCGCAGGCCATGATTGACATGAACGCAGCTCAATAAAAACCCTTGCTCTTTACGGAGATCGTTCAGGAGATAAAGCAAGGCGGTAGAGTCCGCCCCGGTTGAATAGGCGACCAAAATATGCTCCGGCTTCTCTAATTTAGCCAGAGCGTTCAAGACCGCCAAATGGGCTTGCGACTTCATAAGCATATGGGTATTCTATGTGAATGAAGATCGATTGACAAGGCATTTCCCCTCTTCTTCCGGGCATTTCCATGAATTCAAAAAATGTTCATAGTTGATGTTTGACTTTCTTTGACCTTCGTGTTAGAATGAGGACGTGAAGTGAGCAGACTCACACCAAACACCCACTTGAGGAGGAAATGATTATGTTTACAATGGTTCCTTACCGCCGCTATCTTTCAAGGCCCGCCAGCCCCTTTGAGAACTTGATGAAAGAGCCCTTTTTCCGCTCCTTCTTCAACAGCTCAGAGTCCATGCTGGAGAACACCTTCCGTGTTGATATCCGTGAGAACGAAACCACCTACACCATTGAGGCTGAAATCCCCGGCTTAACACAGGAGCAGATGAAGCTTGAAGTGGACAACAGCATGTTAACCATCAAGGCTGAGTACAATCAGGAAGAAAAGAGCGAGGAGAACGGCAGAACCTATACTGAGCGCCGTAGCGGCCTGATGCAGCGCAGCTTCAACCTGGATGGCATTGACGAGGGCAATATCACAGCCAGCTACAAAAACGGCATCCTCTATGTCACCTTGCCCAAATTAACCCCGGTTGAGAAGACCGCGCGCACCATTCCTGTCTTGACTGAAGGCGAACAGAGCGAAAAATAAGCGCTGATCTACCACAGGGCGAGCCAATCGGCTCGTCCTTTTTGCTGCCTTGCTTGACGGGGATGAAAGCCTGATTGTAAAATAAAGGCACTTACAGGAAGGAGGCGCCTATGCTCAAGAAAACGGAACGCTGGCTGCATCGCTTTGCCATCCCGCCATTCTTTCAATACCTCATTTTTGCCATGGCCGGCGTATTTGCGTTAGACCTGTTTTTCCCGGAGTTTCTACTCATCTACAAGCTCAGCTTCTTTTGGGAGCTGATTGTACGGGGCGAAGTCTGGCGTCTGGTCTCCTTTTTGATTCTCCCACCTGGGGGCAACATCCTGCAAGCCGCCCTGACCCTGTATTTCTACTATTTTGTCGGCACCGCCCTGGAAGGCCGCTGGGGTCCCCGGCGCTTTCTGGTGTACTATGTGATTGGCGCCTTGTGCGCCATCCTCTCTGGCCTCATCACCGGCTATACCACCAATTATTATTTAAACCTGTCCCTCTTCTTTGCCTTTGCGATCCAATACCCGGATTTTCAGCTGCTGCTGTTTTTTGTCCTGCCCATCAAAATCAAATGGCTGGCCCTGCTCAACGCGCTGTTATACCTCTATTCCTTTGTCATCGGCACCTGGCCGGAGCGAATTGCCCTTCTGTTTAGCCTGGTCAACCTTTTCTTCTTCTTTGGCGGGGACATCTACAATTACCTCACCAATAGTTTCAGGCAATGGAAACGCCGCCAGGCCTTTAAAAAGAGCGGGAGATAATTTCCCTTAAATCGCAAAAACACTGCAAATCGCAGTGTTTTTTTATGAGTTATGAGCGCAGACTGTAAGCCGAGTTCTGTCGTGAATGGTCATCTATCTACGCAGCCAGTCACCAGACTGCTTGAGCGATGGTCGGAGACGGAACGGGCCATTCATGTGTCTCCCTTTATCTTGCACCAGGTGGGGTTTACATAACGGGACAGTCGCCAGCCCGCTGGTGCGCTCTTACCGCACCTTTCCACCCTTACCGATCGCTCGGCGG
>CAYOOZ010000024.1:0-16385 GCA_964405705.1 uncultured Christensenella sp.
TGAAAATGAAAATCTTTTTGTATTTATCTGTATATTCGGTACTGCAACGTTTTTTATAAAAGATTGCAAGTGCATCGTAAAGCGATGAATGCTTTTGAACCATTGAATGAAGAGTGTAATCAGAGCCCAATGGCATGCCATAGCACTTTTCTGCTCCCGCTCCGAAGAAAAAACCTAACTTGCCAGCCATTTTCACCTCTTGTCTTTGTGCTGTTATTATGCACACTGCGGTCCTTTGTTTCACTGTTGTAAGTGCCGTGGATCTGGCCTTCGTTTATATCGCCACCGCACATTTTGCATTTGCGGATGGCCATATTGGTGCCTCCTATTTCAGATAATTACGCGTACAATAATTGATTCAGCGCTTGGAGTTTTTGATTCGCTCATTGCGCTCTTGAATGTCCGCCAATAGCTCTTTGGCATAGTTCAGGGCTTCCTCCGATTGTTTGGCAGACACCGCCCTGCCCAGGGCAAGAACGCCATCTGCAATCCTCCTGTCAAGTACTTGGAAAGCCGGTGTACTGATGGGATCAGCATAGCGCAGGGCATCTGCCACCTCCGCAAGGGCATTTTGAACCTTTTCTCGGTCTTCATTCGGCAAGGAAGAAAGCTGGCCTTTGAGTGCCTTGATGTCCGCCACCTGGGCTGCCAGCTTGTCCCGCGAGCTTGTTGCCTGTGCGCCTACTGATTCAATGTAGGATTTGCCAAGGTTTAATTTGGCAACCCCGATGCCCAGGATCAGGAGCACTGCAACCTGAACAACAAGGTGCAGGGCCAGGGGCACTGTGTACACCTCCAGATTCTCCAGCACCAGCACAAGAGCCGAAAGAAGGGCTGTAACCATCAGATAGCCCCGCGCCTTGATAAAGAGGGGCAACTCCATCAAAATACTCTTCCCCTTTGCGCCAAAGGCAAAGAGGCTCACAATAAGCAGGACAAGGCCTAGCAGCCAGAACACATAGGCGATGATGAGGTTAGCAGTGACCGGCAACACCACAAAGAGCAGGGCTGCCAGCAGGGCCAAGAAAACACCCAGGAAAATGATGTGCTGCCGTTTCATTTGTCTGCCTCCGTTTGATTGTGTCCACAGTCCGGGCAAAATTTGGCGCCTGGCTGCAGGTTCTTGCCGCAGTTATTACAGGCGTTGCTCAAAGGCTTGCCACATTCCATGCAAAACTTGCCCACTTGAGTCCATTTGCCGCATGCGGGGCATGCCACCTCCCCCGCCTTTGCCTGCTCCACCTTTTGGCCGCAGGAGAGGCAGAATTTTGCGCCCTGCGGGAGAACCGCGTTACAGGAAGAACAACTGGCCAATGCGGCGGGCTGCAACCCACCTTTATTTTGAAGGTCGCCCAGGGTATCCTGCATCATGCCGCCCACTGTGCCACCCACGCCCGCCATCACACCCAAGCCGATGCCCAGGTTGCTCATCTGGCCCACAGCCTCGTTGGAAGCCACGCGCTCCGCCACATCAAAGCCGCGCTCCTCCTGGTAGGTGAAACCCTCCAAGGCACGCTTTTGCGCTAAGCCTTGGGCCTCAATCACCAGGCGTTGGGCCTGGGTTTGCTGCTCTATCACGCCAACTTGCTGGCGCAACTGGGCCTCCGCCACATCGGCATACTGACGGAAGTGCAGCTCCTTAAACCGCTGGTAGCTACGATCCTCCTCGGGCTTGACGATGTTCATCACCCAGAACTTGGACAGGGTCACGCCATAATCGGCGAAATCCGGCGCCAGCAAGTCCTTTAGAGCAGAGGACATCTCAGCCAGGTGCTCATCAATAGAAAAGATGTTGATGTTCCTCTCCCGGATCAGGTTGGCCAGGTAGGTTTTGACCCTGGTCATCAAAATGCCCCGGAACTTGACCACCAGGCTGGCCTGGGTCAGGTTGCGCTCGGTTCCCACCAACTTCACCAGCAGTTTGCGGCTGTCCTCCGCCAGGAGGCTCATTTCCCCGCTGGCGCCGATTTTCAGTGGGAACTTATACGTCGGCTCCACATACTCCACCTTGCTGTCCGTGCCCCATTTGATGGCCATTTGCTCCGTCTTATTGATAAAGTAGACTTCGCAATGAAAGGGGGATTTGTCAATCGTCGCGCGCTGGAAAAACTTGCTAATCAAGGGGAGGTTCTGTGTAGTCAGCTCATGGCGGCCTGGGCCAAACAAATCCAGCGCCTGGCCGTTCATGAAGAAAATGGCCTCCTGGGATTCATGGACAATCAGTTGGGTGCCTGTATTGAAATCTTCCACAGGGTGCTTCCAGATGAAGGTGGAGTTGTCCCCCTCATACTTGATGACCGAAACCAGATCCGCCATGGCGCGTATCCTCCTGTCTGATAAAGAAATGATGATTGCACAAACTTAGCAGTCAAAATCTGTTGACTTTAAACAAGTTTAATTGAGCAAATTATATGGTTTTAGCCAAAAGCCGTCAACCCTGCATCCCCGCGCGCACCGCCAGCGCGCGGTCTGGGAAATTGGTGATCAGCACATCGGCGCCGGCCTCCATCACCCTTCGCATCTCCTGGTCAAAGTTGACCGTCCACACGTTGATTTGGCCGCCCTTGGCCTTCACTTCCTCATAGGCTTCGCGGTTTAGCAACAAATCGCTGTACTGCGGGTGGAGGGCATCAAGCCCCGAGGTTTTTAAGTAATGCGCCGGGGAAATCAGGCAGCAGTCATACAGCAGCCCGCAGACCGCGTGTTTGTTCAGGCTTTTCATTTTCAGCATGGAATAATGGTTAAACGAAGAGTAAAACACCCTGTCCTCCATGCCCATTTTGGCCACCAATTCCAGGCATTTGGCCTCCAGGCCCTCATAGGGGATTTGGCTGTTCTTGAGTTCAATATTAATTTGCAAGCCCAGGGGGCTTAAGAGCTCCAGCACCTCTTCCAAGAGCGGGGCCCTGGCCTCCTGATACTCCGGGTGGGGGCGGTTGAACAGGTGCTTTTTAATGTCCTTGACGCTGAGCATGGAAATCAGCCCGCTGCCGTCTGACACCCTGTCAATCCGCTCATCATGGGCGACCAGAATCTGGTGATCGCGGGTCAAGTGCACGTCCAGCTCCACGCCCTCTGCCCCCTGCTGGGCGGCCAGGGCAAAGGCCTCCAAGGTATTTTCCGGCGCGTAGCCCGAGGCGCCCCTATGGGCAAAGATTTTTGTTTTCATTTGTTTTCCTCCACATCACTGTCATCCGCCTCTTCCTTCAGGGCGTCTAAGCGCTCAATCTCCGCCGCCTTTTTGCGATGGCGGCGCATGGAGAAGGTTTGGTCAATGAACACCGCGATGCCGCCAATGATGATGAACAAATAATAGGTCAAAAAGCGCCAGATCAGCAGGGCCGCTAAGAGGATGGAGCCGGGGAAAAAGCTCTTAAAGAACAGGTAAAACCCGCCCTCCTGCGCGCCTGAAGCGCCCGGCAGCGGGGTGAAGGACGCGGTGATGTACAGCAAAAATTGGATGGTCAGCACCTGGATGTAGGTATGGTTATTTAGCCCAAAGCCCCGGTAGATAAAGTAAATCACGCTCATCAAGGCTGTGACCTGCAACAGGGAGAACAGAAACAGCACCAGGAACTGCCCCTTTTGCTTGGTCAAAAGGTCCACGGAGGAATGAAAATCATTCAGCGCCGCGTCCATCTTGGAGCTGGTCTTGGCCTTGTCCTTGACAATCTTGAGCCTGTGCAGCAAGTTCACAAAGAAGATGATAATCGCGCGCACAAAGTTGCGGTTGATCGCCAGCAAAATGACCAGGAACACCATCAGCGAGTTTAAGAAAAAGCCCAGCGCCAAAAGCCAGATGCCCTGGCCCAAAAGCGCATAGACATAGCTGCCCTTCACAATCCACAGCACCGCGCCAATCAACAACAGCGCGCACTGCCAGCAGAAGAACTTGACCGCCAGCGCCGAATACCCAATGCCTGAGGGCACCTTGCGCTTCTTAAGCGCGAACACCTGCATGGGCTGCCCGCCCGTCGCCGCCGGGGTCACTGAGGAATAGAACATCCCGATCAAGCCCACCAGGTTGCAGGAGGCCCAGGAAATTTTGACCTCCTGAAAATAAAAGAAAATCTTTAAAATCAGGCCTTCTAAGCCCACGTGCGTCAAAAAGCACAAAAAAGCGCCCAGCAGCCAGAGGGGCGAGACCGTCGTGAACGCGGATATAATCTGATTGACATCCCCCGCTTGGGACACCAAATACAAGACCAGCAGGAGGGTCAGCAGGATGAAACCGATGTTAAGCAGCATACTGCGTTTTTCTTTTGTCAGTTTCGCCATAAACCCTTTCCGCCACAGCAGTGCTTATTTTATGCAAGGATTATAGCATATTGGCCCCGGCTTGTCATTATAAGGGAAAAGGGGGCGCTGGGCTTGGCCCAGACCCACAAAAGGGGAATCATTCCCCTTTTCAAACCCGCATGATTTAATGACAGTTTCCCTGATGATGGGTTTAAGCGTCCTTTTTGCGGAAGCGCTCGCGCAGGACCGGAATCATGATCTGAATTAAGACGGCCAGGAGCAGGATCACGCCCTTGATGGTGTCGTTGATGAGGGCGTCAAAGCGCATGGCGGCGATGATTTTGTCGATAATATTATAGCTCATCGCGCCAAAGAGGATGCCCAGCAGCCGGCCCTTGCCGCCGGACATGCTAACCCCGCCAATGACCACAGCCGCGATGGCATACATCTCATTGCTGCGGCCCAGGGTGGCCGGGTCCACAGCGCCGTTCATGGCCAGCCAGATAAAGGCGGCCAGGCCGCAGAGCACGCCGGTGATCATGTACACGCTCACCCGCACCCAGGAGACCGAGATGCCGGCCAACATGGCCGCGCGCTCATTGCTGCCCACGGCGTAGACCGTGCGCCCATACTTGGTGGAGGTGGACAAAAAGACCATGGCCACGGTGACCAGGATCAGGAGAATGCCCACTGAGGGAATCAGGTCAAAGAGCTTGCTCTGCCCAAAATCATAAAAACCCTGGTAGGCTGAGAGCGTGCCATCCATGTTGTAGATTGACTTGCGCTCAACAGCGCGCAAATAATACTGCGCCATGGAGCGATAAATCATCATGGTGGCCAGGGTGACGATGAAAGGTGGCATCTTGACCTTGCCAATCAAAAGCCCGTTGATGCTGCCCAGCACAAAGCCGGCAAATACCGCGAACAGCAGGGTCAAAACCGGGCTATTGGTGGCGTTGAACACAACGACAGAGAAGCCGCCGATTAAGGAGAGCATGCTGCCAACGGACAGATCAATCCCCCCGGTGATAATGGCAAGGCCCATGCCAAAGGCCATGATGCCCACCACGGTGGAGTGGCGCAGGATGTTCATCACCCCTGACCAGGTGGTGGCCCCGGCGTTGATGATCAGGTAGACCAAGAGAATGGCGAAAAAGATCAGGACGAAGCTGTAGTTGCCCAAGACCCGGGTGATGGATTGCTTTGGCCTGTCCTGTCGTGTAATGCTCGGCATCTTAGGCAGGTACCTCCGTTTTTGTTGCGTTGGTGGCGGCGATCATGACGCGCTCCTCCGTTATCTCCTGGCGGGAGAGGATGGTATGGATGCGCCCGTGGTAGAAAACGACGCAGCGGTCCGCCACCTTCATGATCTCCGGGATTTCAAGCGTGTTGACCAGGATGGTCTTGCCCTGAAAAGCCAATTCCTGGATGAGGCCGTAGATCTCGGCCTTGGAGCCCACGTCAATGCCCTGGGTGGGGTTATCAAGCAGCAGGATGTCCGCCTTGGTGTTAAGCCAGCGCGCCAGGATGACCTTTTGCTGGTTGCCCCCAGAGAGCGAGGTGATGGGGTCAAAGGGCGTGTTGGCCTTGATGGACAGGGCGGAGCGGTGGGTCTGATAGCGCTTAATTTCCTTGCCCTTTTTGATCACCGGCTTCTTGGCGGAGAGGCGGTGCTCGGACACATAGAAGTTTTCCAGCAGGGAGAAGTCCGGAATAATGGAGTTTTCCTTGCGGTTGTCCGCGATCATGGACAGGCGGTTGCGCATGGCCTCCCGGACGGAATTGCCCGTCACCTGCTTGCCAAAAAGTGAAAGTGTCCCGCCCTTGATGGGCAGGGCGCCAAAGATGGTGGAAAACAATTCAGAGATGCCAGCGCCCTTTAGCCCCGTAAAGCCCACGATTTCACCGCGGCGAACCTGCAAATCAACGGCGTGAAAGCCCTGGCCGGACAGCGAGTCGGCCTTGAGCACCACCTCGCCCAGCTCCCGAGCCTGATAGCTGCCCTCATCCGTGTACTGGCTGCCCACCATCATCTTCGCAATCTGGGTGGGGGTGACGTCCTTGATCTCCCCGGTCTTAACCAAAAGCCCGTTGCGCAGCACGGTGTAGCGATCCGCGATATGAAAGACCTCCTGCATCTTGTGGGAGATGAAGATAAAGGACTTGCCCTGCGCCTTGAGGCGTAAAATCAGGGAAAAGAGCATGTCAATCTCCGTGGTGTTTAAGGAGGTGGTGGGCTCGTCCAATATAATCAGCTCGGCCTTCAGGTGCAGCGCCTTGGCGATCTCCAGCAGCTGTTTTTTGCTGGTGTCCAATTCTGAGACCAGGGCGGTGGCAGGGATATCCACCCCCATTTGATGGAGCAGCTCCTCCGTTTTTTGAATCATGCCGCGCTTGTTGAGGACCCCCAGGCCCTTGACCATTTCCCGGCGCAGGAAGATGTTCTCATAGACCTTCAGGTCATTAAACAGGTTGAGCTCCTGGTGGACAAAGGCGATGCCCGCCCCCTCCGCCAAGCGCACACTGGTGTTATGAAGGGGCTTGCCCATAAAAATAACCTGGCCGGCGTCCTTGCTATAAACGCCGCCCAGGATGTTCATCAGGGTGGATTTGCCCGCGCCGTTTTCGCCCAAAAGGGCATGCACCTCGCCCGCTTTCACCGACAGGTCCACGCGATCCAAGACTTTGACACCAAAAAACGACTTGGAGATCCCCTTCATTTCAAGCATTGCTGGCGAGACCCTCCCTTGATTGAAAGCCCTCCGCAGGCAGGCCGCCTGCGGAGGGGCAGGTTGCTTTGTTACTTGGCAAAGGCGTCGCCAAAGCCCTGGAACTCGTTGACGTTCTTGCTGTCCACAACGCTCACAGGCACGACGTGATCCTTTGGCACTTCCTTGCCGTCCAAATGATCCACCATGTCCTGAATGGCAATCTTGATCATGCCCGGGTCATAGGTGACGGAGAAGAGGTCGCCCAATAAACCCACTTCCTGGGTGTAGTCCTTCTGGTGGATGCCCTTTAGGACAGAGTAGATTTCGTTTAAGCCAGAGGAGGTACCCAGCTTGACGCCAGCGCCCAAGAAGGCTTCCTTCTTGCCCGGGTCGATGTCAGAGCTCTTCAGCGCTTCCAGCATGCCCATGGCGATTTCGTCATCATGGGTGAAGATGAACAGGTTGGATTTGACGTCGTCAATGGTGTTGCTGTCCAGCCACTCGGTGAAGAGGCGGCGGCCCTCAGAGCGGCTCCAGCCGGTGTAGGCGGTGGACTTGATGCCATCCACCTGCTCCTGCGTCCAGCCGTTCTCCAAAAGGCCCTTGAAGAAGCCGTTGTTGCGCATCTCGGGCACGGAGGAGTTATCCCCGGGGATGATGAGGACCTTGTCCCCCGGCTGCAAGCCATCCGCCACAAAGCGCTTCGCGGTCTCATAGCCGATGCCCTCATTGTCGCCCTTGACGACAGAGACAGCCTTTTCGGCCACAGAATCAATCACGCGGTCAAACATGACAAAGGGGATGTCGCTGTCCACCAGCTTTTTCATGGTGGCTTCCAGGGTGTTGTCATAGGGCAGGATGACGACGGACTTGGCGGACTTGTTGTCGATGATGTCCTCCACCTGGGTGATCTGGTTGGCCGGGTCAGAGGAGGCGATGACACGCGCGGTGTGCACGCCGGCATCGTTGATTTCCTTGGCCTTCTCCTCAGCATAGCTAAGAACGGCGCCGGTCCAGCCGTGGTCCGCGTTGGGCACCAGGATGACGATGTCCTCATTGGCGGCCAGGGCGCTGGTGAGGGATAGCAGCATCACAGCTGCCAGCAGCAGGGTGACCAGTTTCTTCATGGTTGTTCCTCCGTTTAATATTGTTTTTGTTGGCTTTACCAACTTGGATTTACAGTAAGTTTACCCACTTGGCGTCGTTTTTTGAGCTTTCCACGACCGCATGAATAAATTTCACGCCGGAAATGCCCATGTCAACGCCTGGGAAATCATGGTGGGAGGCATCCTCCCCCGCGTCCTTTTGAAGGACGGCTTGGATAAAGGCCTTGTAGATGTTGGCAAAGGCGGCGTGCAGCCCCTCTGGGTGGCCGGTGGGCAACTGGCTCCAGGAGGCGGCCTTTTCCTTGAGGTAGCCATTGCCCCGGGTTAAGAGCCGGGGCGCCTCCCCCCTTGGGGTGTAGCGGACATAGTCCGGGTCCTCCTGGCGCCATTCCAGGGAGCCCTCATCCCCATAGATGCGCACAGCCAGGCCGTTTAAGGTGCCCGCGGCCACCTGGGAGCACCAATAGACGCCGTTGGCCCCATTGTCATACTCCAAAAGGATGTTGGCGTTTAGGTCCAGGGGCTGGCCAAAGCTGTTGGTGACCGCCAGCAGGCGCTTGATTCGAAGGCCGGTCACGTAGTGGACAAAGTTTTCAATGTGGCTGCCAATGTCGCCCACACAGTTGGAGATACCGGCGATCTGCGGGTTCTTGCGCCAGACAGAGAGGCTTAATTCTTGGCCGGCCTTGGGGTGCAGGTCATCCAGAAGCCACTCCTGGGGGTATTCGGCGTTGACATTGATCACCCGGCCAATCTTGCAGTCCTTCACCATCTCGCGCATGACCTTGGCCAGGACATAGCCGGTGTAGGAGTAATTGACGCCAAAGAGCAGGTTGTTTTGTTCCGCCAGCTCCTTTAATTCCTCCGCCTGCTTTACTGTAAAGGTGAGCGGCTTTTCGCACATCACGTGGATGCCGTTCTCCAAAAAGGCCTTGGCGATCTCATAATGGGTGACATTGGGGGTGACGATGGACACAAAGCGGATGCCGTCCTCCCTTATCCCTTCCGCTTTTGCCATCTCCTGGTAGGTGGCGTAAACGCGCTGTGATTCCAGGCCCAGGGCCTCCCCGCTTTGCCTGTTTTTGTCCATGGAGGAGGCGGAAAAGCAGCCGGCGACCAAACGGGCGCGCGGGTCAAAGGCGATGGCCTTGCGATGGACATCGCCGATAAAGGCCTTGATGTCCCCGCCGACCATGCCATAGTTCACCTGTTTATACATGGGCAGCCCTCCTTTAATTGGCAATCGCCTCGTCAAACTTGACAAGGGAAGGCTTGAAGTTGATTTTCTTGACAAAGGCCGCGGCCTCCGTCGCGCCGTCCACGCGGTCCATGCCGCTGTCCTCCCACTCAACAGACAGGGGGCCCTCATAGCCATTGGCGTTGAGCACGCGGATGATCTCCTCAAAGTTGACCCCGCCATGGCCCAGGGAGCGGAAGTTCCACCCGCGCCGTAAATCGCCAAAGTCGATGTGGGAGCCCAACAGGCCGCTGCGCCCGTCCAGGGTGACGGCGGCGTCCTTCATATGGACGTGATACACCCGGTCAATGAAGTCAGAAAGGAACAGGTGGGGCGTGACGCCCTGCCAGAGCAGGTGGGAGGGGTCAAAGTTTAAGCCAAACTCCGGCCAATCCTTAAATTTTTCCAGCAGGCGCTTGGTGGAGTAGTAGTCAAAGGCGATTTCGCCGGGGTGAACCTCCAGGGCAAAGCGCACGCCGTTTTCCCGGAAAACCTGCAAAATGGGCGTCCACAGGTCATAGATTTCCTGGAAGCCTGCCTCCACCATCTCCTCTGTGGTCTGGGGGAAGGAGTACAGGTATTTCCAGATGGGGCTGCCGGTGAAGCCAGTGATGACATCAATGCCCATTTTCTTGGCGACCAGGGCGGATTTCTTCATCTGCTCAATGGCCCATTCCCGGATCCCCTTTGGGTCATTGGCCAGGTTGGCGGGGGCGAAATTGTTGAGCCTGGGGTCTGGCGCGTCGCCCACGCACTGGCCGATGATGTGGGTGGCAATGGCCTTGCACACCAGGCCGTTTTTCTCAAGCGTTTCCTTGATAAAGGGCAGATAGCCCTCGTCTTGAAGCGCGCGGTCAATGTCAAGGTTGTTGCCCCAGCAGGCGATCTCAAGGCCGTCATAGCCCATCTCGCTCGCCAAGGCGCATAAATCCTCAAACGGCAAATCGGCCCACTGCGCGGTGCATAAGGTGACAGGTCTTTTGTTCATAATCAATCCTCCTTGTTCAATGCGGGAAATTATGATTCCTGTTGGGAAAACCCCTTTTTTCTATGCTTTTATCATACAAAAGCCAGGCGGATTGTCAAGCGGTTAAAAAGCCCTTATCGCCAAAAAATCGCCGGGTAAAAATCACCGGACTACCCGATGCGCCTTCAAAGATTGAACCCCCTCCCCCGCTTGTGTTAGAATAAGCCTGTATTTTTAATGTAGTTTGGGAGGCTGACATGATTGTCGCAAAATTCGGCGGCTCCTCCCTGGCGGACGCGGACTGCGTAAACCAGGTCAAGAATATCTTTGAAGCCGATTCCGCAAGGCGGTTTTTGGTGGTTTCAGCGCCCGGCAAGAGGACGCCTGAGGACACCAAGGTTACCGACCTGCTTTTGGATTGCCACCACAAGGCGCAGATGAGCCAGAACTTTGACGCGGAATACGGCGTGTTCATGCAGCGCTTTCAAGAAATCGCCCATGGCCTGCACCTGGACGGCGCGTTGGATGAGGAATTAAAGGCGCTGAAGATGGATATCTATAAAAGCGCCACCCGGGACTTTATCACAAGCCGGGGGGAATACCTCTGCGCGCGGCTGATCGCCCGGTATTTTGACATTGGCTTTATTGACGCCAAGGACGTGGTGCGCTTTGACCAGTACGGCAAACTGGAGCTGCACAAGACCCTGGCTCTTTTAAAAATGGAGATGAAGCAGCATGAGCGCGCAGTCATCCCCGGGTTTTACGGGGCGGAGGAAAACGGCGACATCCACACCTTTACCAGGGGCGGCAGCGATGTCTCCGGCGCCCTGGCCGCGGCCGCGATGGACGCTGATTTATATGAGAACTGGACGGACGTGACCGGCTTTCGCAGCGCAGACCCCCGCGTTGTGCCGGATGCCAGCTTTATCGCCAGCCTGACCTACCGGGAGCTGCGCGAGCTGTCCTACATGGGCGCGTCGGTCATGCATGAAGAGGCAGTCTTCCCTGTGCGCTTGGCCGGCATCCCCACCTCGATCCGCAACACCAAAAACCCCCAGCACCCGGGCACCCTGATTTTGCCCAGCCCCCGGCAGATCGGCAAGATCCCGGCGGTCACCGGCATCGCGGGCAAGCGTGGGTTTTCCACCATTATTTTGGAAAAAA
This sequence comes from uncultured Christensenella sp., assembly GCA_964405705.1. Classification (GTDB taxonomy): domain Bacteria; phylum Bacillota; class Clostridia; order Christensenellales; family Aristaeellaceae; genus UBA6115. The sequence goes on from CAYOOZ010000024.1 coordinate 11,425, forward strand.
ACCAGATGAACGACGAGGTGGGCTTTGGCCGCAAGGTGCTGTCCGTTTTGGAGCGCCACCACTTAAACTTTGAGCACCTGCCCACTGGCATTGACGCGCTGTGCGTGATGGTGAACTCCAAGGCACTGGAAAAGAACAAGCAACGGATTTTGGACGAGATTGAGGCCGCCGTGCAGCCGGACACCATCAGCATACAGGAGGGGATCGCCCTTTTGGCCTGCGTGGGCATTGGCCTGTTTAAGATGCATGGCACCATCGCCCGGCTGTTCACCGCCGTGTCTGAGCAGGGCATCGCGATTAAGACCATGTTCCAGGCGCCCAGTGAACTGTCCATCATCATCGGCGTAAACGAAAATGACCTGGAGAGCGCGATTAAGGCCATTTATGACGCCTTTATCCGGGACTGATGCAAGAAAATGAAAGTAAAGCTCGTTTGATGGTTGAAAACAAAAAGGAGGGTACACCATGAAAAAAGGGCTGATTGTTTTTGTAATTTGCGTGCTGATATTGGGCCAGATCCCTTTGGCCTTGGCCCAGGGCAATGCCCTGCCAAGCGAGTTCCTCATCAATTTAACCCATAACGCGCCCAACACCGGCAAGATGCTGCCGGAGCGCTTTGACCCCGTCATTGACACCTACCTGTTGACCGTGGCCTCCTGGGTGTCCAGGATCACCTTCACCCCCACTGCCGCCCCGGGCGCTGTGGTCACTGTCAACGGGCAGGCCGTGCCAAGCGGGCAAAAATCCCAGATCATCCAGATGAGCAACGACCCGCAAAGCGTGGCCATCGTGGTCTCCGTGTACAACGCGCAAAACCAGTTGATGGCGCAAAAAACCTACACCATCTATTTGCAGCGCAGGCCCTCTGAGCGGCGCACCCGCGTGTCCGCCGGCTTTATCAACGCCATCACGCTGGAGGACAACAAGGCTGTAATCTCCGCCGACCTGGTGACCATCAACTACAGGGGGGCGACCAACCAGTCCTCCTTTGTCAATGACACGGTTTACCACTATAAGTACACCACCAGCGAGAACTGCCTGTTCTACTACGGCACAATGAACAACCCGGTAAGGGCCTTGGACGCCCAAAGCTTCATGGCCAACTACCAGATTTATGGCAGCAACCTATACTATCTGGTTTACATTGAGGATGAGATTGTGGCGGTGCTCCCCTATGCGTCAGATTAAGCCATTTCCCAAACTTGAGCAATGTTAGGGGTTGGGAAACAGGACAGCGAAAAGCGCGATAAAAGCAGGCGGAAACGCTTGCTTTTTCTTGATGTCCTCTATTCTTTCATCGTTTGCTATGGTATGATGGTTTCCATAAAGTAAAGGTTTTCCTTAGAGGTGCAAAATGATACGGGATAAGTCCTTTTACAAGACCATCCTCCGCCTGTCCCTGCCCGCGGCTTTCCAGGGGCTGATCAACCTCTTGGTCGTTATGGCGGACAACGTGATGGTGACCCAATTGGATCCCCAGGGCTTTTCCTTTGCGGCGGTGGTGCAGTCCAACTCCATCACCAACCTGGCCATCGCGGTTTTAACGGGCCTGGCCAGCGGCAGCATCGTTCTGGTCAGCCAGTACTGGGGCAAAAAGGACACCAAACGAATTGCCCAGGTTTCCTCCGCCGTCATGGCGATGGGGCTTCTCATTGCCATGATGTTTATCCTTCTTATTAACCTTTTCCCCCGCTTCATCATCAACATTGTCATCAATAAAAACGAAATCGAGGCCACGGCGATCGCGCTGCGCTATTTGCCCATCGTCTGCCTGTCCTATCTGCCCTATGCGGTGACAGCCTGCTTCATTGGCATGCTCAAGGGCATTGAGATTGTCAGGGTGACTGTCTACACCACCTTGACCTCGCTGTTTGCCAATGTGGGGCTCAACTACGTGCTAATTTTTGGCAAGCTGGGCTTCCCGGCCCTGGGGGTGGAGGGGGCGGCGATCGCGACCGTCCTGGCCCGGACCATTGAGATGTCCCTGGTGCTCTGGTACGCGGTTAAAAAGCAGAATCACATCGAGATCAAGCCCAGTTTCCTTAAAAAACAGGCGGCCTGGGCCTGGCAGGACTATGCCCGCTTTGGCCTGCCCGTCTTGGTGACGGACGCGCAGTGGGCCATCATCGGCATGCTCAAGATGGTCATCATCGGGCAATTGGGCCTGATCATGAGCAATGCCGCTGGCATCACTGATTCCCTGATGAACCTGGGCACCATGTTCACCTTCTCCTTGGCTGGCGGAGCCGCGGTGATGGTGGGCAAAGCGGTGGGCGCCAATGACATCAAATTGGTCAAGGAATACTCCAAGACCATTCAGATCATGTTCTTCATCATTGGCTTATTCATGGCCGCCCTGGTGTACTTGATCCGCCTGCCCTTTATCAGCCTGTATGGCCTGCCCCCTGAAGCCTCCGCCCTGGCCTCCCAAATGGTCTCTTTGTGCGCGCCCACCCTCATTGGCACCAGCTACCATGCCTCCTGCTTTGTGGGCATCAACAGGGGCGCTGGGGACAACCGCTTTGTGATGATGGTGGACATGATCTGCGGCTGGCTGGTCGTCCTGCCCGCGGCCTTTTTGGGCGCCTTTGTATTGAAGCTCCCCTTAGCCTTTGTGTATTTCTTAACCCGGGTGGATCAGACCTTCAAATGGATCATCGCCTTTAAACGGCTGCGCACGGACAAGTGGATCCACCACGTGACCAGGGAGAGCGCCCCATGATCCAGGTTGACCTTCATGGCGTGGGCTTTGAAATCAAGGAGCCGCATGATTTTTCCTGGCTTTCTGCCTTGGGGCAGGTGTTTTGCGCCTTTGACAACTTGATTTCCGGCAACCTCTGCTTTGGTCTCACGAGCGGGACACAAAAATACTTTGTGAAGTACGCCGGCGCGAAAACCAAGATGTATGCCGGGCAGCCGGAGAACGCCCGGCGTTTTTTATTAAACTCCGTCAAAGCCTATGAGGAGCTGCGGCACAAGGGCTTTCCCCAGCTCTTGCAGGTCATCAAAACACAGGGCGGGGCCGCGCTTGTCTTCCCCTGGTTTGAGGGCTTTGCCCTGGCCCCCCTGGACCTGTTTTTAAAGCGCTTGCAGGGCATGAGCCTGGTGGACAGGCTTTTTATGTATGACAGCCTCATGGACGCGCTGGTGATGGCCAATCATAAGGATTATTTAATCAGCGGGCTTTCACACAGCCAGGTGCTCATCAATTTCGAGCTGCGGGAGGCCCTGATTTGCTCCCTGGGGCATTTTCAAAAGTTCCCGGCCATCGCGCCCTACCCCAAGCTGGCCGGCTCATCCTGGTTTGTCCCACCCGAGGGCTATGAGACGGGCCGGCCGCTTTCTGAGGGCACCAATGTCTATGCCCTGGGCGCCCTGGCCTTCACCTTCTTTGGCAACCCCTATCAAAAGGATGAGATGGGCTGGAGCGCTGGGCGATCGCTGTACCACTTGGCCAGCGCGGCCATCCTCCCTGATATCGGGCTTAGAATAGAAAACCCCGCCCAGTATCAACATACCTGGCGAGATATCGTGCGGCAGATGCCCCGATTGTCCGGGGGTTAGGAGAAAACCTGCCCGTCCTTCACGGTGAGGACGGCGGAGGGGGCAATGGGGTGGATGCCGCTGATGTCCGTGCAGGTCAACAAGGTCTGCATCCGGTCCAAGCGGATTAAGAGCCTGGCCTGCCGCCCCTCGTCCAATTCTGAGAGGACATCGTCCAACAACAAGAGCGGGGTCTCCTTGTGGGCCTTGGTTAATATATCTATCTGGGCCAGGCGCATGGCCAGGGCGGCCGTTCTGGCCTGCCCCTGGGAGGAGAAGGCGCGCATCTCCTGCCCGCCCAGGATGAGTTTGATATCGTCCTTGTGCGGGCCAAAAGTGGTGGACAGCCGGCGCAGGTCATCCTCCCGGGATTTTGCCAATTGCTGCATCAGGTCCTCCACCGGGTTGTAGCTTTCCATGAGGGAGCTTTGGTAGGAGAGGAAAAAATGCTCCTTCTCCCGGCCCGCGATAAAGGCATAGTGCTCAGACGCCAGCTCGCTGATGGCAAAGGCCGCGTCCCGACGATGGGTAATCAGGGGCCCGGCCGCGCGGGCCAGCTGCTCATCCCAGATGGTCAGGGACTTGGCATCCGCGCGGCCCTTGGCGATCTCCTTTAGGAGGGCGTTTCTCTGGCGCAGGATGCCATGGTAGGTCTGGATGGCATAGAAATAAGCCGCCTGGCTCTGGGACAAAAGCATGTCCAAAAAGCTTCGCCGCCCCTGGGGCGCCCCCTTGACCAGGTCCAAATCCTCCGGGGAAAACATCACGCAGGTCATGTGCCCCATCAATTCCCCAATCCGGGGCACCGTCTTGCCGTTGACATAGATGATTTTGCGCTCCCCCGCCTGGGCAAAGAGCCTCACCCCCACCTCGTCATTCACAACGCTCCTTTGCACCTTGGCGTGCACAGCGCAGGAGCGACTGTTCAAGCGCACCATGTCCCTGTCGTTGCTGGTTCGGTGGCTTCGCCCCAAACAGCACAGGTGGATGGCCTCCAGGAGGTTGGTCTTGCCCGCGCCATTTTCCCCAATAAACACCGTGATGCCAGAAGGCGGCATCAGGGTTAAATGCTCATAGGAGCGAAACTGGTGCAGTCGCAGTTGGGTTAAGCGCATTATTTGTGATACCTTTCACCGGATGATATTTTATAGGCCCGGTAGACCTGCTCAATCAACATCACCCGTGCCAATTGGTGGGGGAAGGTCAATTTGGACAGCGACAGCTTTTTGTCCGCCCTGTCCATCACGGCCCTGGACAGCCCGTTGCTGCCCCCAATCACAAAGACCACGGACGTGGAGGCATCATGCCAGTCCGCAATCTGACTGGCAAAGTCCAGGGTGGGGGGGCTCTCCCCCTCAATGCACAGGGCGACCACAAGGTCCTGGGGTTTGATCTGGTTTAAAAGGCGGCTGCCCTCT